>NZ_JANZKV010000289.1 GCF_025060895.1 Stieleria sedimenti | reverse complement strand
GCTAAAGCCTGCACACCAACTCCATTTTCGCGACGCTCACGGGGGCAACGATGTTGCCAAAACGAATGTTTTTTACGAAGGTCGGTATTCGATTGGGGCTGGTCGGCTGTCTGTTGATCGGGGGATCCGTCGTTTCGGCGGTGTCACCCGAAACAGTCGCGATCGGTCGGCAACTGTTCGAAAAGAATTGGTCGCCGCAAAACCCGGCGTTGATGGGCAAAGACGGGCTCGGCCCGCTGTTCAACGGCCAATCCTGTGCCGTCTGCCATCGACAGGGTGGGATCGGAGGCGCCGGCGAAGCCGAATTCAACGCCAAATCGATCAGCATCGAGTTGATGCACGTCTCCGGGGACTTCAGGAATCCGGTCAGTGCGGACGTCGTTCGACAGGCGATCCGCGGCTTCCACCCGGGGTTCATCGATCCCAAAGCAGGCCTCGTGAACTCGCTGCCGCTGGCGCATCACGGCGGAACCTCCGCGTTCGCTCAGTCCCGTCAGGCGTTCATGGAGAAGATCCCCGCCCTGTTCAGCGACAACGGTGGATCGGCCGATGCCGCCGAAGTCCGATTGGCCAACGCCACGCCGATCTTGTACACGGCGACCCAAGGCAAGTACCAAACGACGATTCGCGCACGAATGTTCCAGCGGAACACCACGCCGCTGTTTGGTGCCGGGCTGATCGACCAGGTCACCGAGAAAGAACTACGGGTCGTCGAGCGCGAACAGAGCAAGCATCCGGAAATCAGCGGACGTTTGGCCACGCTGGCAAGCGGCGGTGTGGGCCGGTTCGGATGGCGAGGCAACGTGAGAACGCTGTTGGATTTTTGTGACCAAGCGTGTGCGGCCGAAGTCGGGCTGGAAACCCGTCGGATCAATCAACCGATCGACCCGATGGCGCCGGCGTATCGAAATCCGACCTTCGATATTTCTGACGCGCAGATCAAAGCGATGGAGGCATTCGTTGCCGCCCTGCCCGCTCCGACTCGCGCGATTCCACAAGAATCCGGCCGCCGCATGCTGGCAGCCCGCGGCGAACAAGTGTTTGCAGCGGTCGGCTGCGCGGTCTGCCATCGTCCGACACTCGGTCCCGCCCAGGGAATCTACAGCGACCTGTTGCTGCACGACATGGGACCGAAGTCCTATGACCTAAACCCCGCCGACCCCTACATCATTCGAGAGACGCCGATAACACGCATGGACTTTGCGATCGACTCGGAATCGGTCACGACGTTCACAATGGTGGATGACACCGTCACGGGGAAACTCATGGGGAACGTCTACTACGGCGGGAGGTATTCGATGGAACCAGGTGAAACCCGCATTCTCAACCGGCAAACAAGCAGCATCGACACCGCTGCGTCAAAGTCCGCCATCCCGACTCGTCCCAGCGTATTCGTTTCACGTGATGAATATCGGTTTGAAGCCGCTCCGGTTCCACCCATGACCCTGCGGTTTGTCAATGAGCGAAGCAAGTCCAAGTCGTGGCAAACAAGCGAAACGGAAAGTCGTCTGGTCGAAAACAGAGTGAGCCGCCATTTTCGGGAACGAACCGCCTCCGGACGAGACACCTACACCACGGAGGATACAACGACGACCACCCACAAATATCGTCAAACACGTACCGATTTTACGCGCTTGCACCTGGAACCGACCTACTTCACGCAGGAGTGGAGAACGCCACCGTTGTGGGGCGTTCATGATTCAGCTCCCTACATGCACGACGGTCGGGCGGAGACCTTACTGGAAGCGATCACGATGCACGACGGCGAGTCAAAAGGGACGCGGGATCGATTCTTGACACTGCCACTGGAAGACCGGCAAGCCGTGATCGAGTTTCTGCACACTCTGGTCGCGCCGCCGAATGCCCCTCAGCCGAAAAGCTGAATCATTGGTGTCCGGACGCGCCCTGACGAAACCGTCGCAAAGCGGATTGCGACGATCAAAATCCTCAATGCCCACGGGGGGCACTCATGTTGTCGAAACGGATGTGTTTTAGAAACGTCGGAGTTCTGTTCCGGACGCTCGCTTGCCTGATGATCGGTGTGCCAGCGGTCTCAGCCGTGTCGCCCGAGACGGTCGCGATCGGTCGGCAACTGTTCGAAAAGAATTGGTCGCCGCAAAACCCGGCGTTGATGGGCAAAGACGGGCTCGGCCCGCTGTTCAACGGCCAATCCTGTGCCGTCTGCCATCGACAGGGCGGGATCGGCGGCGCCGGTGAAGCCGAATTCAACGCCAAATCGATCAGCATTGAATCGATGCACGTCTCCGGCGGCCCGATCAACCAGGATGTCATTCGCCAGGCGATCCGCGGCTTCCACCCCGGGTTCATCGATCCCAGCGCCGGCATCGTCAATTCGCTGTCACTGGCACATCATGGCGGCACCTCCGCGTTTGCTCAGTCCCGACAGGCGTTCATGGAGAAGATCCCCGCCCTGTTCAGCGACAACGGTGGTTCAACCAATGCCGCCGAAGTTCGATTGGCCAACGCCACGCCGATCTTGTACACGGCGACCCAAGGCAAGTACCAAACGACGATTCGCGCGCGGATGTTCCAGCGGAACACCACGCCGCTGTTTGGTGCCGGGCTGATCGACCAAGTCACCGAAAAACAACTACGGGTCGTTGAACGCGAGCAGAGCAAGCATCCGGAAATCAGCGGACGTTTGGCCACGCTGGCCAGCGGCGGCATCGGCAAATTCGGATGGCGAGGCAACGTCAAGTCGCTGTTGGATTTTTGTGACCAGGCGTGCGCGGCCGAAGTCGGACTGGAGACCCGCCGAATCAATCAACCGGCCGACCCGATGGCGCCGGCGTATCAAAACCCGACCTTCGACATCTCCGACTCACAAATCAGGGCGATGGCGGCGTTCGTTGCCGCATTACCGGCTCCGACGCGGGCTGTCTCGCAAGAATCCGATCGCCGCATGCTGGCCGCCCGCGGCGAACAAGTGTTTGCGTCGATCGGATGCGCCGTCTGCCATCGCCCGACACTCGGTCCGGCCCAAGGCATCTATAGCGACCTGCTACTGCACGACATGGGCCCGAAATCCTATGACCTGAACCCCGCCGACCCCTACATCGTTCGCGCGACGCCGGTGACACGCATGGACTTTGCGATCGACACCGAAGCGATCACGACTCGCACCATGGTGGACGACACCGTCATGGGGACCGCCTACTACGGCGGGAAATATTCGATGGAACCCGGTTCAACCGGGCTGGCTTCGCGACAATCAAACAGCATCAATACCCGTGCATCCAGGTCTGCCACCCCGACACGCTCCAGTGTGTTCGTTTCACGCAATGAATACCGGTTTGCAGCCACACCCGTCCCCCCCATGACCCTTCGATTTGTCAACGAGCGAAGTAAATCCAGGACGTGGCAAACCAGCAAGGCCGAATCCCGTTTGGTTGAAAACGAATTAAATCGCCGCGGTCGAGAACGAACCGCCTCGGGACGAGACACCTACACCACGGAGAATGTCACGACGACGAACCAGAACATTCGCCAAACACGCACCGATTACACGCGGCTGCACTTGGAGACGACGTACTTCACGCAAGAGTGGAGGACGCCACCGCTGTGGGGCGTCCATGATTCAGCCCCGTACATGCACGACGGGCGGGCGGAAACCCTGCTCGAAGCGATCACGATGCACGAGGGCGAATCCAAGGGAACACGCGACCGGTTTTTGAATCTCTCGCTGGAAGACCGCCAAGCTGTGATTGAATTCCTGCACACCTTGGTCGCCCCGCCGAATGCGCCTCAGCCGCGAAGCTGAGCGACTTGGAGAGAAAGGATGGCAGAATGATACGGGGCAGAATGATGACAAGAACCCAATGAAGCCAGGCCGCTGCCCCCATCATTCTGCCACTTCATCATTCTGCCACTTCATCATTCTGCCACTTCATCATTCTGCCACTTCATCATTCTGCCACTTCATCATTCTGCCACCCCATCATTCTGCCACTTCATCGTTTTGCCCCCATCGTTTTGCCCCCATCGTTTTGCCCCCATCGTTTTGCCCCCATCGTTTTGCCACTTCTCACCCGATCAGTCCCAAAAACTGATCGACGTCTTCGACCGTGGTGGCGAACGACGTGACCAGACGATACAGCCCCTGCCCCTCCGCCAATTGGGATTCAAACTCTTCCGGGACCGGCCAGGGATAAAACCGTGCACCTTGTTCTTTCAACCGTCCGGCCAAATCTTTCGGCATCGTAACGAACAATTCGTTTGACTGACACGGCCAGCCGATCGAAACGTTTTTCGCAGCCGCGATCCCGGTCGCCAATCGATCCGCCATCGCGTTGGCGTGCGTGGCTAACCGGATCCACAGGTCATCGTCCAGGTAGGCGTGGAATTGGGCGGCGATGAATCTTGTTTTGCTGAACAACTGCGCCGCACGCTTGCGAATGAACGGCAACTGTTTTGCCCGGGCCGGATCGAAAAAGACCAGTGCCTCGGCGCACCAGCAACCATTTTTCGTCGCCCCGAACGAGAGCACATCGACACCGCTTTTCCAAGTCATCTCGGCCGGAGTCGATCCCAGTCGCACCATGGCGTTGGCAAATCGCGCACCGTCCATGTGCAGCGGCAACCCGAACGCATGGGTGTGTTCGGCGAGCACCGCAATCTCTTGATTGGTATAGACGGTCCCGACTTCGGTCGCCTGGGTCACACTGACCGCCATCGGTTGCCCGTGGTGGACGAATTCCGGATCAAAGCGTTGCAGACCGCGACGAAGTGCGTGCGGATCGATCTTCCCGAACGAACCATCGATCGGTGCCAGTCGGGCGCCGGACGTAAAGAACTCCGGCGCGCCACATTCGTCTTCGATCAAATGAGCCTCGCGATGGCAAAGCACAAACCCGCCGGGGCGATTGACGGCCGACAGCGCCAGCGAATTGGCGGCGGTTCCGGTGCCGACAAAAAACACCGCGACTTCGCGCTCGAACAACTCGTTGAAGCGTTGTTCCAATTGCTTGTCGAGATCACTGGCGCCGTAGGCGGGAGAGAAACCGCCCGAATGCCGCTGCAGGGAGGCGGCGATTTCGTCGGCCGCGCCGGCCCAATTGTCGCTGGCAAAAAACATGGGGTCGAATCGTCATGAAAGAGGGTTGGGTCGCGTCTACCGTTTCCGCCGACAGCAGTGTTTGAACTTTTTCCCGCTCCCACAAGGGCACTTGGCATTCCGCCTCACCCGCTTGGGCCGACGGGTCACACCGGACAGAAAGCTGCGTGTGTTCTGGCGATACATTTGTTGCAGCATGTCGTAGATCTCCGGTGCCTTGGACTGCAGCACGTCCGGGGCTTCGAAAAAGTATTCCGACAGCACCGCAAAGTATTCCGCTTCGTTGGTGTAGGCGTACTGATCGATGTGGTGACGCCCCTGTGGTTTGTTTTTGAGCTCTTCCCCGATCCACTGAATCCACGGCCCCGCGGTCGCGAGGCTGGCTCCCGGCGGCATGCCGTCGACGCTTCCGTCGGCCTTGTCGACCAGATGCGCAAACTCGTGAATCCCGACATTGCGTTTGTCGTCGGGGTTTTCAAATCCCGCTAGCAGATCGGGCTTGGACAGGATCATCACGCCGCTCAGGTGCCCGAGGCCGACCATGCCCAAGGTCCGACGATCGACGTTGTCGTTTTCGCCCGACGTGCTGTAATCGTCGCCGAACGCATTGGGGTAGATCAGCACCTCTCCCAACCCCGCATATTCCCAATCGTCAAAACCGAACACGGGAATGATCGCGCTGGCGGCGACAAGTGCCCGCGTGGTGGTGTCGACGTCGGTGCGAATGCCGGTGATCGGAGTTTCGTCCAAAAACACTTTCACGAGATTGCGAAACCGTTCGCGGCCGGCATCATCGAGGGCACGAAAGTAAGCGACATGCTGCCCGAGTGCGGCTTCCAGCTCGCCCGGAAACGGCTCCGCCATCACCCTTAGCCGGCGGAGTGTTCGCCGCCGCCACCACCAGTACGCCAACGGCGCCAGCGGCAGACTGATCAGCCAAATCGGCGACACCATCGCCAGCAGCATCCCTGTCGCAGCCACCACCACTGCAATCACGATCGCGTTGCGTTGATTGACGCGGACCGACGGTGGAGTTTCGAGCATCAGCCGACGTGGACCTGGGCGGAGGTGAAAAATACTGAAGTCGCATTTCAGACGACTGACATTCACGACATCGTACCCTGAGCGATTCCCTACATCAGCCAGCCCAACGAAAAACGTCGCGCGAAGTTGATTGGATCGCAAGGTCCCAATCGACGCAAATCGGATCGCTCGAACGGGACAACGGCGGGCGACACGAGGCTGGGATGCAGAACCCGCGAGACGCCCAAAAAAAAGCCCCGATGGCTTTTTCAAACCATCGGGGCTTTCGAGATATTCGCTTCGAAATCGGAATCGGCTCGGAGCGTTGCACAGCTGACTCGGGTCACTCACCAGGGAGAAGATGTGAGTCGTCTCCCAAGTCAGCCGGTTGGAACAGGGTGCTTGGCGGGAACTCCTCGAGGAAAATTATCCCGATCCTCGGCATCTCTTTCTCTATCTCAGTTGCATCCGCAAGGAGCAGCGACTTCGCATCCGCAAGCCGGCTCGATGATTTCGCAACCGCAAGTCGGCTCAGCGGCACAACCCATGTCGCATCCGCAGGAGCTCTTCTTGCTGAACAGTTTCTTCAGCAAGCCGAAGTGACTCTTTTTCGGTCCGCAGCAGCTGTCGCAAGCCGGGACTTCGCATCCGCAAGCCGGAGCTGCAACTTCGCAGCCACAGGCCGGTTCGGGTGCACAGCAAGGAGCAGCAACTTCGCAACCGCAAGCCGGCTCGACGTCGCAGCAACCCGCATCGCATCCGCATCCGCGGTGCTTTCCGAACAACTTGGCGAGCAGTCCGCCACGCCTATTGCAGCCGCTGTCACAGCCGCAAGGATCGACTACTTCACAGCCGCACATCGGCTCGGCTGCACATCCACAAGGAACGGCGACTTCACATCCGCATGCAGGTTCGCAAGCGACTTCACAGCCACAGGCGGGTTCAGCTGCACAGCCGGTGTCACAACCGCTTTTACAAAGTTTGTCGAACAGGCCAAACGCGCTTGCGTTTGACGAGGTGCTTGCGACCAGAGCGACGGCCAACAAAGCAGGTACGATTACACGACGCATCGTGATTCTCCATGAATTAGTTTTGGAAGGGTCTTGCCAGCGCTTCGGCTGCTGAATCGGTGGTGGTGGTGACCCGTGCCGGTGAGCACTTGCCAGATCGTGTCTTGCTAGTTCGATCATCACTCGCCGACACTACCGTTTGGTTTTGCAGCGTTTGCTTCACGAGTTCGACGGATCATTGACCGTGTTCTCTCGTGCAGAAGTGGCTATCGTCTTGCCCGCAATGCTTCCCCTTGTTTTCCTTGAAGAATTAAAGATCAAGGTCGCGGAGGTGATCGCATCGCAACGGCTCGCCCGGCGGTTCCGAATATGACAGTTCCGACGGCGCCCTCGGGGTGAACGCTGTGGCGCATGTCTTTCCTGTGTTTGACGAGGTTTTTGGCGGAACGGCGCGAGCCGTCCGGTCGCGTTTCGTAAACACCGTGAAAGACCGGAGGGCTCGCGGGCTACCGCTAACAAATGAATCACCGCGTTGCCCTCGGGCCCAGATGCCGACCGGGTTAGGGAACTGCGCCAGACGGTTTCAACGACATCAGCCACATCAACAACGCGGCCAACGTCAAGATCGTGATCAACGCCCCCAACGAGAGACGTTTCCGAACGGGTTGCAGAGCAGGCAAATCACGTTGCAGGCCGCACCACGGACAGTGCGGTGCGCGGCTATGGATGCGTGCGTTACAATTCGGGCATTCCTCGATCGCATTGTTCATTTTCGCGTCACCGTTTTGTCCGCCGTGCTCGATCCCCAGCGCCCCTACGCTTTCCTGAACGAACGCGAGCCGACCAGGGTTGGATGCGGAAACACGGAAATCGTCGATGTCGCCACCGTCTTCTTGACCGCCAGCCGTTGCCCGATCGGTTGCTCGATGTGTGACTTGCACCGCAACACTTTGCCGCAGCCATCGCAACCAGGATCGATTCCGACGCAGATTCGCTATGCCCAACAACGCCTCAAACCCGCGTCTTGGATCAAGTTGTACAACAGTGGCAATTTCTTTGATCCGTCCAGTATACCGCCGCAAGACTACGCTTTGATCGGTCAACTGTGCTGCGGCTATGATCGGGTGATCATCGAAAATCACCCGCGTTTCGGTAGCCGCCGCCATGATCGATTCTGTCAACACGTCGCCGGCAAACTGGAGGTCGCCGTCGGGCTGGAAACGGTGCAGCCGAGGATGCTGAAACGCCTGGGCAAGCAGATGTCTCGGGACGATTTTGATCGCTATGCAAACTCGCTGATTTCCGCAGGCATCGACCTGCGTGTCTTTTTGATCGTGGGCGCGCCACGGCTGTCGGTGAAGGAATCGATGCGTTGGGCGCGACTGTCGATCCGTCATGCGATCCATGCCGGCGCCCGCCACATCAGTTTGATTCCCGCCCGAGTCGGCCACGGCTGGAACGGCACGGCGGATTCTTTGCCGCGGGTCGAACTGGAACACTTGGTGGAACTGTTCGTCGATTCGCTGGACGAGATGCGCAGAGACGCGTGCCTGAGCGTGGACCTTTGGGACATCACGGGCGACGAGTTGAGTGAGCCGCGTCGGCATCTGTTGGACCGATTCGAATCCGCCATCCTCCACCAGAGCACAAGCCTGTTATGAATCAGCGGTTTGACGTTGCCATCATCGGTTCCGGGTTTTCGGGATCGATCCTGGCCAGAATCCTGGCATCGCGCGGCCGCCGCGTGGCTTTGCTCGATGCGGCGAGGCACCCCCGATTCGCGATCGGTGAATCTTCCACGCCGATCGCCGACCTGCTACTCCGCCGCCTCGGGCAACAATACGGTCTCACCGATTTGGAAAACCTTTCCGCCTACGGCCGTTGGCGGCAGACGTTGCCGGAACTCGCTTGCGGGATGAAACGTGGTTTCAGCTACTTCGATCATCGCGACTGGAATCTCGAATCGCGGGTCGGCCAACGGTCGCTGATCGTCGCAGCCAGTCCAACAGACTGCGACAGCGACACGCACTGGTACCGCAGTGACGTGGATGCCTATCTGTTTCAAACAGCGATGGAAGCGGGCGTTGATGCAAGGGAAGGCGTCGCGGTGACGTCACTGGATTTGTCGGATTCTGCCCGAGCACGAATCGGCCTCGCCTCCGGCGATCCCATCACGGCGGGCTTCGTCATCGATGCGTCCGGGGCGGCGACGGTGTCGGCGCGATTGCCGGGTGCCACGTCGATGACGGATCGATTGGCCACCAAGACTTGTGCCGCGTTTGCTCATTTCCGCGGCGTCGCCTCGTACTCGGATGTTTTTAATTCGCTGCACGGTGATCACCGCGCGTCGGAACCGTTCGATGCGGATGCGGCAGCGCAACACCACTTGATCGACGATGGCTGGGCGTGGATGCTGCGGATGAACAACGGCATCACCAGCGTCGGCGTCGTGTCACCACTCCGTCGAGACGCGTCGACACACCACGAGACGTTGCGGCGGGCGACTCGCGTTCTGAACGATCGATTCAGTGGTGATGCGACGATCCACCAAGTGTTTCGCGACAGTTTACGCGTGGCGCCGGTTTCCAAGATTGCCACGATCGGCCGGGTGCAGCGATTGCACAATCCCGTCATCACACCGCATTGCCTGATGACGCCGACGACAGCAGCGACGATCGATCCGCTGCACAGCACCGGGATTGCTCACGCGTTGGCAGGAGTGATGCGATTGGCAGACATTCTGTTGGCCAACGACCCACGCGAGCGGATCGAGCGTTATCGGGCGTCGATTCTTGCCGAAGCGTTCCACATCGATCGACTGATCGCGATGGCGTACCGATCGATGCACTCGTTTCCGAGATTCACCGCATCCTGTATGGTTTACTTCGCCGCCGCGATCGCCTGCGAAGAACGGATCGGACGCGGTGAAATGCCCGACCGGTTGTGGCAAGCCGACGACCAAGCCTTTGTCGCCGCGGTCGAACAGTCCGCCGAAGTCATCGAATCCGATGCCGATGACGCCCGGGTGGTCGATCAATTGCGAAACTTGATCGCTCCGTGGAACACCGCCAGATTATTCGAGGGGGACGGGAATCGCTACGCGTACACGGCGACCAAGTGATGACAGGAGAAGTTGGCAGAAAAAGGGGGGGCAGAAAAATGGGTGACACGAAAATGACGCTGCTGAGCCCCACTCGTGCAACTTGAATTTTGGAACTTGAAACTGAAATGTCGAAACCAACAATCTTTTTGACGCGGCGTCTGCCCCCCGATTCGATGGAACGTTTGCAGACCGAGGCGAATGTGTTTCATGGCGACTTGGATCGCGCGCCGACGCGTGCCGAATTGCTCGACGGCGTGCGTGATGTCGATGGCCTGATCTGTTTGTTGACCGATCAAATCGACGGCGAGCTCTTGGACGTGAATCGGAGTTTAAAAGTCGTCTCGAATTATGCGGTCGGATTCAACAACATCGACGTTGCCGCCGCGACAGAGCGAAACGTTGCGGTCACCAATACGCCGGGAGTGTTGACCGACTGCACCGCCGACATGGCATGGGCGTTGTTGATGGCGTCGGCCCGGCGCGTGGTCGAAGGCGATCAACTGGTGCGATCGGGGCGGTGGGGCGGTTGGGAACCGCTGCAAATGCTCGGCGCTGAAGTGACCGGCGCGACGATCGGGCTGATCGGTCTGGGGCGAATCGCCAAGGCGATGGCCAAGCGAGCATTGGCCTTTGACATGCGGGTGCTGTATTGGAATCGAACACGACTGTCGGCGGACGAAGAAAAGACCCTGGGTGTGGAATACCGCGAGTTGGACGAGATGTTGGGCGAATCGGACTTTGTGTCCATTCATGTCGCCCTCTCCGAGCAGACTCGGCATCTGATTTCGACACCACAATTGGAGAGGATGAAACCGACGGCGACGTTGATCAATACCGCGCGAGGGGCTGTCGTGGACGAATCGGCACTCGTCCAGGCACTCCGCGATGGAACGATCGCCCGCGCCGGTCTGGACGTCTATGAGCAAGAGCCGAAGGTGGAGCCGGAATTGCTGTCGATGCAAAATGTCGTGTTGGCGCCCCACCTGGGCAGCGCCACGGTGCAGACCCGCACGCGGATGGGGGATCTGGCGATCGAGAATTGCTTGGCCGCCTGCCGCGGCGAGCGACCGCCAAACCTGGTGAATGCCCAATGGACGCCATCCCAGCGGAAAGCGTGAGCCCAATGCCATCTACTTTCGCTCTCAAGGTGTTAGCGGAACGGCGCGAGCGGGCTGTCGTTTTTGTG
>NZ_JANZKV010000288.1 GCF_025060895.1 Stieleria sedimenti | reverse complement strand
TCGCGGTAGGGACCGCCGTTGCCGGCGGCCCCCCGCACAGATCCGTACGTGAAGAATTACCTCATACGGCTCCTGCCTCGAGTCGGGCGCGGTGGCGTTCACTTGGGTAGGGATGCTGGATGCATAACTTGGGATAATGCGTCATCGTCAGACGACGCATGCGCTCCCAAGTCCAGTTGCTGCGCTGGCTGCGCCGACAAAGTTGGCGCAGCCATAGCTTGGTAAGGGCGTCGCGAAATTGTCGGAGACGGGCCATGTTTCCGGGAACGGCATAGTAATTCTGCCAGCCACGGAGGACCTGTCCAAGCCATTTTCCGAGCGACCCGAGTGTCCAATGTCGTCGCTTGTTCAGCTGCTGCTTCAGCGCCTCGAGTGTCGCACGCATCCGTTTGGCTATCGTTTCCCTATGGATCGTAAACCAGCCGTTGCGGCGAGTCGTACCACAGCGATGCGTGAAGCCGAGAAAATCGAACGTTTCCGGACGACCTTCTCCGCGGTTGCGGCGACGTTCGGCGGCGTAGCGGCCGAATTCGATCAATCGAGTCTTGCCAGCGTGGAGCTTCAGGCCAAACTTGCCGAATCGGTCATGGAGGGACTCCAGACAAACTTCGGCGTCATGTTTGTGCTGAAAACCGATCACGAAGTCGTCCGCATAACGGATCACCACGATCTCGCCTCGTCCACTTTGACTGCGCCACCATTGAATCCAAAGGTCGAAGACATAATGCAAGTACACGTTGGCAAGGAGTGGGGAAATCACCGCCCCTTGGGGTGTGCCTGCTGTCGTCTCGGACCATTCTCCCTCTTCGCTCATTCCGGCACGAAGCCATTTACGGATCAGACGAAGCATGCGTTTGTCGCCGATACGATGTTCGAGGAACGTGATCAGCCACTCGTGGTCGATCGTGTCAAAGAAACCTTCGACATCGGCGTCGAGGACCCAATTCACCTTCTTGCTGGTCAAAGCCACACTTAGCGCATCGAGCGCCGCGTGCTGGCTCTGGCCAGGCCGGTACCCGTAACTGAATCCGAGAAAGTCCTGTTCGTAGATCGACTGCAGCACCCAAACGACCGCTTGCTGGACGATTTTATCCTCCAGCGATGCGATCCCGATCGGTCGCTGACGACCGTCCGGCTTGGGGATGTAGATTCTCTTCGATGGCTTCGCTCGGTAGGCCCCCCGGTGAATCCGACCGTGTAGATCGGTGATTCGATCATCCAGGTCGTCTTGATAGTCCTGCCATGTCACTCCATCGATTCCCGTGGCCGCCTCCTTCTTCAGGTTGAAGTAGGCTTCGCGGAGAAGGGATTCATTGACGTGATGTAGCAAAGATGTGAACTTCAGCTCACGTTGAGTGCGAGCTGTTTCGCGCACGCCTGCCAACCCGAGTGACCTTCGTCGTTTCCGCTTCGGAGCGCGGTCGAGGTCGGGTTGATCGGCGTTTCTCTTAGCTGGGTCCCTTTCCTCGGCAGACTCCGCCGCTGGTTCAGTTCCAGCACTGTTCGCCTGCGTCGACGGTACTACGGACCCATCTGACTTCCCAGCAGCGTTCATGTCAGCCTTGCCCTCGGAGAGGTTCGCTGACCGTCCTTGTGTTCGCCCTGAGGCAGACCAAGGAACTG
>NZ_JANZKV010000287.1:12856-45901 GCF_025060895.1 Stieleria sedimenti | reverse complement strand
GCGCCGTTCCGCTAAAACCTCTTCAAACACAGGAAATCAATGCTTCACAGCGTTGTTCGCTCGGGGACGGTGCGACCGCTCGCATGGCCGGAATCGGCGTGCTACCTTGGCGGATGTCGGGTCGATCATGCGAAGCCCGGGATCGGCCATGTTTTCTTCATGCCAAGAACGAGACTGCGGAGTATTCACGTGCAGCAGGTCAAGATTTTCAAGTCTGTCGATACCGAACTGGAAGACTTGGAAAAACAAATCAACCGGTTCATCCGAAAAAACAATGTGCGGGTGTTGTCGATCTCGGGCAATCATTCGGCGTCGATGGACACCGGTGCAGGCCCAATGAACACGTTTTCCGGTGGCGATGTGACCGTGATCATGTTGTTCGAGATTGAATCCCCCAGTCGTTGATTCGGCTGCATTCGCCTGAGCCCTGCAACCCGGCGGCAGACCATGATCGAAGTCGAAGCGTTCGTCAAACGATACGGTGACTTTGTCGCCGTGGCCGGCGCGTCGTTCGCGATTCCGGCGGGTTCGGTCGCGGCGCTGGTCGGTCCCAATGGTGCCGGTAAAACGACAACGATTCGAACCTTGTGCGGGATTCTTCGACCGACCGCGGGGCGAATGCGTGTGGCCGGTGCCGATTTGGCGGACGATCCCATTTTGGTCAAACAACGCACGGCCTACGTTCCCGATGACCCGCCTTTGTTTGACACGTTGACGGTCCAGGAACATCTGCAGTTCATCGCGTCGGCATACCGATTGAACGACTGGCAAGACGACGCCGAGGACTGGCTGAGCCGGTTGACGTTGAGCGACAAGAAGAACACGTTGGCGTCGGAGTTGTCGCGGGGGATGCGGCAAAAGGTGGCGATCGCGTGCGCCTATTTGCGCCGGCCCGACGTCTTGCTGTTGGACGAACCGATGACCGGGTTGGATCCGCCGAGTATTCGCACGTTGAAGCAAACGATTCGCGAGCAGTCGCAGCGAGGTGCGACGGTGCTGGTCAGCTCGCACCTGTTGTCGCTGGTCGATGACTTGTGCGATTTTTTGGTGTTGATTCGACAGGGCAAGGTGTTGTTCAGCGGTCCGCTCGACGAGGCGCGCGAGCGGTTCGGGGGCGCCAGCGGTTCATTGGAAGAAGTGTTCTTTCGGCTGACCGGTCAACCGGAAGAATTCGACGATCAAGATCTTGCGGTGAGCGATGATTGATCCCGCGTTGACGCAATTGATGTGGCTGCTGATGCGGGCTGCGGTTCGCCAGGGGGGGCGACTGGTCAAGAAACCGTCCGGAGCGTTGTTCACCCTGTTCATGCTGGCGATGCTTTCATTCGGTCTGATGCCCACCATGGTGATGGCGCTGAGTGATCAGAAACAGCCTTCATCGATCATTGCCGAGCTGCTGGGAAGTGCCATTCCGGTGTTGATGTACGCGGCGGCGGCGATGATGGTGGTGACCGATTCCGGCAAATCGCTGTTGGAACTGAAGCCACCTGAGCTTCAATTTGTGCTTGCCGGACCGTTCACCAATTCCCAAATCCTATCGTACCGGCTGTTGACGTTTGGGGTCGGATGGTTGCCGCTTAGTTTTTTCTTTTCGGTGTTCCTGCTGTCACACTTTGGCAGTCTGTTGGGCGGTTTTTTGGGGATCGCGTTGGGGGGGGCGTTCATCACGATGATCGCCTTTCAATACACGCTGGTCAGATCCAAGATTTCGCCAAGGGGCTTGCGAGCGATTCGCTGGTGCGTTGCGGCCAGTCTTGCATTGATCGTGGCGGAGGTCGCCCATCAGGTGATGCGGTCGCCGGAAGCCTATTCGGTGGAAATGATTTCCGGGGCGATCAATGGTGGTTGGGTTGCGCGCGGGTTGACGTTTCCGTTTCGCCCCTTTGTGTTGTTGATGGAAGGTGCGATCGGGATGGAGTGGCTGTGGGGGCTGTTGATGAGTGTCGGCTTGGTTGCCGGCATCACGGTCAGCTGTTACCGGAACAACGGCGGATTCTCTGAGCTTGCCGTCGAGGGTGTCGCACGGCGGCAAAAGAAGCTCGAGCGGATTCGCGGCGGCAACGTCTACGGCATGTCGATGGGTCAAGCGGAACGCTCGCGGTCATTGCCCACGTTTGGATGGTTGGGCGGTGTTGGGCCGGTGGCCTGGTCACAGGTCACGTCGGTCACCCGCCGGACCGGCCGATTGGTTCCTGGGATGATCCTCATCGGCATGGTGGTGGCGATCGCCGCCGCTGTGTGGCTGCCCCTCTTTCCGGACACGATTCCCGACCCGGTCCGAACCTATGCCGTGCCGATCGCACTGGCGGCGTCGGCTTATGTGGGGTTTCTGGTCTCGATCACGGCGCAGAGCGGGTTCTCCGCCAATCGACGCCTGTTGACTTGGTACCAGACGTTGCCGATCCGACCGATGGCGATTGCGATGGGGATGATTGCCGGAACCGCGACGGTCTTGCTCGCGATTGTGTTTGCGTTTTGCTTGCCGGCGCTGGTGGTCAGTTCCCTGACGATGGTGCAGTCTCTGTCGGTGGTGTTTGCCGGGGTTTCATTCAGTCTGGTCTTTGCGTCGATGACCAATTTTATTTCGGCGGTGACGGGGCTGCGTCCGATGCCCAGCGGAACTCCCGACGTCTTTCAGGGAGCGCGGGCGTTGATTTTCATGATGATTCTGGGGCTTTCCATGACGCCGATCTTACTGTTTGCCGTCGGATCGGCGGCAATTGCCGGGGTGCTGGTGGAGTTTTCTTGGACGTTCTGTTCGATTGCCGCAGGGCTGGCGATGTTGGCGGGGCTGCCGGCAATGTGGTGGTACTCGGGGATACGATTCGTTGACAGCGAGTTTTTGGGCGATTGACCGAGTTTTTAGGCGATTGGTGAAGGGGGCCGCGGCAACGCACGCTGTCGAAACGTTCGGCGATTCACCTGCGCAACTCTCTGGGCTTCCGTTCCGGTGGTGCATTTGTTTTTTCTATGGATCTGATTCGAGTTATCGGCTTGTCAGAAAACGAGAGTGGACCGTACAGTCATAAAGCGTGATGATCTGGACCTCGTTTTCGTTTCCTTTTTCTCTTAGTCATTGACATGTTACGACCGGGTGAGGGCAATTCCGCAGACATCGACCGAGCTGGCGATGAACGCGACTTGGACCGAGTTCCGAGTGTCAGTGTGGTCGAAAAAACGATCGCGGTATTGGTCATTGCGCTCGACGTCCAGGTCGACAAGCAGCCGATCGCGTTGCACGTGTTGGTGCATGATCCGGAAGATCCGTTTCGGCAGTTGATGGATGCGGCGGAGAAATCCGACATCGTGTTGCGGGAGTCGCCGTTCCGCAGCGCGGGAGAGACGTTTGCGACGATCCGCCAGGGGTATGCGGTCGTGTTCGCCCTGGAGGGCGGCAAGATGTTGGTGCTGGAGCGGGCCGAGGGGAGTCGACTGGAAGGTTCCCTCATCGGGGAGACCACCGAGCATCTGAGTTTGAGCAAATCGGAGCTGGCTGGCCTGTTAGGGGAGCGTGATTCGGTACGAATGTTGATCGCGAAAAAAGAGCTGGAGTGCGAAACACTTTCGGGGGCTCACGAGCACGACGGTGTCGGCGGTCATCACGAACATCCGACGCCGATCCGGCGATTGGTCGCACTGTTGAATCTGGATCGTCGTGATCTGTGGCTGGTGGTTTTATTTGCCGGCGTTGCCGGGGTGTTGGGATTAGCGACTCCGCTGGTCATCGAGGGCTTGGTCAATGTTGTCAGTTGGGGGACGTATTTCCAGCCGCTGGTGGTTTTGGCGGGAATGCTGTTGACGTGTTTGGGAATCGCGGGCGTGCTCAAGGTTTTGCAGACCTGGGTGGTCGAGATGATCCAGCGACGTCAATTTGTGCGGATCGTCAGCGACCTGTCGCATCGGTTTCCGCGTGCCAACCAGGCCTCGTTGCGGGGCGAGTATCCACGCGAGTTGGCCAATCGCGTGTTCGATATCATGACGATCCAAAAGGCCACCGCGGTGTTGTTGCTCGACGGCGTGACGGTGGTGCTGACGACCGCGCTGGGGCTGATTCTGCTGGCGTTCTACCACCCGTTCTTGCTCGGGTTCGATCTCGTCCTGATCTTCACGATGGTGTTTTTTACGTGGATTCTCGGTCGAGGCGGCATCCTGACGGCGATCAAGGAATCGAAGACCAAGTATGAAGTCGCGCATTGGTTGCAGGACGTGATCGCGATGCCGACGGCGTTCAAGACCGGCGGTGGCGAGCGGCTGGCGATTCTGCGTGCCAACCAGCTGACTTCGGAATACATCAAAGCGAGAAAGAAGCAATTCGGCGTCGTGATCCGGCAGGTGATCTTCGCCGTCGGGTTACAAGTCGCGGCCTCCACCGCGCTGCTCGGATTGGGGGGCTGGCTGGTCATCGACGGGCAATTGACGCTCGGCCAACTGGTGGCCAGCGAGTTGGTCGTCACCGTGGTGGTCGGTGCGTTCGCCAAGGCAGGAAAGTCGCTGGAGAAGTTTTACGACATGATGGCGGGGATCGATAAAGTCGGTTACCTGCTGGACATTCCGCCGGACCCGCGAACGGAGATCGGAACGATTCCACAAGGCCCCGCCGAGGTCGGTTGGAGCGAGTTGACGTTCCATTCGATGATGTACCATTGCAAGATCCCCAAGGCCGAGGTTGCGGCCGGTTCCCGCGTGGCGATCATCGGCGACGATCAGCCGGGAATGGACTACCTGGCGAAATCGCTCGCCGGCCTCATCGATCCCGATGCCGGGGTGATCCAGGTTGCCGGGTTTGACGCGTTTGAAGCGGCGATTGCCGACCCCGGTGAACTGGTCGGCTACGCCGGAATGCCCGAGCTGTTCTATGGTTCGATTGTCGAAAATGTCAGCCTGGGACGCCCGAACGTTTCGCCCAATCGGGTTCGCCAGGTACTCGCCGCAACCGACTTGATCGAAGCCGTGCTGACGCTGCCTGCAGGACTCAACACCCCGGTCCAGACAGGCGGTTATCCGCTGACTGTCGATCAGCAATCGCGATTGATGATCGCCCGCGCGATCGGGCCGCATCCCCGGTTGCTGGTCATCAACGGACTGATGGATCATTTGAGCCGCGAGCATCGCGAACTCATTTGGAAAAATCTGACCGGTCCCGATGCGAATTGGACCTTGATCGTCTTTACCAACCGGGATGACGTCGCCGCACTTTGCGATAGCCAGATTTCGTTGCACCTTTCCTAACGACACGTACTGATTCTTCACTGACATGATCGCATCCGAACCTTCCGCCGATGACTTTCCGGCGCTGCAGATGGTCCGAACCGGGCGGATCGTACGCATCGTCGGTCGGATCACGTTTGTCGCATTGATCCTTTCGATCACGGCGATGGTCTTCGTGCCGTGGCGGCAGACCGCGCGGGGCACTGGGATTGTTCTGGCGCTCGATCCACAGCAGCGGCCGCAACCGATGCTCAGTCAATCCAAGGGCGTGGTCAGCTACGTCAAACCGGGACTGCGTGAAGGCAGCTATGTCGAAGAAGGCGAGTTGCTGCTGCAGATGACTCCGTTCGCGGCCGACGGCGTGGCTCAGATCGACACCCAGATCATCGCGTTGGAGTCGAAACTGCAGGCGGAAAAGGCGAGTCTGGAGGTTGCCAAGACCAATGCCGAATTGCAATTTCAATCGGGCGAGTCATTGGAAAAGTCGCTGCAGCAGGATTTCAAGGCTGCCCAACAGAAATGGGAGCAGGCCAAGAACGAGGTCACAGCACTGCGCGCCGACTTGCGTGACAAACTGAATCAATTGCAAGTCGCCGAAGACGTTTTTCCGCAGGGCCTGATTTCGAGTGAAGAGCTGTTTACGAAGCGCCGAGCGGTCGACGCCCAGGAAGCCAAAGTCCTGAAGGCCGAAAACGCGGAGCAGGAGGTCTATGCGGCGCTGGCATCCAAAGAAGAAGAAATTGAAGCCAAGAAACGGGATATCCGCATCAAGAACCAAGAGGCCAATGACAAGATCAACGCGGCGACCGGAAAGGTCAACACGGCTCAAAAAGAGATCTCCGATCTGAGAAACAAACGCTCGGAACTGGATCGATTAGAGATTCGGGCTCCCCGTTCCGGGTACATCCAGCAGTGGAACGGTGTCACCGGCAGCGACACCATCAAAGAGGGCGATCAACTGTTCGTCATCGTGCCCGATGCGGACGAATTGGCGGTCGAAATGAAGGTCAGCGGCAATGACATGCCGCTGATTCAGGAAGGGGATCCTGTGCGTCTGCAATTCGAGGGATGGCCGGCGGTGCAGTTTGTCGGCTGGCCCTCGGTGGCGGTCGGGACGTTCGGCGGCAAAGTCAACCGAGTTTTCCCAACCGACGACGGGATGGGGTATTTTCGCGTGATCGTCACGCCGGACAATCATTTTCCGCGGGAGGATGGTTGGCCGGATGACCGATACCTTCGTCAAGGTGTGCGTGCGAACGGATGGGTTTTGCTGAAACGAGTTCCTCTCGGTTATGAGATATGGCGTCAATTGAACGGATTCCCCCCTGTCGTGGCCGACGGCGAGCCCAAAAAGGAAAAAGCCGCGAAGGTCAAACTGCCCAAGGCGTAGCTGCGATCGCGCGGTCCGGTCGTCGCGGCGCTGTTCGTCTAGCGCTGGCGGCGATGCTGTGGGGCGGCTGCACGATCGACGCCGGTGCCCAGGAGCGAAGCCGAATTCCGCAGGACGAGCAGGATCAACGTTCTTTCGCCGCGTTTTTGGCGATGGTGCAAGACGAGGTGCAACCGCCGCCGGCCGACGCGGTCGACTCAAACACGTCCGACGGTATCGAAGCGGCACAACCGCTGGACGCCGCGAACACGCTACCCCAACCAGTCCAAGCGGCGCCTGTTGCCGAAGAGCCATTGAAGCTGGCCGATGTCGTCGCCAGTTTGTATCGTGCCTATCCGGACATCCAACGCGCCCGACAACTGCGGCCGCTCGCCGGTGGGGAATTGTTGTCAGCCTATGGAGCCTACGACACCAAATTCCACGCCCATTCGTTGTCGGAGCCGACGGGGTTCTACGAGAATTATCGCAGCGGCTTGGGCCTGGCCAGGCAGACCTGGTGGGGCGGCTATCTGTCGGCGGGCTATCGAATCGGGCGTGGGTTCTATCAACCGTGGTACAAAGAACGCCAGACCGACGACGCCGGCGAGTTGAAAATCAGTGCCGCACAACCGTTGTTGCAAGGTCGGGCGATCGATCCGCAACGTGTCGCCGTGTTCCAGGCGTCGCTGCAGCAACAGGCCGCCGAGCCGCAATTCCAACAAGCCATCTTGTCGATTTCCAGCGACGCGATCGGGGTCTATTGGGAATGGGTCGCCGCCGGAGCCGTCTTGAAGGCTCAGCAGGAGTTGCTGGATCTGGCCGTCAAACGCGGCAAGCAATTCGAAGTCGGCGTCGAGGCGGGCAAGTTCGCGACGGTCAATCTGGTGTTGAATCAACAACTGATCGCCGAGCGGAGCGCCTTGCGGCTCAAGGCCCAGCAAAAGTTCCAAGCGACCGCGTTCAAGTTATCGCTGTATCTGAGAAACGAATCGGGGCAACCGTTGGTTCCGGCCGAGAGTTGGTTGCCGACACGATTCCCGGTGATCGAGCAACAGACCGAGTTTGATTTCAACGCAGACTTGGCCGCCGCACTCGGTCGTCGCCCCGAACCGCAGATTTTGCAGTACGAAATGCGTCAGGTTCAATGGGACCGCCGTCTGGCGCACAACGAACTGTTGCCCCGCTTTGACTTTGTGACCGAAGCGTCGCAGGACATGGGGGAACCGGCGACGAAGTCCGACGACAAGGGCGACTTTGAGCTGATGATCGGGTTCCAAAGCGAGGTGCCTATTCAACGTCGCAAGGCGCGGGGCAAGATTCAATCGACGTCCGCCAAGATCATTCAAATCAATGAAAAGCTGCGGTTGGTGCGGGACAAGATCGCGACCGATTTGCAGATCTCGCAAAACCAATTGATGCTCGCTCAGCAGATCGTCGAACAAAGTGAATTGTCGTTGCGCGCCGCCCTGGACACGTTGGCCCGTTACCAGAAAGGATTCGAGAAAGGCTACATCGACCTGATCTACTTGAACCTGTTGGAAACCAAGGCCAACGAAACCGAGATCAAGCTGGTCGAGGCCCAACGCGATTGGTTCACCGCGTTGGGGGCGTTGCAAATTGCGCTCGGCCTGGATCCGCTCGATCAAGCGGTGGTGGTTTCATCGCTTCCGGCGAGTGAAATGCCAGGCCCTGGAAACTTGCCCGAGGTGGAAGAAGTCGACGATCAAGAGATCGAGCGGGCCTTCCAGCCGCCGGCCGCGGATTAAAGGTATTCGCGATTTTTGACCAATCCCGGCATCGGGACGTTGTACTTGCCTTGAGCGTTGAGCTGTAGCGGCGAGTCGGAATCGAGCGTCAGTTGGTCGACGTTGGGTGCGAATTCATGATCGTGTTTCATGAACTCATCCAACGTGATTTCCTGGCCGGTGTGTGCCGCCATCCGTCCCATGCTGGTCACGGCACTGGCCATCACGCCGCGTTCGACTTCGTTGTACGCGGTGTCGTTACGAATCGCGGCGACCAGATCGTCCCATTCGACTTGATAGGGATTCGGTTCAGGTTGGGGGAATTCCCAGGTCAGGTTGTCTTTCTCGAACGCCTGTCCGGAATAGATTCTGGCTTTGGCCGGAGTGTGTGAGGCCGTGGAGATCACCGCGGAGCCTTTGGTGCCATGGGCGAAGCTGGCGAATTCGCGTTTGCAACCCGGCATGGTGCGTCCATCGACCAGCAATTTGGCTCCATCGTCGAACGTGTATTCGATCGAGTAGACGTCAAAGTTTTGGTCGACGTCCTCGCCACGGTAATGGCGTCCGCCACAGGCGATCGCTTTGACCGGCCAGGCGTTTTTCATCCAACAGGATTCGTCGATGTTGTGGATCAAGAAATCGCTGACCGCCCCGCCGCTGAGCCACAGGAATCCGTGGAAGTGCTTGATCTGATACATCAGCTCGCTCAGGTCGCCGGTGTTGGGCGGCGCCGCAGCCGACCCGGTCGGTCCGGCCATGCGGTAGGCACGCAGCATCATCAGGTCACCGATCTCGCCGTTTTGAATGCGATCGAACAATTCTTGGCGGGCGACACAGTGTCGGCACATCAATCCGACCGCGACCTTCAGGTTCTTGGCCATCGCGGCTTTGTTGATTTCCAACATTCGCACGGAGGTCGGGGCGTCGATGGTGACGGGTTTTTCCATGAACACGTTCAACCCACGCTCGATGGCGTAGCTGTAGTGCACCCAGCGGAACGCCGCCGGGGTGGCCAAGATCACGACGTCGCCCGGTTCCAGCGTGTCCATGACTTTTTTGTAGGCGTCGAATCCGATGTAGCGTCGTTCTTCGGGGACGTCCACTTTGGTGCCGATCTTCTTCTTTTCCGACAGCGACGTGTAGGAACTCTTCATTTTGTTTTCGGACACATCGCCCATGGCGACCAGGGTCATCGGCCCGTTGTCGACGGTCAACGCGTTGATCGCCGCTCCGGTTCCGCGTCCGCCGCAACCCAGCAGCCCGACGCGGATCATGTTGTCTTCGGCTGCGTGGACGGTTTGTGGTCGGGCAGCGGCAAGGGTGGTGGCAGCCGCGGCGGCTTTGGTGGTGGTCGCCAAGAACTGTCGTCGGTTGGGGTTCGTCATCGGAGAAATCTCGGTTCGGGGAGGTCGGGAAAGTGGGTGGGTGATTCATCTCGTTCCCAGGCTCCGCCTGGGAACGGGGGATTCTGTGAGGCTCCTGCCTCGCGGTTGTGTCGCGCGAGGCGGGAGCCTCGCGAACCTTGCGTGACGAGGCGGAGCCTCGTCACGAGTCGGTCAGTGAGTTGGCTCGGTCACTCTTCCGGGTCTTTTTGTTCCGGTTCGGTCTTGTCCCATTTGGCGGCTTTGGCGTCTGGCGTGGGCTCTTCCAAGGGGCGGACGATGCGAAAGCCGACCGACAAGGCATCGGTGTGGTACCAGATACTTTTGGGTTCTTGCGGATCCTGTTCCTTCCATTCGTCCGACGACGCTTTTCGCGCGGCGCTGCGTAAGACTTCGGGATCGTCATCCCAACCCCCGCCGCGAACCACGCGAGGATAAAGGGTCTTGGGAACGACCAACGGGTCGATCGATTCTTTGATCGAATCGTAAGGCGTGTATTGGTCGAGCACCCACTCGGAAACGTTGCCGTGCATGTCGTACAGTCCCCACGGGTTTGGCTTTTTCTGGCCGACGCGTTGGTAGGTATCGTCGCTGTTGTCAAAGAACCAGGCGTGGTCTTCCAACTCGTCAATGTTGTCGCCGAACGAGTAGGGCGTCTTGGTGCCCGCGCGGCAAGCGTATTCCCATTCGGCTTCGGTCGGCAAACGGTAATAGCGTCCCGTCTTTGCAGACAGCCATTTGCAATAGGTGCGTGCGGCGTGTTGGGTCATGCAGATCGCCGGGTAGTCTTCGCGGCCCATGCCGAAGCTCATGTCGGTGTACGGCTCGGTGGGTTTGGAGACACCGTCGACGGCCAGGTCGCGAGGCGTAGGGGCGATCGCCAGCATCTTGCGCATCCGCTGGTCGACGTCTTCGTTCCAGACGTCGTACTGTTCCCAGGTGATCTCGAATTTGCCCATCCAAAACGGCGAGACTTTGACGGTGCGTTGGGGACCTTCGTCGTCGCCACGGTCGTCTTCGTCGTCGGGGCTGCCCATCAGGAATTCGCCGCCCGGGATCGGGACCATTTCGATCTTCAGCTGCGTGTGCTCGATCGGCTCGGCATAGGGTTTCATTTCCGTCGGGGTGGTGGCGACGGCATCGGCCACCGGCAGCGGCTCGACTTTGGCCGGTGCCTCGCCCGATGCAGGACTGATGAGCAACAACAACGCGACGGGGCAACCGAGCGTGCGGAGGAATCGGTTGGGATGAATCACTGTGGTTCGATTTACAGATTAAGGAATGGAAACGTTTATTTTGTAATGCAATCAAGTTGTTGATCGCTACGTAACAATAATCGATCCGACGCGATCGCGGGGGTGGCGTTGAAGCGTTCGCCAGCGGACTTCACGCTGGTGCGAAACCGCGACGCACCCCGAGGGTCCGAAAAAGGCATAGACCCCGCTGTCGTCCACGCAGGGCGTCGCGGATGCATAGCCGTGCTCGCCGACGCGTTTGCTGATCGCTTGTTCGTGCGGCGACGGCTTGATCGGGCAATCCCAGAGGATGTTTCCGTCGCGAAGATCGAGGCAAATCACGTGCAGCATCAGCGCTGCCGGATCGCCCGGGTTTTCCAGCTTCATCCCGTAGCCGGTGTGGGCGGTCAGATAGACGCGACCGTCCCACACGACCGGGCTGCTGCTGCCCTTGCCCGGCAGGTTGGTCTTCCAAGCCAAATTCTCCGTCTCGCTCCACGTCGCCGGCAGGTCCGCTTCGGCGACAACACGTCCCCCAGGGCTGCGAAATCGGTTCCACTGCTCCGCTCGGATGGATTTGAAACAGCAGAGGCTGGTGATCGTGAAGACCACACAGAAGAATCGGAGACGCGGCATAGGTGATTTGAAACGCGAAGCGGGGGCAATCAGGCGGGAATCGTATTTTAACAGCAACCCTGCCCGCGTGCCGTCGTTTCGAAGACTTTCCTGATTCGTTACAATCCGACGCGTTCCCGGCACGGCCCGCGGGTGCGCCAAACGGCCGTGGGTCGGTTTGAAATCCAATCTATTCCAGACGTTTCCGAACTCGTTTTCTGCAATCACATGTTTAAAGGACTTGGCAATCTCGGCAACATTGCGTCCATGATGGCCGCATTCAAGGATTTGCCGCAAAAGATGCAGGAATTGAACGCCCGCATGCAGGACGAGCATGTCCGCGGCGATTCGTCGTGCGGCAGGGTGTTCGTCATCGTCAACTGCGTCGGGCAGGTCCAATCGGTGAACATCGCCCAGGACGGCATGAGCAAGGCGGAGATCGAACAGGGGGTGCTAGAAGCGACCAATGCCGCCGGCGCCGCGGCCAAGCAGACCTACGCCGAAGCGATCCACGCCATGGTCGCGGACATGAATTTGGATATCCCCGGGGTCGATGGGCTGTTAACCTCCCTGATCGGCCGCTGAGCGCGACGGAGTCTGCGAAGTGGACAAGCATGCAGGTGCTGTTTCTGAACTGGTCGACCAGCTGGGCCGGCTGCCGGGCGTGGGCCGTAAGAGCGCCGAGCGACTGGCGTTTCATCTGTTGCGGGTTCCGGAAGCGGAGGCGATCGCTCTGGCCGATGCGATTCGGCGGATCCGTAGCGACATCCGTTATTGCCAGGCCTGTTTCAATCTGTGCGAAGAGGAACTCTGCGCGATCTGTCGTTCCGGCGATCGTGACACCACCCGGATGTGTGTCGTTGAGCAGCCCCGTGATCTGATGAGTTTGGAACAGTCGCAAGCCTTCAACGGGCTGTACCATGTTTTGCTCGGCCGGATCGCGCCGCTGGACGGGATCGGCCCAGATCAATTGACCATCGACGCGCTCGTCGATCGGGTGCGCCATGGGAATTTTTCGGAGGTCATCATGGCCACCAACCCAAATGTCGAAGGCGATGGCACGTCGTTGTACATCAGCAATCAACTGTCAGAGTTTCCGGTGCAAATCACGCGATTGGCGCGTGGAATTACCGCCGGAAGCGTGTTGGAATATGCCAATCGGGAGATGATTGCCGATGCCTTGGTGGGGCGTCAAAAATTATAGGCGTAAAATCGTCGGCTTTGGCACAAGATATGCTTGCCGCCCGAGCAAAAAGGGTATGATGTGGCAGAGCCGAAGGTCGCCGGAGCACTCGCGCAGGAAAGTCATTGCGTTGGTGAAAGAGCGTCCAAACGTGTAAAGCGGATCTCATGAGCGGAATGCGAATGTCGATGGGCCTGCAGGCCCGCATGGTTCAGACCCAAAAACTGGCCCCACGGATGATCCAGTCGATGGAGATTCTGCAATTGCCGATGTTGGCGTTGCAGGAACGCATCGAACAGGAGATGAACGAGAATCCTTTGCTGGAACAGCAGGAGAGCGAGCCGGGCAGTCTCGAAGACGGAGATCTGCCGCCGTCGGCCGACAATCGCAGCGAGGATGAGAAGGAGTTGGTCGTTGAAGACAGCGGCGACAACTCGGACGACTTCGAGCGATTGCAGAACATGGTCTCGGAGCTGCCCAACACGTTTGACGATTCCTTCCGACGTTCGTCTGGCAGGATGCAAGAGGAAGCCGATCGGCGACACGATCTGATGGCCAATGCCCAGTCGCGGCCCGAATCGCTGAACGATTTTCTGCTCCACCAGCTCGCCGAATTGGACATCGATGACGATGTCGAACGGATCGCCGAACGGATCATCAGCACGCTGGACGCCCGCGACGGCGGTTACCTGAGAACGCCGTTGGCGGATTTGCTGCCCAGCGATCACACCGCCGAAAACTACGAAGTCGCCGAGCGGGCGTTGAAGGTCGTCCAATCGCTCGAACCGACCGGCATCGCCGCCCGCTCCTTGAGCGAATGCTTGTTGGTGCAATTGCGTCCGGAGTTCGAGCATTTCGAGGAAATGGAAAAACTGATCAGCTCGCACCTGGAGGATTTGGCCGCCAACCGATTGCCCCAAATCCAAAAGGCCACCGGCTATTCGATCGAGCTGATTCAAACCGTCCGGGCCGAACTGCAGATCTTGAATCCAAAGCCCGGCGCCGCGTTCATGGAAACCTACGTTCCCAACGTGACGCCCGACATCATCTTGGAGCAAGACGAGAACGGTGACTACAAGATCACGTTGGACGACGACCGTGTTCCGTCGCTGTACATCAGCGAATACTACCGTCGACGGCTTCAAGACCAGTCGTGCACCGAAGAAGAACGCGAGTACATCAAACGTAAAATCAACAGCGCCCAATGGTTGATTGAATCGATCGAGCAACGTCGAAGCACGTTGACGAAAGTCGCCGAAGCGATCGTCGCGCATCAAAAGAGGTTCTTCGACGAAGGCCCCGAAGCGATCGAGCCGCTGAAAATGCAACAGATCGCCGAAAAAGTGGGCGTGCACGTGACCACGGTCAGCCGCGCCGTCAACGACAAATGGATGCAGACGCCACGCGGAATCATTCCACTGCATCGTCTGTTCGTCGGCGGGACGCAAACCGATGACGGCGAAGACGTCGCTTGGGATACGATCCGTTTGAAGCTGCAAGAGTTGATCGACAGCGAAGACAAGCGAGATCCGTTCAGCGACGAAAGCCTGGTCAAGAAACTCGCCGAGGAAGGCATGACGGTGGCGCGGCGGACGGTGACCAAGTACCGAAAACGCATGGGTATTCCCAGCAGCCGCCAACGCAAGGATTGGTCGCTGTCGAAGAAGTGAAGCGGGAATGTGATCCCAGCGGGACGCGTCAGCGAGCGGCGTGTGAAGCGATGGTTTTCATTGTCGAGAGGTGTTAGCGGAGCGGCGCGAGCGGGCTGTCGGTTTTGTGAGCCGCGACGCGTCAGCGGCCGGGCATTGCGACGTTGCCCGAGGCCTGACGGCCAGCGGCTCACCATTCACTCAGCAGAACCCGACTAAATCGACAGCCCGCGAGCCGTCCGGTCGCGCTTCAAAAACGACGTGAAAGACCGGAGGGCTCGCGCCCTACCGCTAACAAAAAACACCCCGCCTTCCCCTTGGAACGAGGCCCAATCGCCTCGGCGATCTTCATTTTCCCCAACCCCCTTTCCCCCGCGGATGACCGACTCTTCTGCTGAATCACCGCTCGGATTTGACCAGACAGCCGCCAAGGTCAAAACCTTTCCCCAGTCACCCGGCGTCTACTTGATGAAGGATGATGCCGGGCGAGTGATCTATGTCGGCAAAGCCAAGAACCTCCGCAGTCGCGCCGGCAGCTACTTTCTAAAAGCCGCCGCGGAGGACGCCCGGACGGCTGGTTGGATCGGGGAAATCGCCGACATCGACTACATGGATTGCGACAGCGAGGTGGATGCCTTGTTGATGGAGTCGCGGCTGATCAAGGATATCCAGCCGAAGCACAACAAAGAACTCAAGGACGACAAGAGTTTTCCCTATCTGATGATCACGACGCGTGAAGAGTTTCCACGGGTCGAGGTCACTCGGGAACCGAAGGAGAAGGGCGTCAAGCTGTACGGACCGTTTGCCAGCGCCGGCGCGCTCCGCGGTGCGATCCAAGTGTTGCAGCGGATCTTTAAATTTCGCACCTGTTCGTTGGACATCTCGGAGTCCGATGAACGCTGGAAATGGTTTCGCCCCTGTCTGTTGGCCAGCATCAATCAGTGCACCGCACCCTGCAATTTTCGCATCGGCAAAGAAGAGTACCGACGCGACATCAAGCGGCTGCAAACGTTTCTCGAGGGCGGGAAACGCAAATTGATCAACGAGATGCGAGACGAGATGACGGCGGCCAGCAAAGCGTTGGATTTCGAGCGTGCGGCCATCGTTCGCGACGAAATCCAAATGTTGGAGCGTCTGGAAGAACGCGGCGAGCTGGACACGCACGCCCAGCCGGAGGTGTTTTACATCGACCCGAAGAAAGGCTTGGCCGGTCTTCGCAAGGTGTTGTCGCTGAGCGAAACACCCCGGGTCATCGAAGGCGTGGACATCGCGCATTTGGGCGGCGGACAAACCGTCGCCAGCTTGGTCCAATTCATCGACGGGCTGCCCTTTAAACCGGGATACCGTCGCTTCAAAATCGACGACGTCGACGGCATCGATGACTATCGCAGTATCTATGAAGTGGTGTCACGTCGCTTTCGCCGGCTTAGCGATGACAGCGACGCGTTCCCCGACATCTTGTTGATCGATGGCGGAAAAGGCCAATTGAGCGCGGCGATGGCGGCGTTTCGCGATCAAGACATCACGCCGCCGACAGTCATCTCGCTCGCCAAACGCGACGAGGAGATCTTTCGGCCGGGCGAAAGTGAGCCGCTGCGGTTGAGCAAGCATTCGTTCGCGTTGCGATTGCTGCAATACGTCCGCGATGAATCACACCGATTCGCCCAGCACTACCATCACATTCTCCGCAACAAATCGACGTTCGATCGGTGAATGCATGGTGCCACATCCCATCCGCACCCTCGTCGATGCACTGAACCGAAACGCGGAGCAATTGGCCGCGGGGCGGGCGCTGCTGCTTTCGGAGGAGTCGGATGCGTTCCAAACCGCGGACTCGGTGACCTGGGCGGAACTGGGACGCTGGGTGAAGGCCGTTGCTGCTTTGCTGCGGTCAAGTTATCCGCATCAAGGGCCGCTGATGCACGTCGTCCGCAACACACCGGCCGACGTCGTGATCGCGTTGGCGTGCCAAGCCGCGGGGATCATCGAGATCCCGGTGGACGTGGACGGCGGAGCCGACTATTTGGCGAGCTGTCGCCGCAAAATCGATGGTGAGTGGCTGGACGATCCGGCCAAGCAAGAATTGGTTCGCCGCGGCTACGAGTCGGTGCATCGCGCCCCCGGTCCATCCGTCGTTGCGGAGTTGCCCCAGGTTTCACCGACCGAGGACGCGTTGGTGCTGTGGACCAGCGGCACGTCGGGCGATCCCAAGGGAGTTGTTTTGTCGCACGCCAGTCAGTTGCTCAATGCCGCTGCAAAATTGCGGTCGGTTCCCCAGGCCAAGACGGACCTGCGTTTGACAGTGCTTTCGATCGCGCATGGTTACGCCAGGACATGTGATCTGGGCACTTGGTTGCTGTCCGGATGCACGTTGGCGATCGCGCGCGGTTTCGAGGGATGGCAATGCGTTTGCCAGCGACGTGCGCCGACGTTGTGCAATCTCGTTCCCAGCTTGGCGGGCCGCGTGCTGGAAAGCGGAACGGTTCCGCCGTCGCTGCGGTTGGTCGGTTGCGGTGGGGCGGCGATGACGGAGGATCAGTTTTGGCGATGGGGCGAGCGCGGCGTGACGGTGATCCAGGGTTATGGGTTGACCGAAGCGGGGCCGGTGATCGCCAGTCAAACGCCTGACGATTCGATTCCCGGTCACGCCGGTCGTTTCGTCGACGGCTGGGAACATCGTCTGGACGAGGAACCGGTGGGCGAACGCGGGCCGAACGAAGCGAAGCCGGCTGAAGGGCGTCTGTTTGTGCGTGGGCCGCATCTGATGCGCGGATATTGGCAGGACCCCGAAGCGACGGCTCGCCGCATCGACGCGGCGGGTTGGCTGGACACCGGCGATCGCGTGCGCATCTGTCCGTCGACGCGACAGTTGCAGATTCTGGGACGCTGTGACGACCGAATCGTTTTGTCCAACGGGCACAAGATCGACCCGTTGGGACTGGAGCAACGGCTGGTGGCGATCAAAGGGGTGCGAACCGCAGTCGTTTCGGCGGGGGCGGAACGACGGTCGGTCGAGTTTTGGGTGGAGACGACCGAGTCGACACTTCCGATGCCTGAAATCGACGCGATCGTCCGCACGTTGCCGCGCTGGGAACAGCCCAAGCGGATCCGGCGATTGGAGTTCCCAGAAAACCTCAGGCAGCAGCTGTTGAATCGGAAAGGTGCGATTCGGCGATCCGAGATGCTGCGTTACCTCGAGCGGTCGACGGGTTCCTGCTGAGCGGGATCGGGCGGTATCATGGAGCCCGCTGCGTTCACTTCTCCTCGGGAATTAGATCTTCATGGCCGTCGACAACAAGACACAATTCGAAAGCGCGTTGTTGCGTCGCTTGCATTCACTGCTTTTGCAAATCGGCGACTTGGAGGGGCAGCTCGATCGGGGACCGAGACAAATCAAGGCGGGCGAGGGCGTGGTCCAGGCCAGCCAGGATGCGCTCGATCAGGCCAAGCAGGCGGTCAAAGCCGCGACGCTGGCATGCGACGAAAAACAGCTGCAATTGAAGTCGCGAGAGGATCGGATCGAGAACCTGAAAGCGAAGCTGAATACGGCGTCGAGCAACAAGGAATTCGACCTTCTGAAAGAGCAGATCGCCGCCGACGAACAGGCCAACAGCGTTCAGAGTGACGAGATTTTTGAAGGGCTGGAGCGGATCGACGAGCTGCAGGAAGCCGTCGTGGTGGCTGAGCGAGAGTTGGCCGAAAAGACGGCTGAGCACAAGAAACGCGTCGAGCAGGTGGAGAACCGGATGGTCGTGGTGCAAGCCGATTTGGACCACGTCCGCAATGAACTGGCCAAGGCAGAAGCGGAGGTCCCCGTCGCGGTGCGATCGGAGTACAAACGTTTAACCGAAGGCCGCGGCGACGAAGCCCTGGCGCCGATCGAAGACGATTCCTGTGGCGGATGCAATCAGACCTTGACGACGCAGATGGTGGATCGCGTCCGTTTGGGATTTTTGACACATTGTCCGGCCTGTTCGTCGTGGCTTTATCTTCCGTAACCGAGTTGAGCGATGCGATGTTGATTTTGGGGTTGGTCGGATCACCGGCCGGCGGAAAATCTTCGGCGGCCGAGTTTTTGGCGTCCCTCGGGGCGGAATGGATCAACGCCGACCTGATCGCCCGCGATTGTCTCGGCCGCCCCGACGTCGTCTCGGCGTTGACGGCCCGATTCGGCGACGGCATCCTCGATTCCGATGGAACGATCCGTCGCGCTGCAATGGCCGATTTGGTCTTTGGTAACGATCAGGTAAAGCGGGACAACCTGGCGTTTCTCGAATCGGTGTTGCACCCGCTGACGCGTCAGGAGATTCAGCGCCGGATTGTCGAAGCCGCCGGCCGTGGGCGACCGGTCGCCTTGCTGGACGTGCCGCTGCTGTTTGAATCCGGCTGGGACCGTAGTTGCGACCAGATTTGGTGTGTCGACGCGACGCGTGAGAATCGGTTGCAACGCTGCAAAAAACGGGGTTGGGATGCGGCCGAACTGGATCGTCGCGAGGCCAATCAGATGCCGATAGAGACGAAATGCCGACTCAGTAATCTCATTATGCGCAATGACGCGACCTTAGATGCTTTGCATCAAAATCTTCGTCGACGGTGGCAGGATCTCGTTAGAATGAATCCTGCAGTCGATGCACCCCTGGCCGCCGAATCGGCGTCAGCGGAGCGTCACTGTTCCTCTGACCGCGGGACGATTTCCTAATTCAAGTCCCGTAAAGCGTCGGTTCCCTTTCAACGACGGGCATTTTTCCGTTACCCTCAGTCTTCGTGTCTCCTTCACCGGTCCCCTCAGACACCTCCTCCCGCCTCCCTCCTCGTTGCAGTTTGCTGCCAAACTCTCTCCACTCCTCTTCTTCCCACGCGTCCTCCCCGGGCGCCACGACTATGCAATCCAATCGGCCTTCGGGCGACGAACACCGCGCTGACGATCGCGGATCAAAACGTCATGGCGGATCTCGTGATTATTCCAGCCACCGCCGGCAACGCCAACAACGACATCCGGACAAGGTCGTCGATCGACGCATCCGGGAACTCGATGCGGAGCGAGATCCGCTCTCGCTGCCCGAGGAGATCGTCAGCGAAGCGACCAAGGTCGGCCAACGCGTCGGGATCCCCTCCGGCGGCGACGGTCCCCAGCTGAACCTGGCCCAGTTGCAGGAGATGGAGGACGCGAAGCTGTTGGAAATGGCTCGCGAAGACGCCATCCCCGACTTTGAGTTGATGTCGAAGCAGGAGTTGATCTTTGCCGTCTTGAAGCACCGTATGAAAGTCGGTGGTTTGATGTATGGCGAAGGGACACTGGAGATCCTGCCCGACGGGTTCGGGTTTCTGCGGAGCAGCAAACATCATTACGTGTCGTGTCCCGACGACATCTATGTTTCGCCCAGCCAGATTCGGCGATTCGGGTTGCAAACCGGCAGCCATGTCGCCGGACAGATTCGTCCGCCCAAAGAAAACGAACGGTATTTCGCCTTGCTGCGAATCGAGGCGATCAATCGGCGCGACCCCTCGCAACGCAACGCCGCGATCCCGTTTGAAGACCTGACGCCGCTGCATCCGGATCGCCGGATCATGATGGAACACGAAGGCGGCGAGATGTCGACACGCGTGGTCGACATGCTGACGCCGATCGGGTTCGGACAACGCGGCTTGATCGTCAGCCCGCCCCGCGCGGGCAAAACCGTGCTGATGCAAAACATGGCTCGCGCGGTGCTGGCGAACTATCCCGAAGCCTATGTGTTTATTCTGCTGATCGATGAACGTCCCGAAGAAGTGACGGACATGGAACGCGAAGTCCGCGGGCCGCAGTGCGAAGTCATCAGCAGTACGTTTGACGAACCCGCCCAGCGACACATCCAAGTCGCTCAGATGGTGATCGAAAAAGCCAAGCGGATGGTTGAAGCGGGCATCGACGTGGTCGTCTTTCTCGATTCGATCACGCGGCTGGCCCGGGCCCATAACAGCGACGGCGAATCCACCGGCAAATTGCTCAGCGGCGGTCTGGATGCCGGCGCGATGCAGAAACCCAAGTCGATCTTCGGCTCGGCCCGAAAAACCGAAGAGGGCGGGTCGCTGACGATCATCGCCACCGCGTTGGTCGATACCGGCAGCAAGATGGATGACGTGATCTTTGAGGAATTCAAAGGGACCGGAAATCTGGAAATCGTGCTGGATCGGGCGTTGGTAGATCGACGGATCTGGCCGGCAATCGACATCAGCCGAAGTGGGACGCGCCGTGAAGAAATGTTGCTGGACAAAGAGGAGTTCAAGCGGATTTCAGCGGTGCGACGTGCGTTGTCCGAGGTCTCGCCGGTCGATGCCATGGATGACCTGATCAAACGGTTGAAAAAGACACAGAACAATGCCGAGTTTTTGCTGAGCGTGAAGGATGTTGACTGAAATTACGGGTGTCGATGGCCAGCTGCCCTCCGGAAAAATTGTCATCGTCGCCAGTCGCTATAACGAAGGCATTTGTGATTCACTGGTCCGCGGCAGCGTCGAAACGCTGACCGGGGTCGGCTACACCGAAGCCGACTTGGAAATCATTCGTGTGCCCGGTGCCTGGGAATTGGTCATGGTGGCCGCCAATGCACTCGACCGCGACGAGGTGCTCGGCGTTGTCACGCTCGGCTGCGTGATCAAGGGCGAAACGACACACGACGAACACATCAATCGCAGCGTCAGCGATGCGGTGATGCAATTGGGCGTCCAGACCCGCAAACCCATCGGTTTTGGACTATTGACCTGCAACACCCTCGAGCAAGCGCTTCAACGCAGCGGCGGAACGGTCGGCAACAAAGGCAACGAAGCCGCCGAGGCGGTGGTCGAATTACTGCGGCTGGCCGGTAAGCTAAATTCTTGAGGACTCGAGTGGCTCTGTTGAATTCGGCCGTCGGATGGTGTGGCAGAATGATGGTGTGAAGATCTGTCTCGTATCATTCTGCCCCCTTATCATTCTGCCATCTTCTGTCTCTTCCTAAACGTCCACTTCGGCGTCCGCTGCCCGGTCCATGATGAACCGGAACCGTGCCGACGCGTCGCGTCCCATCAGGTCGCTGATCACGCGGTCGGTTTCCAGCTGGTCGTCGACTTCGACTCGCAGCAACTGACGTTGGGCGGGGTTGAGCGTGGTTTGCCAGAGGACTTTGGGCATCATTTCACCGAGTCCTTTGAAACGCGTGATTTCCGGCTTGGCCCTTCCGCCATGCTTCTGCAAGATTTCTTCGCGGTGGGCGTCGTCTTTGGCCCAGTAGGTTTCTTTGCCCAGGTCGATTCGATACAGCGGCGGAACGGCGATGAACAAACGCCCGTCGGAAATCAACTGTGGCATGTGGCGATAGAAGAACGTCAACAGCAACGTCGTGATGTGGTGTCCATCGGAATCGGCGTCGGCCAACAGGATGATGCGGCCGTAGCGCAGACCGCTGATGTCCATCTTGGGGCCGATCCCGCAGCCGAGTGACGCGACCATATCTTGGATTTCTTTGTTGTCCAGAATCTTCTTCAGCGTCGCACTTTCGGTGTTCAGGACTTTTCCGCGGAGCGGAAGGATGGCCTGGTAATTTCGATCGCGGCCTTGTTTCGCACTGCCACCGGCGGAATCACCTTCGACGATAAACAGCTCGGACTCCATCTTTCCGCTGGACAAACAATCGCTCAGTTTGCCCGGCAGCATTGTTCGTTTCGCACCACCCTTGCGTGAGACGGCTTCGGAAGCGGCACGGGAGGCGGCACGGGCGCGGGCGGCGGCGATGATCCGGGCGACGATCGAGTCGGCGATGGACCGATTGCTATTCATCCACTGTTCGATCTCGCCACGCACCGCCGCTTCGACGCCCGTTTGAACTTCGGGGTTGTTCAAACGGTCTTTGGTTTGACCTTGGAATTGCGGCTCGCTGACGAAGACCGAAATGATCCCCACCATTCCTTCGCGGATGTCTTCGTGGCTGATCTTGACGCCGCGCGGCGTCAGATTGTGGGTGTCGATATAGTTACGCACCGCCTTGTTGAGCCCGCCGCGGAAACCGTTTTCGTGTGTTCCGCCGCTGCCGGTCGGGATTCCGTTGACGTAGCTGCGGACGTGTTCGTCGGTCGATTCGGTCCACTGCAAGACGACTTCGATCCGCATGTCGTCGTCGATCGAGAGGCTAAACGGAGTGGCGTGGATCGGCCGCGCTTTACGTTCCTTCAGGACTTTGTTGAGAAAGTCGACGATGCCTTGTTCGTGAACGAACGATTCTTTGGTCTTGGCGGCTTCATCGACGTAGGTGACTTTGACACCGCGGTGCAGGAAGCTGGCCGTTTCCAGGCGGGCGCGAATCAGCGCCGAATCGAACGTCGTCTTGGGGAAGATCTGCGGATCGGGGGTGAACGTGATCGTCGTCCCGGTGCCGCGGATGGCGCCCTTGAGTTTTTTGAGTTTCGAGGTCGGCTTGCCGCGTTCAAATTCCATCTTGTATTGCGCGCCGTCGCGACGGACCACCGCCGTCAGTTCTTTGCTGAGCGCGTTGACCACCGATGCCCCGACGCCGTGAAGACCTCCGGCGGTCTTGTAGTTCTGGCCTTCGAATTTGCCGCCGGCGTGCAGAATGGTCAGCACCATTTCCAACGCGGGTTTCTTCGTCTTGGGGTGCTTGTCGACGGGGATGCCGCGTCCGTTGTCGGCAACCGACACGGTTTGTCCATCTTTGTGAAGCGTGACCACGATTTCGCTGGCGTGGCCGTTCATCGCTTCGTCGACGGAGTTGTCGACGATTTCCCAGATCAGATGGTGCAGTCCCGCGGTGCCGACACCCCCGATGTACATGCCCGGACGCTTCCGGACCGGGTCCAGACCTTCGAGTGCGACGATGGCGTCGGCGTTGTAGTTCGATTTAGTCGCGATTGCTGTCATGGATGATCAAACGCCATCAACTTGAAACTTGAAACTTGAAACTTGAAACTTGAAACTTGAAACTTGAAACTTGAAACTTGAAACTTGAAACTTGAAACTTGAAACTTGAAACTTGAAACTATTCATCGTCGAACGGTGCGGGGGCGGCGATGGGCGGCGCGATGATCTTGGCGATCTTGCCGTTCTTCTGAAGCTCGACGCCCTTGCCGCCGCGACTGGTGACACGGTACTTGGCGGTGGAGACGGTTTTGCGTGCGCCGCGGTTGGTTTCGATGGTCAGCAGGTCACGGTCGCCGCTGCTGGCTTTGAATCCGAGCAGGCGATCACCGTTGGCCAATCGGATCAGGGTGACGCCTTTTCCCGGCCCGGACAGATAATTGATTTCTTCGGATTCGCAGACGATCGCGCGACAGTTTTCCGAGACGGCCAGAATGATTTCGCTGCCGGTAATCGGGATCACGTCGATGATGGCGGCGTCGCCGGTGACGCGGGCGTACCGGCGTCCGCTGCGGGTCGACGGTTCGGCAAACGGGGCCAGTCCGAAACGCAGTGCAAAACCGTTGCTTGAGGCGGCAAAGGCGTGGATTTCGGGGCAGTAATCGGGGTGTTTGGGGTCTTCGTGAATCTTGCCGATGCGACGCGGGTCGAACGAGATCGCTGCGATGATGCGTTCGCCGTCCTTCATCTTGAACAGCTTTTGAATCGGTTCTCCGAAGCCCGTCGAGGCGGGGATGTCGATGAATCGGGTCGTGTAGCAGACACCGAGGGACGAGAACAGACCGAGGGTGGCGCGGGTGCTGCCGGCGATGCAGGCGAGCACCGAATCGCCTTGGCGAAGTCGACTCTTGGAGGGATCGGCGATTTGTTTTTGCCGTTTCACCCAGCCGTCGGTGGTGACCAGGACGTGGCAGTTTTCGGCGACGATAAAGTCCTCGACCGAATATTCGACTTCGACTTCGACGGCGTTGATCGCGGTGCGACGACGGCTCGCCGCGTCGCTTCCGTAGGTCGTGATGAGTCCTTCGATTTCTTCACGGACGATTGTCCAGCGGCCCGAGGCGTTGGTGTCCTTGGTGTCTTCGTTGAGCAGTTGACGGATCTGCCCGGCGCGTTTCTTTTTGTCTTTCAGTTCATCCAGGATCAGATTGATTTCCAGACGCGCCAAGCGATACAGTTTCAGTTCCAGGATCGCGTCGGTCTGCTCGGCGTCCAAGCCACCTTTGCTGGCCGGGAACCGTTTCATGATTTTTTCGGCCGCATCGGCTTTGCCGTCCGATTGGCGAATGATTTTGATGATTTGATCGAGCGCGTCAAAGATCAGCGCGAAGCCTTCCAGGATGTGGATCCGCCGCTCCAGCGACGCCAGTTCGTTTTCCAGGCGACGGGTGACGACTTCCAAGCGGAAGTGCAGGAAGTGCCAGAGCATTTCTTTGAGAGAGAGTCGCTCGGGCGTTCCCAGTTCGGGGTTTTCGGTGGGAACCAGACAGGTCAGATTGACGTTGAAGTTCTTTTGGAAATCGGTGTGCTTGTAGAGGAACGCCAGCACCTTCTTTTCGTCGGCGTCTTTCTTGAGCAACAGGTCGATGCGGATTTCATCGGTCGACAGATCGCGGACTTCGGTGACCAGGGGCAGTTTGCCGTCGAAGACGAGTTCGCTGATCCGTTCGACCAGCAGCGCTTTGTTGACGCTGTAGGGGATCGAGTCGATTTGAATGACTTTTCCGCCGCGATCCTTGGTGCCCTGTTTGATCGTGCCGCGAAGCTTGATGGTGCCCTGGCCGGTCTGATAGATCTCGCGCAGTTCTTCCTTGGTGTTGATGATTTGGCCGCCGGTGGGAAAGTCCGGCGCCTGGACGGCATCATTGGCGACCAGTTGGTAGTCTTTGATTTCGGGATCACGCAACAACTTCAGCAGTGCGTTGCAGATCTCGCGGAGGTTATGTGGCGGAATGTTGGTGGCCATGCCGACGGCGATGCCGGTGGCGCCGTTGAGCAGCAGATTGGGTAGGCGGCTGGGCAGGACGACGGGTTCTTCGCGGCTGCCGTCATAGTTGGCCTTGTAGGCGACGGTACGGGTCGCCAGGTCGGTCAGCACTTCGCCGGCGACCGGGGTCATGCGGCACTCGGTGTAACGCATCGCCGCGGCATTGTCGCCGTCGACGCTACCGAAGTTTCCGCTGCCGTCGACCAGCGGCATCCGCATGGCGAAGGGCTGGGCCATGCGGACCAGAGCCTCGTAGATCGAGCTGTCGCCGTGGGGGTGATAGTTACCCATCACGTCGCCGACGACTTTGGCACACTTGCGGTGCTTGGCGGTGCTGGAGAGCCCCTGCTGGTGCATCGTGTAGAGGATGCGTCGCTGGACGGGTTTGAGTCCGTCGCGGACGTCCGGCAACGCCCGGCTGGTGATCACCGACAGGGAATAATTGAGGTAGCGTTCCTGAGCCGCCTGACGCAGCGGGACCGCCGTCAGGAGCGATTCCTCGACGGCGTCAAACAACGATTTGCCGTTCTTTTCCGATTGCTTGCGGGGACGTCGTTTTGCCACGCGATAGGGGTCCTTTTACACAAATTGATACGGTGCGTTCTTCACCTTCTCCATCGGTCGCAGGGTCGCGCCGATTTGCCCAAGTTAGGGTAGAGACGGTGAAAATTCTAGACAGGCAGTGGCGGCAGACTTTAGCGGTTGGCCGGGTCGAAAGGCAAATGCAGTCGACACCGGTGTTAGCGATGCTCCGAAATGATCCGAAATCGCCAGCGCAACGCTCCGGGCTATCGCCGAACGGGCAATCCCGCCGAAACAACAAACCGTGTGAAGAAGAAATGCCCGCATCCGGCCGGCCGCCTTCGGGGGATCCCGTTTAGGGTGGTCTGCTACCGCCGAGAGGGAATGGCGGCGGATCGCATCCGGCGGTCGGGCGAGAATGGAATCAATGGCTGACAACACGGGTTCGGAGGAACCACCGGATGAAACTTCGACTGACAAATCAATTCTACGGCGCCGTCGCGGTGCTGGCACTCGTCGCTTCGGCCGGTAACGCCATGGCGCAAGGTGAATCCTTTATCGTCGCCAGTCAGGTCGTCAGCGATACTGCGCTGCCGGCCTCCGGCGGCTACATCGGTGATCTGGCTTCGGCCTCGATCAGCGACAGCGGCTGTAGCAGTTGCCAAAGCGGCACCTGTTCCAGCGGCACCTGTGGGGTCAACGGCGGTGGTGTGCTCGGGAAGCTCCGCAGCGGATGCGGCGATGTGAATGGCGGCGTCTGCCAAGACCGCCGATACGACCATTCGGATCTGTTTTACAATTTTTACTCCGGCGGCAATTGCAACACCGCAAACGCCCAATTGTACGTCTCGCCGGTTCCCGTGCCGCAGTTCGTCGGGCACACGTTTAACACGTACCAGCCGCTGTATCCGCACGAGTTTCTGTACAAGCACACAAATCGGTACCACAACTACTACGACAACGGACGTGGTCTCAATCGCACGAAAGTGCATTATTCCTATCCGCCGGTCAAGCAAGCGATCAGCAATCTGTACTGGAACAAGTTGCGTTTGCCACGCTGATTTTAACGCCGGTTCTGAACCGAACCATCCACTTCCACCCACCGAGATCAAACTCATGCGTACGCTATTCGTACTCGTCGCGTGCCTGGCGACTCTTCCGATTGCCTCGCAATCCGACGCGACCGCCGCGGGGCCGGGGCTGTTTCAGAAGAGCCCCCCGGTCAGCCATCCGTGGCATGGCGGTTACTATCAACAAAGCTGGGGCCAGCCCCTGGCCGTCGTCGTTCCGCCGACTGCCAACGTGCGTCAAACGTACTCGTGGGGTGTGGGCCAGAACTTGATGTACCCGGTCAATTCCCAATACGGGCGTAACGCACCCGGTGTCGGTGCCGGTCCGCGGGGGGCGTTCCGGCCGACGCCGCCGTGGCCCAGTCACACCGACCAGTTCGGTTACTACTACATCCGAGCGCCCTGGTAGGGGGCATCGCCACGCGGAAAGCGGTTGGGATTTGCATCCCGCCGCGTTTGCGTTCACACTGAAGTGTCCGCGGCGGTCCGCGGCGATGCTCTTTTCTTTTGCCGCGCAGTGAACCAATGCCCGATCCCGATACGACGACCGCTTCCTCGGCCGGGGATCAAACGCCATCCAGTGAATCAACGGTCGACTCCGGCAACCCCGATCTCAGTCCGCTCGACGGAGGCCGATGGCGCCCGGTCAGTCCCGGCGAGCTGCTGCGGAAAAACGTGGTGGATCCGAACGAGGAATTCGATGACGATCAGCGGGAACATCGCCGCACCGTTCAATTGGAACGGCGCCAAGAATTGGAGCACAAGTTAAAAGCCAATCCGACCGATTTGGACGGCTTCTTGGAATTGGCCGGTATCTATCGCAGTGAACATCGGCCGTTGGAAGCCAAACGGTTGCTGCAACAGGCCACGCAGATCTTTCCCGACGACGAACGCGTCTTGTTTCAGTTGGAAGAGGCGATCCTGGCCCGCTCCTTGCAACAATACCGCGAGGTCAGTGATCTCGCGTCGCGGCTGAAAACGCCCGAGGCGGATCGAGAGTTGGAGCGAAGTCGGAGTGATTGGGCGATGCGACGGATCGAAGTGTGTCGCGCCCGGTTGGCGCGAGACCCGTCTCAGATCCAATTGCGATTGGCGATGGCCGATGCGAAATTCGACGCCGAGTTGTTCGAAGAGTCCTTTGCCGACGCGGGGCACCTGTTGGAATTGGACGAATTTTCGCCGCAAGCGCATTTCCTGCGTGCGCGCTGTTTGCTCGCGCTGGGAAAAGACTTGCCGGCAATGAAGGAGCTGCGCGCCGTGGCGCTGCGACGGTCCGTTGTCGCGCCGGAATCCTTGCGTCACGCCAGCCTGAAACTGCTTTGCGACTTGGCCGACAAGTTGTCATTGCATGCGACCGGGCAACAATATCACGCGCACCTGAAGCGTCTTCAGGCAGCCTCCTCGTCGTCGAAGTCCTGAGAACCTGACCATGAATCAAGCCGTCGTTGATCCCGAACAGTTACGACAATTTGCTTCCCATCTGCATCGTTTCGTCGAGGAGTTGAAAGAGCGATCGACGGCGCTGGGCACGCAGATGAATCAGCTCGAGCAAACGTGGCGAGATGAACAGCAACGCAAATTTGCGGGCGAGTTCAGCGAGCAACTGCGTCAGCTTTCTCGATTGGTCAAGACCAGCGAGCAACACATTCCGTATCTGCTCCGCAAAGCGGAACAAATTGACGCCTACCTGGGCAGGTAGGTCGGCCTCAGCCGGCCAACACCCCATGCCATTTTCTTTGACGCCACGCGGGGTGTTTTTGAAACGCGACCGGACGGTTCGCGGGCTGTCGGTTTTGTGAGCCGCGACGCGTAAGCGGCCGGGCATTCTGGCGCCCGCCCGAGGCCTGACGGCCAGCGGCTCACCATGGACTCAGCAGATCCCGATTAAAACGACGGCCCGCTCGCGCCGTTCCGCTAACAGTTTCAGTGCCAAGGTCGATGGCATGGGGCTCGTGCCGGCATCCGGGCATCTGCCGACGTTCGGGGGAAAACCCTCAGGGGCACACGTCCGTTGCCGTCGGCGGACGGTTTGTCGTGTTTGGATGGGCAATCATCTTTGTCGGCAACGGGTTTTTCACCGTTTTCTGTTGCGATCCCAAACATTGATTGCGGCTGTATCACAGGGTTATCGCGTTCACCCGGATGAGCATCCACTCAGCGCGAAAATGTTTTTCGCCCGTCATCTCATCTGCTGGGTGGTATCACTGAAGTCGATTGGGTGTCCTGCGAGTTGTTTGCAGGGCATGAGGGTCTCTGTTTCTATGCAAACACCACGTTTCAAATTGATGATCTGCGTCGGCGCGACAGCGCTGAACTTGCTGCTCGTCGCTTTGGGATACCACTTGTTCGGCCCGGTTGCCGCATTCGGGTTTGGTGCGACGTTCGGGATCGCCATTTTCGAAGCGGTGATCTGGTATTTTCGTCGCGGGAAAACAAGGACCAACGAACGCCGTCTCATGACCGCGGTGATTGTCATCGCGACATTGACCGGGATCGTGATCGGCGTGGATTCGTACCGAAACGGTCTTCACGAAACGCGAGTCCGGGTCCGCGAGGCGAATCGTTTGCGTTCTCAAGTGAAATCCAAGTCGCAATACGAACTGGTCACGATCTCCTATCACGCGCCGCCGCTGCAGACGGATGAACGGTTATCGGTTCACGGTTATGTCACCAATCCCGAAGATTTGGATTCGTTGCAAGAGATGGTTTACCGCAACCGGTCATGGAAGGTGGAGTGGGACGTGGGGCTGATGGCCGAGAGTCCGTCGCCGCAGTAGGCGGTGTTGCGTTGCATTCTCGATCGATTCCCCGCGCGACTTTTTCGTTCAGTCCACGAAGTCCAGTGTGTAGCAGTCTTCGACCCGGACCTTTTCTGGGTCGACCAGATCGAGCGCGGTGAGTTGTTCGAAAAGTTCGCTCCATCGCTGAGCGGTCATCGTGCCGACCGTTTCGACACCCGCCGCGTCAGGCATCGCCAGGTCGCGCATCACCCTTGCTCCGAACTCGAGTGCTTCAGGCGTCATGCCTTCTTCGTTGACGGTCAAGATCGCCGCGTTGCCTTGGCTGCCGTCGGTCAGATAGTTGCGCCAGCCCTGGCGAGTGACTGCGACGAAACGCCGAACCAGATCGGGTTGTTCGCGGATCAGTTTTCCCGTCGTCACCAGAACGCTCGAGTAGGGATTGAACCCGAGTTCGCTGACCATCAACGTATTGACCGGCACCCCCTGTTGTTCGGCCAGTAGGGGTTCGGCACAGCTGTAGCCTTGGATCACGATGTTCGGATCCCCGACCAGAGAGGCGATGCTGCCGTGGTAGGGCACCTCTTTGACCCCGTCCAAGATCCCTTTGGAGCGCATGAATTCGACGAACGCGCGACCGGCTTGGCGTTGCAGCGTTTTTCCCCGCAGGTCGGCAAAGGATTCCACGCCGCTGTCCTTGCGGGCCAGGATGCAACGCGGGTGGTTTTGCATCGCAGCCATCACCGCCACGACATCGATCCCCTGCTGGCGATAGACGATCACGTCGTCCGCATTGGCGATCGCAAATTGGGCCCGCTCCAGCGCCAGTTCAGGACCGATCGGAGTGGCCCGTCCCCCCGGCTGAATCGTCACGTCGAACCCTTCGGCCTGGTAGGACCCGTCAGCCAGGGCCTGGAATAACCCCCCGTGCTCGGTTTCGGGATACCAATTCAATTGGACCTGGATGGGTGTGCCGCCTTCGGGTGACGGCGTGGGCGTCGAGTTGCATCCGGCCAGGATGACAAGGACGGCAAGGTAGGACAGTTGCAGAGGCTTCATCGGATTTGGCTCGGGCGGCCCGTTGGAGTGGCGTTTGCAGAATGATTGCAATGTATCAATCCCCAAGGCAGGTGCGAGTCCAACGAATCGGTCTCCGCTGATCCGGTCTACCCTGTGTTCCGCTAATAAATGCTTCACAGCGCTGCCCGGCGGGCAACGCTGTGAAACCTCTCTTTACGTTCGGCCGCCGGTGCCGTTACCTTGTCATGAAACACGCGCCGGAAATGCGTCTGAGCTGTTTAGCGTTCTGTTTTGGTGGTCTTATTGAGAGCTCAGCTCATCGGGTTTGGCCGTGAAACGGATTTGAAGTCCAATCGTTTGTTCAGGGAAGAATGTCATGGGCGAAACCATTCGTTATTTGATGGTCGCCGTTGCCGCACTGATCTCGATCCTCCAGATCACGCCTGCCCGGCTTGTCGCGCAGGGGCCGAGCGGCGGATTTGAAATTCCGCCATCGCTCTCCGGTGCGTTTGGGGCGTCTGAATCGCGAGCGGAGTCGTCGCGTGGTGTTGGTGGGTCCGCATCGGCTTCGATGAGTTTGCCCAATTTTACCGGCGGTGTCGACACGCAGCGTGTGGGGCCTCGAGCCGGTGGCCCGACAACCGATCCCACGACCTCCCGTGATCGTGCTTGGCTTTCCGAGACGACGTCCGGGGTCAAACGGCCGACGACCGAGCCGGTGGGTTCCACCGCATTTGGCGGGCAGTCGTCTTCGATGCTGCCCAATGACCTCCGCAGCAGCCCAAACCGAAACACGATTGCAACGGTCGGTGCCACCCAGGATCCGCAAAGTCGAGAAGCTCAATTGATGGCCAACGCGCGAGAGTCGACGGCATCGCCAAGCAGCAGCGGCAGCGGGGCATCGCGTGGCTTTGGCAGTCTTCCATCCGGCGTGCGGTTGCCAGACCAGGGCAACACGGCGGGTTCCAACGCCACCTTCGGCAGCGAGTTCGCACGGAATCCGGCCACGGCGTCGCCCAGTCCGACAAACCGCCCCGTCTACGGCCCACCGACCGCTCAAGAAGCCAACTACGATCTGTCGGTCTTCAATGCAAACAATCGTACCCATTCGAACGCCGCCACTGCCCCGACCGCCAATTCCCCAAATTACAGTTCGCAAAACTTCGGTTCCCCAAACTCGGCCAGGACGACGGCGCAGCAAGATCTGTTGTATCCGGGGAATCTGTCCGGTGGGGCGGCGTCGCGGCAGACCGCGACCGGTGGTTCGGCATTGGGATTTCCTGCCGCCGATCCCCGCTCGATGACTTCCACCGGGGCGGCCGGCGTTAACGCGTCGACCAACACGGCGCCTCCCAGTGTGCCCTCCAATTGGACCTATCAACAGATTGCTCAGCTGGGGCAATTGTTTGGGATCCAGCCCACGGATTCGCGGATGGGCGACAAGGCCTTCGTGAACGACCTCTACGCCAGCTATCGAGAATATCTGGCGGAACAGCAAGCCGCTCAGGCGAGTGCCGAGACGACAGCCAACGCGGCCGCACCGGGGCGCTGGCCGGCCGCAGGCGTCGGGGCGGGGGGACAGCCGGGATGGAACCTGCCAGGAGTTCAGCCACCGGCCGGAACGTCTCAACCGGGGACGCCGGGCGGATTCACCGGCGGATCGGCGGCGACGGATCCGCGTTTCGCCAGTCGCGATGGCGTCACAACCACCGCGGGTAGTGGCGTTTGGGGTTCAGAGGACCATTCCACCCGCAGGCTGGACGTGGATCCGCGTTTGTCCCAGAAAGACATCGATGGATTGCCTCCAGGGGCCTGGTCCTATGACAAGTACGGCAACCCGATCGACAAGGAACGTTATGTCTTGGATCGATTTGGAGAGCGTGTGGATGAGGAAACACAGTGGGAGCTGACGATCGGGCGAAAGCGTCGCATGGAAGAAGAACGCCTGGCTAAACTGGACGCCGAGCGGGGCCGCACGACGCTGCCGGCCGATTCATTGTCGGGCCAGCCGAGTGCGAGTGATCGTTTGCTCGCTGGTGACGGAGTCGCGGCGGGGGGGGCGTTTCGAACGCCCGTCGGTGGCGTCAGCGCGGCTGCTGATCGACCGAACGCTGTCGGCACCGGGGCCGCTGGCGGCGTTGGCCAGCGAGATCCGGGGCAGGGCAACCGCGTGCCGCCGGCCGACCAAGCAGGGATCGCGGGCGCGATCGGCAGATCGAACCCGTACGTCAACGTGTTCTTGCTATGCTCGCTCGTGGCCAACGCGTTCTTGTTCATCTCGTTGCATCGCTTGTGGTATCACCACCGCGATCTGATCGCGTCGAGCCGCATGGCCGCCAGCGGGATGTCCAACAACGATTAGTGCTTTGTCATCTTTTTCACTGAGGGTGGGTGACCCGAATGGCACGGGTAAGAGTGTTGGTGTACAGGCTTTA
>NZ_JANZKV010000287.1:0-12745 GCF_025060895.1 Stieleria sedimenti | reverse complement strand
CGTGCCATTCGTACCTGACGCCTTTTCCGCTTGACCGCTGGGGTTGCGTTGGCTACCGCCGGGGCTCTGATCCGGCTAATCTCTTGGCGTTTGACATCTCGCCACGCTCAAGACGATCCGATGACGATTGATCTAAAAAGTTTCATTCGCGACATTCCCAATTTTCCCAAACCGGGAATCATCTATCGCGATATCGCCCCGTTGCTGCTCGATCCCCAGGCGTTCAAGGCTGCGACCGAGGCCATGGCGGCACCGTTTGACGGGGAAACGGTCGACGTGGTCGCCGCCGCCGAAGCAAGGGGATTCATCTTTGCCGCGCCGTTGGCGCTGCACTTGAACGCCGGATTTGTGCCGATTCGCAAACCCGGCAAGCTTCCCTTTGAGACCCATTCCCATTCGTATGACCTGGAGTACGGCAGTGACGAGTTGCACGTCCACATCGACGGCGTGCTTCCCGGCCAACGTGTGATCATCGTCGACGACCTGCTCGCGACCGGCGGCACGATGCAGGCCTGTTGCAGACTGCTGGAACTCTGCCAGGCCGAGATTCTGGGCTGTTCGTTCCTGATTCACCTGGCCGGGCTGAAGGGCGAAACCAAGTTGGAACCCTACCGCGTCGAGTCCGCCGTCGTCTATTAGAGTCTCGCGCCAATGCTATCTAGTTTGACGCCAAGCGGGGGGTCTTGTTAGCGGTAGGGCGCNNTGAGCCGCTGGCCGTAAGGCCTCGGGCGGGCGTCGGACTGCCCGGCTGCTTACGCGTCACGGCTCACAAAATCGACAGACCGCTCGCGCCGTCCCGCTAATTCCTTCAGTGCAAAACTTGGTGGCATTGATCGTCGGCTAGATCTCGGGTGAATCGACCGAATGGTTCACCTGCCGTACAATAGAAGTGGTGGCAGGCCGATTGCTTGTCACTCGTCCCTTCTTTTTGAAAGTGAGTCCCTTGACCACGCCAACGCTTCCCACCGTCCAATCCGATCCAAACACCCACGCGGCTCACCAACTGGCGACCTACAAGACGCTCTCCAGCGAGGAGCTGATTGCGAGAATCACGGCCGTTCGCCAGGAGCTGGGAGACTCGTTGCTGATTCTGGGGCACCACTACCAGCAGGATGAAGTGGTCGAGCACACCGATCTGCGTGGCGACAGTTATCAGTTGTCCGAGATGGCCGCGCAGAGCGAAACGTGCCGGACGATCGTGTTTTGCGGGGTCCACTTCATGGCCGAAACGGCCGACATTTTGGCCAACCGGCCCGAAAAACTTGCCAGCCGAAACGGGCAGCGTGTCCGGGTGATCTTGCCGGACATGGCCGCGGGCTGTTCGATGGCCGATATGGCGGCGATTGCCCAGGTCGAGGCGGCTTGGGAAGACATGTCCGAAGTCATCGACACCGAACGGGTGATCCCGGTCACCTACATCAACAGTGCCGCGAGTCTAAAAGCGTTCTGCGGAAAACACGGCGGCATCGTGTGCACCAGCAGCAACGCCCGGGCGGTGCTGGAATGGGCGTTCGAACGCGGCGATCGCGTCTTTTTCTTCCCCGACCAGCACCTGGGACGCAACACGGCACTGAAGATGGGGATCACCGAAGACCAAATGCCGGTTTGGGATCCGTACGAATTGGAACTCGGCGGAAACACCGATCAGGCGATCCAAGACAGCCGCGTGATCTTGTGGAAAGGTCATTGCAGTGTCCACCAAATGTTCCGCCCCGAGCACGTCGCACAATTCCGCGCGCAGCACCCGGGGATCAAAATTTTGGTGCACCCGGAATGCCCGCGCGAAGTCAACGATTTGGCCGACGTCTCCGGCAGCACGGGCTTGATCATTCGGACGGTGAAAGCAAGTCCGCCGGGTACGAAGTGGGCGATCGGCACCGAGTTGCATCTGGTCAATCGGCTCAAGGCCGAGCATCCCGAGCAGGAAATCCACTTCCTCAGCCCCGTCCTGTGCATGTGCGCGACGATGTATCGCATCGATCTGCCCCATTTGTGCTGGGCGTTGGAGAATCTTCGCGAGGGGACCCCGGTTAACACGATCGAGGTGTCGGAAGAGGTGACCAAGTGGAGTTTGGTCGCGTTGGAGCGCATGTTGGCGGTGAAATAGCGGTCGCTATGACCGTCAAACCCGGTGCAAACTCGACGAGGGACAAAGTTTCACCAGGTTGAATCGGGGCAAACTAGGCGTTTGATGCTTTTAATGCCGATTTCGTTGACAGTTGATTTTTGCGGTAACTATACTTCCGGGAGTGCGGAATGGCGGTTGATGCGAGGGCATCCTGCGTTTCTGCAAGGAAAATCCACCGTGGGCACCCGGCTTATCGTCGCTCACCAACCCGGCATTTTGTCGCCTGAACCCTACCAAATTCGACAACGTGTTCGGACCGCTCCTGTCAAAGGAAAGCTCCTAAAATGACCTTACTTGGGAAGTCGTTTACCGTCATCATTTTCCTGCTCAGCCTGTCCTTCATGGTCTTGGCCCTGGCGGTCAATGCTTCGCATCGCAATTGGCGCGATGTTGTGTTGGGGCCGAGCGGGTACAAGGAAAAGATCGAGGCCATCTCTCGCGAGAACGAGCAGCTGGAGGACGCCAAGCAGCGGGCTCAAGCGGCGCTCAGTCGTGAACAAGTCGCCCGTCGAACCGCACTGGCTTCGCTGCAAACCCAGCTGGACCAACTGCAAGAAGAATTACAATTGCGAATCAGCTCGGTCCAGAAGCTCGAGGGTGAATTGTCCAACTTGGCTCAGGTCGACAAGATTCGCGCCGAGGAGCTGCAATCGCTGACCGACACGACCGCAAACCTTCGCGATCAGGTACGCAAAGAGCAGCAAGATCGTGACGCCTTGTTCGCCCAAACGCTGGTGCTGCAAGACAAACTCAACGAAGCTCGCGGTGTTCGCCTCGAATTCGAATCGCGGAATAAGAACCTGCAAGCTGAGCTGACCCGGTTCCGCGAAATCGCCGACCACATGGGAATCGACCCCGAAGCGCCACTGGACGGTGCTCCGCCGGAACGCAACGGGAACGTCTTGGTCGTTAATCGTACCAAGGGTTTAGCCGAAGTCTCGATCGGCATGGATGACGGAATTCGACCGGGCCACGAGCTCGAAGTCACTCGGAAATCGCGTTACATCGGCCGTTTGAAGGTCCTCAAAGCGACGCCCAACCGAGCCGTCGGCGAGATCATGAAAGACTACAGCGAAGGTTTTATTTTGGAGGGTGACCGTGTCGACACTTCCATCGACTGAGGGTGGCAAACAGCCGCCGAGCGTCTACACCGTCATGCTGGTGCTGAGCATGGTGTTCTTGTTGATCGCTGTGATTGCCATGTGGATCGAACTGCGACGCTGGGCACCGGATTATTTCCGAACCAGCGGAGCCAACCCGATGGTGCAGGTCGTCACCGACATCGACCACGTCGCTTAGCTTCGTAGGGCATGCTGTGCATGCCATGCGTCACGCAGTAGGGCATGCTGTGCATGCCATGCGTCACGCACAGCGTGACCTACTTGCGCAAGGCCCAATTCATCAACGGTGGGCATAGCCGGTCGGCATAGACCAGCAGCTTGCCTCCCAAGCTGAGGATCACTTCGGAGCGGCGTTTGCCGATCGCCGCCAGGGTCGCCGCAGCGACCCGGTCGGCCGGCCAACTGCCAAAACTCTTCGAAGTGGCGTTGGCGTCGGAGTCGACCAGCACGTCGAAAAATTCACTCTCGGTCGTGCTCGGACTGACCAAGGTCACCCGCACCGACGTTCCGGCCAATTCGGCGCGCAGCGAATCGCTCCAGCCGTGCATCGCAAACTTGCTGGCACAATACTCCGACTTGTCCGGGACCGCACGATGGCCCAGCACGCTGCCGAGATTGCAAATCACCGCGTCGTCGCTGGATTTCAAGTACGGTAGCAAGCGACGGGTCAGTTGGGCCGGGGCAAAGAAGTTGACCTCCATGATCTTTCGTAAACGCGACTCGGTCGCCTCCTCGAAGCTGCCGATCGCGCCGATGCCCGCGTTGTTGACCAGCAGATCCAGCGAGCCACCGCGGGATCGGATCAGCGATTCAAGTTGATCGTGTGTTGCCGGGTCGGTCACATCGCCACGGATCGGCTGCAGCCTGTCGTCGACGCCGTCGCGATGGATCTCGTCCGCCAGCGACTGCAGACGATCCGCACGTCGCGCGACCGCGATCACTCGGCAGCCGGCCTCGGTGAGCCGCTTAGACAGGCAGCGGCCGATGCCGCTGCTGGCGCCGGTGACAACCGCCAGTTTTCCGCTCGGATTCCAGTGGGCCAAGTCGTGGGGCCTTGATTGCAAGGTGATGTCAGCATCCTGCATGCCGACAAGTGGGGTAAGCATCCTGCTTGCCTTCGGCAGCAGCAACGCAAGCTCGAAGCTTACGCCACCGGCAACGCAAGCTGGAAGCTTACGCCACGGCAACGCAAGCTGGAAGCTTACGCCACGTCGGTGGCTGGGGTGTCGACGGGCGGTTCAACGGGGCTTTCGACCGGTGCGAAGGTACCGGTGCCGGCCGGGCGGATGGAGATCGCCGACTTGCGGGCCGGCCCCATCGCAGCGACGGGCATTTTCACACGCACGTTGACGACGTCGGCACCGAAGTGCTGCGAAACGATTTCTCCCTTGGCCGCCAGGTACGCCAGCAATTTGCCGTCGCCGGGATCGACATCGATGTCCAAATCCAGAAACTCGCGGCCGAGCGCTTCGCCGACCGCCTCGGTCAACATCTCAAGTCCCTTGACGCTCTTGGCGCTGACGGGAATCGCGTTCGGATAGCGATCCAGCACGCGGTTCAGCATCGCCGGCGATTTGATCGCATCGATCTTGTTGAGCACCAACAGCGTGTCTTTCTCTTCGATCTCCAGTTCGCTGAGCACCTTGTAGACGGCGCTGATCTGGTCGAAGACGTTGGCGTTGCTGGCGTCGGCGACGTGCAGCAACAGATCGGCCTGCCGCGTTTCTTCCAGCGTCGATTTAAAGCTTGCAACCAACGAGTGGGGCAGGTCGCGAATGAACCCGACGGTATCGCTGAGCAGGACGGTGCCCCAGTGCGCCAAGTACCAGCGACGGGTGCGAGTGTCCAAGGTGGCAAACAACTTGTCCGCCGCTTGGACTCCCGCTTCGGTCAACGCGTTCATCAAGGTGCTCTTGCCGGCGTTGGTGTAACCGACCAGCGAAACCGTTGGTGCTTCCTTGCGCGAGGCGACCTGGCGTTCGCGACGCGATTCTACCTTGCCCAATTCTTGCTTGAGATCGTGGATGCGTTTTTGGGCCAATCGGCGGTCGACTTCCAGCTGCTTTTCACCGGGGCCACGCATCCCCACGCCCATCGCCTGACGCGACAGGTGGGTCCACATCCGCTTCAATCGCGGCAGCGTGTATTCCAATTGGGCGAGTTCGACGGCCAAGCGGGACTCGTAAGTTCGCGCACCGGCAGCGAAAATATCCAGAATCAACTCGGTCCGGTCCAGGACTTTGGCGCCCGTCGCTTTCTCCAGATTCCGGATTTGCCCGGGTGTCAATTCGTTGTCAAAGATCACCACGTCGGCTTTGGTCTTTTCGACCAGCAAACGCAATTCCTCGACTTTTCCTTTTCCGAGGTAGGTGCCATGCTCAGCGGACGCACGCCGCTGAATCAATTCCCCGACCACTTGGGTGCCAGCCGTCGTCGCCAATCCATGCAATTCCTCCAGCGGATCTTCCGGAGCCGGCGTGTCGGGCAAGATCAATCGTGCCAAGACGCTTCGTTCCGGAGTGTCATCACTGACTAGATGTTGTTCACGCACTTAGGGAAAAGTCCTCCTGAAATCGTCGGGTCGCTCAGACCCCTCTAGTATAGCTACGCAAGACTGACAACGTCGGCCTGATGCCTTCCACCTGAGCATCTCGCATGCCAACCGGGCGGAAATCAGCCCCTTTCGGGGCCGGATTGTAAGGCTTCGAGGGGCAAACCCCAAAGGATTTTCGACCGGAATTTGGCAATGCGATCGAAACCTCGATCAAACCAGACGCGTCGGACGTGGGAGGGGTTCGCGAAACTGCGTCAAAGACCGGAGAGGCTCGCGGCCTGCCGCTAACACAAGCAGGCAGAGTGAGCGGAACGGCGCGAGCGGGCTGTCGGTTTTGTGAGCCGCGACGCGTGAGCGGCCGGGCATGCTGGCGGCGCCCGAGGCCTTACGGCCTGCGGCTCACCATTGACTCAACAAGTCCCAGCAAATCGACCAGCCGTCGACTCAGCGTGGTTTATTGCGACCACGCGCTTTCGAGCCGACTAGGGTCACAAAGTAACCCTCTTGGGTCACTCGACCGGTTTCGTCGAGCAATTGTCTCAGCCAGCGAACCTTGACGGCGCGGCGACCATGCGGCTCGATCTCGACAATCTCGTTGCGTCCTTGAACACGATCCCCAAAAAAAACCGGGGCGACAAACCGCCAGTCTTCCACCGAGACGAAGGCCAGCGTGGATGCTTTGGGGTAATTTGTGCCCAACCCCGCCAACACGCTTAGCCCCAGCAAACCGTGGGCGATCGGTTTTCCGTAAGGAGAGGCCGATCCCTGATCGCCGTGCAGCGGTGTGTGGTCACCCGTCAGGTCGGCGAACGCCTGCACATCGCGGTCGGTGATCTCGCGCGTCTCGGTCAACCAAACATCGCCGACGGCCAAGTCTTCCGCGTACAGTGTTCGGTCGGCCGGGGGGCGCGATTCGAGCGGTGCGGCGGTCGAAACCAAAGGCGTCGTCTCCGGATCTTCCGAGCTGACAGGCTCGGTTCGCTCCGAATCGAGCCGAAAGATCGCTGTCTGTGGATTTGTATCGGCGTCCGTTTCGTTGGCAGTGGCTTCGGTCATCAGGACTACGTCGGTCTATGGAGACGGAGGGGAGACGCGAATGGTCACGCGACGGGCACCATCATGTCGCATGGGGTCCGGTCTTCCTAGGATTCAAGGCCACCATTCTTCAGTTTTTTCCCGCATTTCGAGATCTTTTTCGTTTGTGTTGACCGAAACGGTTTGGCCGGATGGGGGGCGTCGGCGAACTTGGTAAACTGGCCGGTCGTGACACGTCACCCCCCGAAACGGCCTGACGATTTAGCCCCGCACGCGTTCGCAAGGGGCCACGCAGTACACCTCGCTCGCGCGTCGCGTCTGGCATCATGGCGTTGATTTCGGAACATCGATTGATTCGACATGCCGGACCGGAGAAGGAATAAGATAGAATGTCGACATGCCCGCGGCCGCTTCGGCCGGCCGATGGAAGCCCGCTTGCTTTTTTCCCACTCCCCACCCGCGTCTCCCGCCATGACCACACGGATCCCACTTTATTTCATTCTCTTTGCCCCGATTTTAGGCACGTTGTTGGGGACAGTCGGCGAGGCCGATGCCGGCAAGCCGGTTGAATTCTCCGTGCGAATGCTCGCGCTCGATGCCAACGAGGGGATTGCCGCGGGCGACGTCGATGGCGATGGCGTGACCGATTTGGTGGCCGGTCGCCAGTGGTACAAGGGCGGTGATTGGGCAGCTCGACCCCTTCGCAATATCGACGACTGGAACGGTTATGTGCAAAGCAACGGCGACTACTTGTTTGACGTCAACGGCGACGGCCGGTTGGATGTCATCGCCGGATCGTTTTTACCGACCGAGGTTTACTGGTACGAGAACCCCGGCGAGGAAGCGTTGCGGTTGGGAAAGCAATGGCCGGCCCACCTGTTGAAAGACACCAAGAAGTCTCAGAACGAAGGTCAGCTGTTTGAAGACTTGGACGGCGACGGGCGCCCCGAATGGATCGTCAACAGTTGGAAGAAGGATTGCCCCATGATGGTCTATCGGTTGATCGATCGGACGGACAACCAGGAACCGGCGGCCGACGACACCGAAGCCGCCGGCAAGTCGTCCGCCAAGAAAGCCGCAGCCAAACCGGAGAACTCGGCCAAGTATTCTCTGGTCGGCCATGCCCTGGGCGAATCCGCCAATGGGCACGGTGTGGCCGTCGGTGATTTGAACGGCGACGGGAAAACCGATGTCTTGGTCGGCCAAGGTTGGTATGAGCAGCCGCAATCGGACCCCTGGGGCCAACCCTGGATCTTCCACGCCGACTGGGATTTGCACAGTTCGCTCCCAATGATCGTGACTGACTTGGACGGTGACGGTGATAGCGACCTGATCATCGGCAAGGGGCACGATTATGGATTGTCGTGGTGGGAACAAACCGATCCGGACAAGGAAACCGGCAAGCTTCAATTTCAAATTCACGAGATCGACTCCAGTTACAGTCAGCCCCACTCGCTGGCTTGGGTTGATTTGGACGGAGACGGCAACAAAGATCTGATCACCGGCAAACGCTATTACGCCCACAACAGCCGTGATCCCGGCGGCAACGAGCCGCCTTGTCTGTACTACTACACCTGGGATCAAGCATCTAAATCGTTCGAGCGTCACACCATCGACGAAGGGCACGTCGGCTGTGGCTTGCAGATCGTCGCCGAAGACCTCAACGGGGACTCCAAAGTGGACATCGCCGTGGCCGGGAAAAGCGGCACGTATCTGTTGTTGGCCCAATGAGTCTTTCCGACGCCCGGCCGCCGCTCACGCTTCGTCAGGCACAGGACGAGGTGGACCGTTGGATCCAAACCATCGGCGTTCGCTACTTCGACGAGCTGACCAATTTGGCGCAGCTGGTCGAAGAGGTCGGCGAGGTCGCGCGGATCCTCTCACGCACCTGTGGCGAGCAATCGTACAAGTCGAGCGATCAACCCGGCGACTTGGCCGATGAGTTGGCCGACGTGCTGTTCGTGACGATCTGTCTGGCCAATCAGTCCGGGATCGATCTGACCGCGGCGCTGAGAGCGAATTTGGAAAAGAAAACCAATCGCGACAAAGATCGCCATCGCAGCAACGAGAAACTACGGTAGCCGCGTAAGCTTCCGGCTTGCGTTGCAGCAGCGTAGGGCATGCTGTGCATGCCGTCTGTCAGGCATCAGAGACTTGTGCCCAGGCTCCGCCCTACGCCGTGAACGATTTATTTTCTGTTTTTGACGAGGTTGTAGCGGCAGGGCGCAAGCGGGCAGTCGGTTTAGTCGGGATCTGCTAAGTCAATAGTGAGCCGCTGGCCGTAAGGCCTCGGGCGGGCGTCGCAGTGTCCGGCCGCGTACGCCGTACTAAAGGTGTTAGCGGAACGGCGCGAGCCGTCCGGTCGCGCTTCAAAAACATCGTGAAAGACCGGAGGGCTCGCGCCCTGCCGCTAACAAATCGTTCACGGCGGAGCCTGGCAACGAGTCGCGACATGACATTTGGCGATGGATCGACCACTACGTCTCCACGCCCAACTTCCGCAGCACGAACAGGCCTTCCAGCAGTTCTTTGTCGAACGGTAGCGGATCGTCGATGTCATAAGCGAAGTCGAACGATTCGACCAATTCGAATTGGTCGCTGACCTTCTTGAACAGCCGTTTCAATTGCGTCGGCGTGTAGAGCCGCAAGGGAAACTCGCTTTGGATGCGGATCGTCTCCCCACTCGATTTAACGGCTTTCAATTTGACGCGAAGGGTTTCCAGGCGTTTCTTTTCGTCGGTGTGGGGAACACTGATCGTGGTCGTCAGCGTCGTGCCGGCCTGACTCATTTTGAAGCGTTCGACGACCGCTTCGTAGTCTTCTTCGGGCACCAAGTGCATGCCCAAAATATACAGCCCGCCGGTGGCAATGGAGTCGGCCATGCTGCGCAGGTGGGCGACGGCGTCTTTTTCGGTCAGCAGGTGGCGGAACGTGTTGTAGGTACAAAACGCCGCGTCGAACGGTGTGTCAAACTCCAGGTGCGTCATGTCGCCCTTGACGCACGTCGCCTGAAGCTTTCTCCGTTTCAGTTTACGCCGCATGTAGTTCAACATCGCGTCGCTGAGATCCAGGCCGGTCGCGTCATATCCTTTGGCGGCCATCGCCACGACCAGCCGTCCGCTGCCACAGCCGGGTTCGAAAACACGACGCACCTTGCGCTCGGCAAACCGCTTGAAGGCTTCTTCAAAAAACGCGACTTCGACCGGCGTCTCTTCTCGAAACAGCATGTCGAAGTATTGGGGGTGGTCGTACCAGTTTGCCAAGGTCATGCTCAGGTGGTGAAATGTAAGTCGACGCCGAAGTCGCGAACTCAATTGGCTCCGTTGCCGCCATCCGATGCCGGTTCAGAGGAGTTGTCGGCGGAGTTGTCCGACAGGGGAACGATCTTTCCGAACAGATGCCCGCCGTGGTCTCCGTGTTGCCAGGTTCCGGCATAGCGACCGGCTTGGGGACCGGGTTGAATCAAGACGCGGGCGTCGAAGGTGCCCATGCCGGGGATCCACAGCGAATCGAGCGTGATCACCGGCGTATTGCCGGACCACAGGATTTTTAGATCCATCGGCAGTTCCTGATCGACGTTGCCGTACTTGATTCGCGCGGTGAATCGATACAGATCTGCCGCGGGGAGTTTTTCGCACGACTTGATCGTGTAGGCTTCGGTCTTCGGCGACCCGTCCTTTCCATCGACGGTGAACTTGCCGATGAACTGCGTTCCGCTCAAGTACTTCGCCAATCGGGTTTCCCGCGAGGATGCTTCGTCGGCAATCGCGGGACTCGATACGATCAAACCCACAGCCAGGATGGCGAGAGGGAGTCGAAAGACAGGGTTGTTCATGATGGCACCTCGAAGTGAACAGGGATGCCGTCAGTCTAACGTTGTCGCCGAGTGCAGAGTAAGGGCCGGTCGGAAAAGCGGATTCAGCAACCGCTGGTATTGGGCTTTAGCCGCCCACTGCCGCTGCGAGGGATGTCGATTCTTTTACTGCACGATTTGGCAACCGATTTAGATTCTCTCCCTCTGGGAGAGACGGCGTTTGCGCAGCNNGCTGGAAGCCCATCCCACTCCTTCTCCGTTGCTCACCTACGGACTGACGATTTCGTTGGTCCGTTGCACCCGTTCTTTTTGTTGCTTGAACATGTCGGGTAGATCCACGGGGCGACGACGTGCGGGGCCTGGGACCGGCTCCGGTTCCCAGTCTTCGGCACGCACCGCAGAACCGAACGGCGTGGTCAGCGAATCATCGAGCGTCTTGAGGTAGGCTTGGAGTTTCCAGGCGGGGATCACGGTTACACCGGCTTCGGTCGCCCGCTGCTTGGCCTCGCCGAGCGCCGCCAATTCGGCCGCGGCGACGTCTTCGTCACGCCCTTCGATTTTGGGCGATTCACCGACGACCAGGAAGCGAACGCTCGGATCGATTCGGCCGGTCCGCTCGCCGTTGTCCGCGATTTCCGCGCCGGCTGCTTTGATCATGCCTTCCAGGATCTCGTTGTCGGGGCGGCCATCGTCATCGATATCGATGCCGCCGGCCAGCGCGATGCGTACGCTGCGTCCGGGGGCCCAAAACGGCGAGTAGACGGCGTCGCCTTCGATGATCGGGTTGCCGACTTGGGGCATCGCCACGACTCGAGCTTCGGCCAAGTGGGGGCCGAGGATCTTCGTGACCTGGATGGACGCCTTGATGTCGGCGTCTTGAAGCCGCGCGGTGTCATCGCGATCGACCACGCCGAACGTGATCCCCGGTCGCAACGCGTCGGCCGAGCCCAGGTTGATCGAGACGATCTTGCCGCCGCGGAGGACGTAGCGGATTTCGCCCTGGACGGTCTCGAACCTGCCGCCGCGAAGCTTGTTCAGTTCCAGCTTCTGCGTTTCGATCGTGTTTTCCAGCATCTTGGTCTGGAGGACCAGATCGTTGACTTGGGTGCCGGCTTTGCGTTGAAGGGCTTGCAGCTCGCGTTCGCTCTTGGTCTTGCTGTCCTTGGCCTGCTCCATCTTGGTCAGCATGTCGTTGCGATAGGTGGCGAATTGAGTTCGCTCGTCTTCGAGTTGCTTCGCCAGGTTTTCTCGTTCGGTTTCCGCTTTCTGCTGTGCGGCACGGGCGGTCGCGACATCGGCGGCGGCTTGTGCCCGGATCTTGTTGGCGTCGTCGCGAGCGACCCCGTATTGCTCGTTCCGATCGCGGATCGCGTTCATGAAGTAGTCGACCAGCGCGCCGTAGTGACGGTCCTGGATGCCGACGTCTTGGCCGAACACCTGCATGTCGTTATGGAACTGGGTGGCCAGGGCGTCGAAGTCCGGATCGCCACTGCTGCTGTTGGCAAAGGAATCGAATTCGTCCTGGGTCATCTGCTCGGCACCGAGCATCTTCTGCATCGTGATGTTCTTTTCCTCAGCGGTTCGCAAACCGTTTTGGACGTCGGTCAGGCGATTGGCAATGGTCGCCCGTTCGTCCGCTTGGCCGCTTCCCCAACTCCAGAGGATAAAGTTCAGGGCAAGGGAGAGGACCAGCAGAATCAAACAGGTGATTAAGCTGCCGCGAATGACTGAATCGTCGCGTGCCGCCATGGGAAACTTCCGAGCGAAAAGTGGAGAGGATAGGAGAAACCGACTGGATGGACGTCTCACACACCGAGCGGCGCCATCGAGCGGCAGCGGCAAACGGCAGGAAATCCATCCACAGAATATTCACAAGTCTGCGTCATTCTAGCATTTCTGCCCGAGAATAACCCAGCTTCCCGGTCCGACTGAGCGGGTTTTAGCGCGCCCGAGCGATCAAGACAGGTGATTTCTGTCTGATCTGGCGACATCCGGGGGGCGGAGCGAACAAGCCCTGCCGGTAAATCTTGGGCGGAAAATCTGGTCGCGGAAAACGGGGGCAGGCCCGAATGACACGGGCATACGTGTTGGTG
>NZ_JANZKV010000286.1 GCF_025060895.1 Stieleria sedimenti | reverse complement strand
ACACGTCTGCCCGTGCCATTTGCAGCTGCCCCCTTTTCCGCTCGACAAACACCACCCCATCGACCGGCCGTCGTCGATGTTCGCGGCCGATCGCCGTCTCAGGCGAGCTTTCCGATGGCCTCGGCGACCAACGCAGGGTCATCTTTTTCGCGCAGATGTTCGATCTGCTCGGCCGGCAATCCGGCCTTCTCCAGATGGCTGATCAACCGTTTCCAGACGGTTTCTCGCTTCTTGCCTTGGCTCAGGTACAGTTCGCTGACCGCTTCTTGAGCCTTTTGGATCCCAATAGAATCCCGGTTTTGGTAGTAATTCTTGATAATTCGTTCTTGATAGGGCGAACGGTGGTCGCTCATATTCAGTTTCCGAATGGAAAGGTGTGGTCGAATGTCATGGGCCGGTCAAGACGGTTATCGGCCGGGCGGTTCGGCCCCTATAGTAGGCGTTTCCGAGTAAGCTTTATACGGCTAAATCGGCGACAGGAAACCCGTCAATTCTGACCACCGTCGAAATCGGGCGATGAGCAAAACGCGCCCGCGGGCGGCTCACGCCGGTCGCACGGCGAATTGGTCCATTGCCCTAAGGAATCAGAAAGTATGTTGGCTTGCCGAGGCGTCCGCGGTGCGACAACGGTCCAAGCGGATGATCGTGACGAAATCTTGCTCGCAACGAGGCAGTTGCTGGCGCTGATGATTCGCCAAAACGGGATCGACACGGCGGACTTGGCCAGCGCCTACTTCACCGTGACCAAGGACCTGTCGGCGGAATTCCCCGCGTTGGCCGCGCGCCAACTCGGATGGTTGGAAGTCCCGTTGTTGTGCGGATACGAAATCACGGTCGAAAAATCGTTGCCACGCTGCATTCGCGTGTTGCTGCACTGGAACACCGAGAAATCACAGTCCGAGATCCAGCACTTCTACTTGCACGACGCGGTAAAATTGCGTCCCGATCTGTCAGAGCTTCCGCCCGTGGATTTTGACGAGCTGGAACAATGGATCCAGTCCCAACTGTCTTCCACCCCCTAGATCGCTGCACGAGTTTCAGAGCCTTGGCCAAGAAATCCAACGTCCGATTTCAACCTGCGGTCGATTTGAGCGTGATTCACGCCTCATTCGTCGTCGCCACCGGTGGCGTCTGCAGCGACCAGCGGACCGAATCGGCACTGAGCGGTCCGACCAGCGAAATCAACACACGGCTCGTCTCGGCCCTGGCCGACGTCCGAGCGTTCTGGTCGGCACTGTTCGCTTCGGTTGCCGCCGGGCGGACGGCCCGGCAGTCCTGTCCACCGGCCCTGGTCGCCGCCGGCTGCAGCGAGCTTCAGATCGACCAGACCGCCGCGGCACTGGGAACCCAACTCGACCAATGCCGGATCGCCTACCAACAACGTTTTCCGAAGCTGGAACAACAGCTCGGTCTGCGGGCCGGTCCCCTCAAAGACCGCTGGCAAACCTATGGTCCGGGCCTGTTGATCGAAACGGCGCGACAGATCTGGGGGTCGGCACCGCCGGAAAAATGGTGGCCCGAGAACGTCGATTGCCTGTTGGTCCAACCGGTCCGCGGCGGCGACGGCGGGTTTGACTCGGGCCAATGCCGCGTCTGGATCGAAGCGATGTTGACCGACGCCGATCCCGCCGTGAGCGAGATCTTTCGGTTGGCATTCTGGGTCACACAAGTCGCCGTGGGGCGTCACTTGGCGGCAACGCTGGGACAGGTTGAAACCCCCAGCCACCCCGAAGACTTCGGCTCGGGAACCCACCGCCGCACGTCCTTGCCCTGGGATCTCGGCTGCGTGCCGGTCGTGTTGACCGCCGGGGCGAATCTGGAATTGTTCCGCGCCGATCCCTTGCCGATCGAGACAGCGGTGGCGTTGTGGCGGCTCGGCGACGAGTCGGTCGGCAAGATCGTCGCCAACTGGTGGGACCAATGGAAAGACGCCGGGGCGGCGATGCCGGTTGCCCTCAAAGCCCTCGATCGCATGCTCGCCCCGCTTCGCAAACGGTCCGAACACGCCCGGTCAGCGGGAACCGATGACTTTGCCGACCACGAACTCGATTAACTGGAACCGCTGTCGTCGCCGATCTTGACCTTGATCGATCCCAGCATTCTCGTCATCTGCTCTTCTTTCTTTCCGACGAACAGAATGTTATCCAGCACGATCGCCCGCTTCTCCGTCGTCGGGTGCAAAATCAATCGCCCCGCCCCCAGCAAGATGTATTCAAACACGTCGTTGATCTCCTTGTCGACACGCAAGTTCGGAGCCGGATAGCGTTTCAGATCGCTCAGCAAGCCGTGGTGATGCAGCAGTTCGTTGTTGGACAGTTCCCAATAGTTGAACTTGGTACTGACAAAGACCGCGATATACATCAACGCCATTCCGATCGTCGTGCACAGAAAGAACGTCGTGTTGGCGACCGGGCGGATCCGCTTGATCCAATCGCCCACCGCAGGCAATAAATCGGGGCGGGTGAGAAATAACATCCACACCCCCATCGCGACCGTGGTCACGATGAACACCAACGTCAGCGACGTCGCCCTGGGAAAATCAAAGACGATGATGAACAGGTTGGCCATCATCACGCACAGGAAGATCCCCGTCATCACGACCGGGACGGTCTCGGCCGGATCAGCAATCGAGTGACCGCCAATCCATAACACCAACGTCGCAAGGATCGAGATGATCAACGTCGGGTACATGAAAATAAACTTGGGATACGGCACCAGATAGATCCGCTTTTTCTGCGATCCGCCCGATCCATGCGAATGCACATGGGCATGCCCGTGCTGCTCATTTCCCTGGGCCTCGTCCTCATCATGCTGCTCAGCTTCTGTCATCGTGTCGCCTTGTTAAGGTTCTTACTTCCGGTGTCGATCCAACCACAGCCCCGGGCACCAATCGATGCCCCGCTCGGGCGCGCGACACGCCGACAATCAATTCTCCCGGGTCGCGCCATTGCCACAGTCGGGTCATTGCCACAGTTGGCTCATTCCCACAGTCGGGTCGGGACGCTGAAATCTATCAGGTCCGAACCCTTCCCTTAATACCCGCTTCGCGCAACCGCTGCAGAAGCTGATAATTCGCTGCGAAAACGTTTCGACACGGCCCCGCAGCAAGTCCTAGGCGGTCGCCGCAAACATCCGAAAGGCTTGAGTGGAGTTAATTTTTGATGAGTGATCTGATGCAACGCACCCTGGTTCTTCTCAAACCCGACGCGGTCCAGCGGCGATTGATGGGACAATTGATCGCGCGATTCGAAGCCAAAGGCTTGAACATCGTTGCAATGAAGATGCTGAAAGTGACGCCGGAAATGGCGAAAAAACACTACGCCGAACACGTCGACAAACCGTTCTACCCGAGCCTGGAAGCATTCATCACGTCGGCCCCGATCGTCGCCATGGCCATCGATGGGCTCGACGTCATCAAAGTCGTTCGCGACATGTTGGGCGCCACCAGCGGGCTCAATGCCGCCGCCGGGACCATTCGCGGTGATTTCAGCAGCAGCCGGCAAATGAACCTGGTCCACGCCAGCGACGGTGCCGAAGCGGCCCAACGAGAGTTGGGCATCTACTTCGATGACAGCGAGATCTGCCGCTACGAGCCCGTGCTGACGCCGTTCATCCGCGCCGGCGACGAGTGAACGACGCCCGAGGCGTCGAGTTGAGAAGCCACCCTTCCTGGCTGGAGGGTCGAGCGCAGCAAGCGGACGTCAATTTTATTACCGCAAGATTCATGGCTCCCTTCTCCCCCACAAGTCGTAACAAGCTTGCTTGTCGATTTGTGGGGGAGAAGGGCTGGGGATGAGGGGGCTGGTGATCGGTTTTGCAGCCCACATCGATCGTCGCGGAAGTCGCTAAGCCTCTCTGGGGGTCGGCCCTCTCTGGCGTTT
>NZ_JANZKV010000285.1 GCF_025060895.1 Stieleria sedimenti | reverse complement strand
GGGTGAGATACTAGGGCCGGTGGAGTGTCTGCCGGTGGCGTCAGCCACCGGTGCAGGGGTGTCAAAACGCAGAGGCCTGAAGGGCCGGCACAATCGGGCACGCAACCCTGGGGCATGAAACCCGGGTCATTGTGTCGGCCCGCTGGGCCTTGGACATTCCCCGGAATCATCTCCGGTGGCTGACACTCTGCCGGCCGTCCGGGCCTCGAAAATCTCGACTCTCCCCTCGTTCGACCCGATATGCATCAAGTTAAGAAGTCACCCTCCCGTGTGCGGGAGGGTGGAGCGTAGCGAGGGGAGGGCTTCCGACATTGATGCTCCATCGTTGTGAGCAACTTTGGCTTCGCAACAACCCTCCCCGCGTCGTCGTCAACTCCTCCGCGACCCTCGCCGAGGGAGGGTGACTTCGGTTGTGGATATCGATCTCGGCTGGCGGGCGTCTTGCTAGCAGTCACGCGGGCTTTCTGGGGGCGTTTTGGTTTCGCCGGTTGGTCGATTGGGCTTGGAGGGGTAAATTGCGGGTATGGAAGCCACCGCTAAAACATTGCCGACGATTCGCCAACTGCCCCCCAATTTGATCAACCAAATCGCCGCCGGGGAGGTGATCGAGCGTCCCGCGTCGGTGGTCAAGGAATTGCTGGAAAACAGCGTCGACGCCGGGGCGACTCGGATCGAGGTTTCGATCGTCGGAGGCGGGACCGAGATGATCCGCATCAGCGACAATGGTTGCGGGATGACGGCCGATCAATTGCCGCTGGCGTTGGCCAGTCACGCGACCAGTAAGTTGCCGACCGATGAGGACTTGTTCCACGTTTCCACGCTCGGTTTCCGTGGCGAAGCGTTGGCGTCGATCGGCAGCGTGTCACAACTGACCATCCGCAGCCGCACCGACAGCGACGACGCGGGAAACGAAATCCAGGTTCGCGGCGGCGTGATCGAGCCGCCACAGCCGTGTGGTTGCCCGGTCGGAACGGTGATGGAAGTCCGCAACCTGTTCTTCAATACGCCGGTCCGGCATCGATTTCTGAAAACCGCGCAGACCGAGAAAGGACACATCGTCGAAGCCTTCACGCGGATCGCGCTGGCCAATTCGCACATCCACTTTGTGCTCAACAACAACGACAAACCGCTGTACGATTTGCCCGTGACCGAGCGGTGGAGCGAGCGGATCGCGGCGTTCTTCGGCGGCGAAATCGCCGACGCGTTGATCCCGATCAACAGCGACGATTCCCAAATCCATGTCCAGGGTTATGTCTGTGATCCGTCGGTCAGCCGCGGCAATTCGCGGATGCAATATCTGTTCCTCAACAGCCGACACATCCGCGACCGTTCGCTGCAGCACGCCTTGGGCGAAGCCTATCGCGGGCTGTTAATGGTTGGCCGGCACCCGGTTTGTTTCTTGCGGATGTCGATGCCGCCGGAATTGATCGACGTCAACGTGCACCCGACCAAGTTGGAAGTCCGCTTCACCGATGGCGGCCGAGTTTACAGCCGATTGCTGCAGACGCTCAGGCACCACTTCTTGACCACCGACATGACACAGCGGGTCGGCCCCGCGCCGGTTGCCCCAGACGCGGACCTGACGCCGGCGCCGCGCAGTGAACTGGGCATGCCGGTTCGAGCGGAACAGGCGCATCGGCAATCGGTGATCGAATGGGCGCGGACGGGAAACAGCCCTGCCGAAGTGTTCGTCTCGCCGGCCCGCGGTGACGATTCCGGCGGTGGCGGCTCCGCGATGGCCCCCGCCCCAGACGCCGCGACTCGCTCGATCCCCTCGTTCGGTTCGGTCCCCGGTTTTCAGCCGTTCCCCGGCGGCGGCTCACCACCGATGCCCCACGAGGCGGCCCCGAAGCCGACGACCGACTCGGCGAGCGACGAAAACGTGGCCCCCTGGGACGGCCCGCCAGCCGCCTCGCCGGACGATTCCGTCATCGATCACCCCGCCGTTTGCCATCTCGGATTTCAAGTCCACAACCGTTACCTGGTCACGCAAGACGAAAAAGGCATGGTGGTGATCGACCAGCACGCCCTGCACGAACGCGTGTTGTACGAGCGGGTCAAAACCAAAGTCTTGGAGAGCGGTCAATCACTCGAGTCGCAAGGATTGCTGGTCCCCGAGCCGGTCTCGATGACGCCAGCCGAACGAACGGCGGTGTTGGACCACCAGGACACGTTGGCGCAGATCGGGATGGAAATCGCAGAGTTCGGCGGGGATACGATTGTGATTCGATCGTACCCGGCGATGCTCAAGAACAAGCCGCCGGCGGACATGCTGCGGACGCTGATGGAATCGGTGCTCGGGGGCGGCGAAAAACCGGAACCGATCGAATTGCTCAACCATTTGCTGTCGACGATTGCGTGCAAGGCGGCCGTGAAAGCCGGCGACCCGCTGCGGCCCGAAGAAATCCGCGCCCTGTTGGAACAACGTGACCTGTACAACGACACCCATCACTGTCCGCACGGCCGGCCCACGGCGTTGTTTTTCAGCCGTGACGAGCTGGATCGCATGTTTGGGCGACTGGGACCGCGGGCCAGAACGTCGAAGTGATGGGGGTCTCGGGAGACGGCAAACCGGCCGCATTTCTGCTGGGCTAACCGAGTCCCTCCGGGTGCGCTAGAATGGTGACGTCCATTATCTTCATTGGCGAGCGTGATGCAGAACGAACCGACCATCATCCTGTCTGGAACCGACCCCGACCTTCCACGCAAATTGCCGTCCGGAATACGCCGCTACTCGGGGCTTCGTGAAATCGCCCGGGGTGGCAACGGCGTCCTCAGTGCAGCTTTCGATCCCGTCACCGGTCGAACCGTGGCGATCAAGATGCTGCACAGCGACAACCGGAATGTGCCCAACGAAAAACGGCGGCTGCTTCGCGAGGCCCGTGTCACCGCCCAACTGCAGCACCCCAACACGATCCCGGTTTACGAAATCGGAAATGACTTGGTGCACGGCATCTACTTCACGATGAAGCTGATTTCGGGGGTCAATCTGTTCGAGATTCTCAAGCAGATTGCCCGCGGGGATGAAGAAATCGCCAAACGCTACCCCCAAGTTCGCCGGATCTCGGCACTCGCCGACGCTTGCTTGGCCTTGGCTTATGCCCACGCCCGTGGCGTGATTCATCGTGACGTCAAACCCGAGAATATCTGGCTGGGCAATTTCGGCGAAGTCTATCTGCTTGATTGGGGAACCGCGAAGGTTTGGGGATCGATGGATGACCAGACCGTCACGCGATACGACGCGTCCCAGCTGCAAAAAGAAGAAGACGAGCAGCAATTGCTGACGCTGACCGGCGGCGGCCAACGCCCCGGCACCCCGTTGTACATGTCACCGGAACAAATCCAGGGCACACGGACGATCGACGAACGCAGCGACATCTTCAACGTGGGCGTCTGCATGTATGAATTGCTGGCGATCCGCGAACCGTTTCGGGGCGCCAACATCGACCAGACGTTTCGCAACATCATCTCCGGCGAAGTGCCTCCGCCGAGCGAAAAGTCGCCGGAGCGAAAGATCCCCAAGGCGGCCGACGAAATCGTCATGCGAGCGATTCAAAAGAAGCCGCAACAACGATTTCAAACCATGCGTGAGATGGTCGATGCCATTGAAGCGGTGCTCCCCCAGTTGGACCAAGGCTGATCTGACTCAATGTGCGGAATCACCGGAGCGGTATGGCAAAGCGAATCACTTCGTGTCGATCGGTCACTGCTCAAGCAGATGACCGACGCGATCGCGCATCGCGGCCCGGACGACGACCGCGTTTGGATTGACAACGATCAACGCGACGGCCAGGGACGTCACTACGGCGTCGCACTCGGATTTCGCCGGCTGTCCATTATCGATGTCGAAGGCGCCCCGCAGCCGATGTCCAACGAGGACGGCGGCGTGCGAATGGTTTTCAACGGCGAGATCTACAACTTCAAAGCACTCCGCCAGCGGCTCGAAGGCAGCGGCCATCAATTTGCCACGCACGGTGACGGTGAATCGGTGCTGCACCTGTATGAAGACATCGGCACGGATTGCTTTGCCGAACTCAACGGCATGTTCGCGATCGCGATTTGGGACACACGCCGCAGCCGGCTGGTGCTGGCGCGGGATCGGATCGGACAAAAACCTCTCTACTACGCCCTGGTCGGCGATCGACTGGTCTTCGGCAGCGAACTAAAAAGCCTGGCGGCGGTCCCCGGTGTCTGCAATGAAATCGACCCCGCGGCGATCGATGAATTTTTGACGTATCAGTATGTTCCGCACCCGGGAACGATCTGGAAGGGCGTTCGAAAGCTGCCGCCGGGCCATCTCGCAATCTTTGAAAAAGGCAAACTGGTCGTTCAACCCTATTGGGATTTCGACCCGACCGTCGAAGTGCCCCGCAGCAAGGGCGAAGCGGTCGAGCGGCTGCGCGAGTTGCTGACCGATTCGGTCCGTCTGCGTCTGCAAAGCGATGTGCCCTTGGGATCGTTCTTGTCCGGTGGCATCGATTCGTCCTTGATCACCGCGCTCGCTCAGCGGCAACAAGCCGAGACGCCGATCCGTACCTTTAGCATCGGATTCCCGATCGCCGACTTCGACGAGACCGGCTACGCGGCCCAAGTCGCCGAGCACCTGGGGACCAACCACCAACGGTTCGAAGTCCAGCCCAACGGCCTGGACATCATCGACAAACTGGTTTGGCACTACGACGAACCGTTCGGCGACTCGTCCGCCGTGCCGACCTGGTACCTGTCCGAACTGACACGCCGCGAAGTCACGGTGGCGTTGTCCGGTGACGGGGGCGACGAACTGTTCGCCGGTTACGATCGCTACCGGGCGCTGTGGTTGAGCGTGCGATTGCGGAGGATGTTTCCGATTCACAAAATGCCGGGCATCGGGCTGATTCAGCGATTGCCCGACAACAACAAACAGTACTCGATCACGCGACGTGCCAAACGTTTTCTGGAAGCGCTCGACCAACCGGAAGCACGACGCTATTTGAATTGGCTGCAGATCTTTCCCGAACGCATGCGAGCCGAGTTGTACACCGACGAGTTTGTCGAGCGATTGCCGGGCGAAGACCCGTTCGAGTTCCTCGACGCGATTTGGAACCGCAGCGAGGGCCGCGACGTCGTCACCCGGGCGTCGATCACCGACATGTTGTCCTATCTGCCCTGCGACCTGTGCACCAAAGTCGACATCGCGTCGATGGCCCATTCACTGGAGGTGCGCCAGCCGATGTTGGACCATCGCGTCGTCGAATTCGCCGCGTCGCTGCCGGTGCAATTAAAGTTCCGCGGGCGGCGCGGAAAACTGCTGCTTCAAGACGCGTTCGGATCGATGATCCCCAAGTCGATCTTCACGCGAAAGAAGATGGGGTTTGGGATCCCGATCGCCGCCTGGTTCCGAAACGAGCTCAAGCCGATGGTCCACGACACGCTGCTGGCCGACGACGCGCGGATCGCACCGTACTTCCGCCGCGAAGTCGTGGAGCGACTGGTCGGACAACACGAGCGAATGGAAAACAACCACGGCTACCGATTGTGGAACCTGTTGATCCTGGAGAAATGGCTGCGGCAGTGGGCGGGGTGACCGGTAGGCAACCAAGTGAAACGAAAAGATTGGAACGAGAGCATGTCGAACGGAGCTCGGAAGGAAATCACTTCGTGACCTTGTGCCCGATTGGGAATGGCCAGTTGCTCCATGCGGAGATCATCCAGGTATTTTGCAGCATCGAATTGAACCGTGGACCCGGATCTGCGATCTACCACCAACCCATCGGGTAACGCTGTGAGGGGCTGTTCAGGATGCACCTAGCATGCCACCACCCGGTGTGAATCACCCTTCCGCTTCAAGCAAGAGTTTTTCGATCAATTCGTTGAGGACTTTTTCATCGGGGGTACCGCCGCTTTGCCATCGAACGATTCCCTGTGCGTCCACTAAGACGAGCGTGGGGAAGCCTTCCACGGGCCAACTGGTGGCGATCGGACCTTGCTCTCCGTCGGCCCAACTTCGCCAGGTGACCGTCTTGTTGTTGACCAGTTCTTGCAGCACCTTTTGACTTTCACAATGGACGCCCAAGAGCGCGAACGGTCGTTTCGAAAGCCGCTGGACCATTTCCCGTTCACTGGGATACATCTGTTTGCAATACGGACACCAGTCCGCGAAGAAATCCAGCAAGACAACCTTTCCCCGGTAGTCGCTCAATTTGAAGTTCTCGCCTTCCACATCGACACCCTGAATTTCCGGCGTCGGCGTCCCGACCTTGATCGCCTCAAGTTGTTGGCGCAACCTCGTGACCAGCATTCCGCCTTCTTGTTTGAGTGCTTCGTTGTCTGAATTGGCCATTGATTGCTCCAACTGGGTGGTCAGCGATTTGACTTCGTCACGCCGACGGCTGATCTCACCCAAGTCAATCGAATCGGGCTGATTCAGCCAACCGAGCAAGTTGACGACGAGTCCCAAGTTGGCCGCGACGCGAACCTTTTGGTGGGGACTCTTCTCCAGGACTTGGCGGCAAAACCCACGAGCGGTTTCGTTCGGTTGCATCACGATCATTTTCATGATCGCATGGAGATGTTTCTCGGTGAGATGATGTTCCAATGCCAGGTCGCAGACCAATCCCAACGTCTCTTCGCCCTCTTGTTGCTGGCACAATTGAGCCGCGTACGCCAAGGCTTGGACGGCTGGCCAGCTGTCCGGATTGTCTTTTGCCAGCACGAGCAGTTGGTCGCAGTACTTGGCTGACAATGTCGACAAGCGGGCAATCGTTTGGTCTTGTCCCAACGTGGGAGCAGCCTTCTCAAGTTCGGAATACTGCTCACTGTATTTCTTCAAGATGACCGCGACTTCTTTACTGAGCCACGCCAAAGCGTCTTCATTCTCGCCGGGAGCCACTGGCAGTGCCAAGGGTGTCCCTTCTCTCGCTTTCAAGTAGGCATCGCGGGCGTGGGTGATGTGCACCGCGAATCCAAGCTGAGGACTTAGCACGAACGTATTGATCCCGACCGCTTTCCCATCTTCGCTCAGCAGCGGCCCTCCGCTGCTTCCATGAGCCAGCACCGCGGTCGTCTGAAGCCACCGACTTTCCTCCGGTGACGCCAAAACCTGCCGCAGCTGGGCGGGCATCTCGTTCGTCCTTCGCACCGCACTGATCTGGCCCCAACCGGCCGTGTTGGTCAAGCCGTTGGGATGACCGAGTGTCCAGACGGACGTGCCGAGCGCCGGCAATTGGTTGCTCAAGATCTCGACGACGTGGACGCCTTGCGGAATGCCATCGACGCGAAGGAACGCGATATCATGCTCCCGATCGATGCTCATCACTGCCGCACTTCGCGCCTGGCTGTCGTCTCGAAATGTCACCTCCACCTCGCCGGCGCCTGCTATGACGTGATAGTTTGTTACCACCAGACCCGACGCGTGAATTAGAAACCCGCTACCGAACGCGGACGATTCTCCGTAAACATCTTTCGCACCGACCACGACGACCCCGCTGCCGACGCGATCGATCAATGCCGTCCTGCGGTCCTCCGGGGCCAATCGGTCGAGCGGCACCTCACGCTTGGATCCCTCGGCGTTCTCAAACGTGAGCACCCCCTCTTTCATCGCGACCAACTTGGCGTCCAACTTGGTGACGCCCGAGTCCGTGGAGATCTGCCAAGGACGCGTGTCTTGAACCAGAGGTTTGAATTCGTCTTGCCCCCACGCCGAGAGACCGACCGACACGGATACCAACAAGGATGTCAACCATGGCCTGAATCTCATCCGAATCCTCATGGGAACGACGTTTTCAAATCAAAGGAGATCAACGGGCGATCGCGCCGCCGATCGAGATTGCCAGTGTCCATGGCGGCCGGCACTTGGAGAGCCCTTTGAAAACGAAGCCCCCCTGAAAAGCACCCTCCCCAACGGGTGCACTCAGAACACCCTCCCTATGGTAGCGGTCGCTTCAGGTCGTTTCAACTGTTTTCTGGCCTTGGAGAAATGGCTGCGGAACGGCGCCAGCCGTCCGGTGGCGGCGGCGCGGGAAACCGGCGGGCTCGCGCCCTGCCGCTAACAAAGGAAGGAGTGCAGCTGGATGGTGGTTGCGGAACGGCGCGAGCGGGCTGTCGTTTTTGTGAGCCGCGACGCGTAGGCGGCCGGGCATTGCGACGCTGCCCGAGGCCTTACGGCCAGCGGCTCACCATTGACTCAGCAGATCCCGACTAAACCGACAGCCCGCGAGGAGTCCGGTGACGGCTGCCGGCAACGTTGCCAACAAAAAAACGCCGATGGCGGGGGGCGGCCATCGGCGTTGTGAAGGGGAAGTGATTCGCGATCAGGACGTCGCTCTGGAGGGTCGCCGTTAGGCGCTTTTGGTGGTCGGCATCTGGAACAGCTTTTGCTTTCCGGCCACCACGTCCTCGTCAATCGTGTACACCTTGCCTTCTTCTTGCTCGGGCAATTCGTACATGATGTCCAACATCACTTCCTCCAAAATCCCTCTCAATCCTCGGGCTCCGACGCCTTTGTTGAGGGCCTTGCGGGCGATCTGGTGCAGCGCTCCTTCGGTGAAGTTGAGTTCGCAGTTCTCCATTTTGAACAGCGCTTCGAACTGTTTGGTCAACGCGTTCTTGGGTTCACGCAGCACCTGGACCAAGCCTTCTTCATCGAGCTCTTGCAGGTAGCTGACGACCGGCAGCCGGCCGACCAATTCGGGGATCAATCCGAACTGCATCACGTCTTCGACTTGAATCTCGGCGACCAATTCGCTGTGCGTCTGTTCGTTCAGTCGTCCGGCGCCTTCGCCGAAGCCGAGGGTCTTGTGTCCCAGTCGGTTTCGAATGATGTCTTCGATGCCGACGAAGGTCCCGCCGACGATGAATAGGATGTTGCTGGTGTCCAGCTGGATGTACTGCTGCTCGGGGTGCTTTCGTCCGCCTTGGGGCGGCACGTTGGCGACGGTGCCTTCGAGCATCTTGAGCAGGCTTTGCTGGACGCCTTCGCCGGACACGTCGCGTGTGATCGAGACGTTGCCGCCGGTTTTTCCGATCTTGTCGACCTCGTCGATGTACAAGATGCCGCGCTGGGCGGCTTCGACGTCAAAGTCGGCCGCGTGCAGCAGTTTCAGCAACAGGTTTTCGACGTCTTCACCGACGTACCCGGCTTCGGTCAACGTCGTCGCGTCACCGATGGCGAAGGGCACATCCAACATCCGAGCGAGCGAGCGGGCCAGCAACGTTTTACCGCTGCCGGTCGGCCCGACCAACAAGATGTTACTCTTTTCGATTTCAACATCGCTGCTGCCTTCCCACTCACTGGTCAACCGCTTGTAGTGATTGTGAACGGCGACCGCCAAGACACGCTTGGCGGACGATTGTCCGATGACGTATTCGTCCAGGTGCTCGACGATCTTACGCGGCGATGGGATATCGCTGAACAATTGCTTGCTGGGACCACGACGACGCTCTTCCTGTTCCAGGATCGACTGGCACAGGTCAATGCATTCGGCGCAGATGTACACGTCGCCTGGCCCTTCGACCAATGGACCGACGTCACGATAGCTCTTTCGACAGAACGAACAGAAGGCGTTCTTTTTGTTCGACGAGCTACTGCGCGTGGTACTGTTGTTATCCTTGACGGGCATAAACGACTCCTTATGTGCTTTCACAAGCTCGTCCGAAGATCGACCACGCAGGGAGTGTTGCGATTGCCGGCCGAAGCCGGGTCACCGCAACGCTACGTATCCAGTCGACCCATCGGGACGCGCCGATTGAAAGCTTCAAACGGTTCGGCCCACAGCCCAAGCATCTCTTTTGCGTCATTGCTGGGAAGGAGATGAGTGATCAAGTGATCGGTCATCGACTTCCGAGCGGGAGGTGAGTTAAAAGAGTCGTCCGTAACGGATGCCTGAGCCCTGGTTGGTAAACTTAGTGGGTAAATGGTTTCCGAAGCCGATTGCCCAGGGAAAGATGGGAGGGCCAACTGCGGAAAAGGTGGCATCATGCACGTCAGAACAAATTGATTCGTCATTGAATCAATGGAAGGTTCACTCCGACGAAGCGGATCTCAATCGTTACGACCGGGCGCCGTCTCGGCGTCGGGTCGATTCTCAGGAGCGTCCCCTTCGTCGGTTCGGTGGGATGCTGCCTGTATTGTTCGGAATTCCTCCTCGCTGATGTCACCTTTCAAACGCATTTCTTCGAAGTTTAAAAGGCCACTGGAGGTCGAATCCCGGTCTCCATTGGTGTAGTCGCGCAACCTTGCCACGAGGAAAAATGCGGCGGCAGACACGATGATCAAAATCAGCAGTGCAAGACCAGCCTTTACGGCCGGATCACTCAATACGTCCATCACCATCGTCTTGTCTCTACCTGACCGCCCGCTCGCCCCGGCGTCGCCAGCCGGCGTCGCCTTTCAGGAGGCAAATTCATGATACGACTGTCCAACCAACGTGGTCCAGCAGATTCACCCTCGTGAAACACTTTTTTCGTGTTTCACGGGGTTTAAGTCAACATCGATTACGAAAGATCCAGCATCGACAACGCTTCACGCGCCGCGACCAACCCCAACCGTCCGTGCCCACAACAGCGAAAAACCGCCGGGCCGCCGTAGCCGCTTTCAGTCATCACCTCCCAGACCCGCCCCAAGTCGATGTCGCCGTGGCCGAACCGTTGATCACAGCCGCGTTCCAAGTCCGGTTCGCACATGTAGACACAGCTGAGCCGGTGCTGCAGCCGTGCCAATCGAGCCCCGATCGGAAACTCTCCCCCCAACAACATCTCGCCGACATCGGCCGCCAGCCCCAAGGGCGCCTCGGTTCCGATCCATTGCCCGAACCGTTCGAAATGGGCCACCGTCGCGATCGCGTGTTCTGACACCGGCCGCAACGCCAAGTTCACTCCCAGCGGGGAAGCCAGCTGGACCAAAGGGGCGATCGCACCGGCCAACCGCTCCAAAATCTGTTCGCCGTGATCTTCTGGCACCGGGGGACGGCCGCCGCGCGGGCACACGCGGCCTGCCGAAAACGTGATCGCGAGGGCCCCCATCTCCGACGTCCCTTCGATCCAGCGGCGGATGTTCGCGGCGGCCGAATCCCGGATCGCCGCATCCTGGCTGGCCAACGAAAACGCATCAAGGCATTCCGGGTCATCGTAAAACGGCGCATCGAGATCAATCACGATCGAAACGCCGTGCTGCTTGGCCGTCGCCGCAATCTCGGCCGAGACCGAGTCAAACCACGGAGTGTCTAGATCCCAACTGCCGCGACGCGGCCGAATCGCAACGGCGCCGAACCCCAGTTCCGCCAACTTCGGAATCAACGTCACCGGATGGTGAAACTCCAAACTGCTGCAATGGAACCCCGGCGTCATCTCAGGTCACCCGCAAACGTGTCGCGAGCAACAGCGCCGGCACCACGAGGGCAAACACGGCCACACCCCACGCGGGCCCGGCCCCCAAAAACGCAAACGCCGCCGACAGCGGAATGATCGTCAGGATACTGATGCGGATCAGATTTCCGATTACCGCCGGTTCGGGATGCAGTTGAGCACGAAACCCGCGCAGCGCGATCGGCAGGAAGATCAGCCCGATCAGCATCCCGAATTGGCTGGTCGAGGGGATCGCCCAACCGACCTGCGTCTGGGCGGTGGCCATCCCCGGCGCGAGCGCCAACATCACGCCGCCGACCATCATCACGACGAACCCGGTCCTCAGGTTGATCCGGTGGCCTCCGATCGCTTCGTCACGTGCCACCGTGGTGATCCCCATCACATACACACCGAACCCCAGCGCGATGGCCAGCACATAGCGTGGCACCACGGGCAAACCCTCATCCATCGCCAGCAGTGGAGAGGCACCCAGGAGAAAGCTGAGCACGCGGCAGCCGCCCATCGCCGCCGGCGCGATCGGCGTCGGTTTCAACGGCCCGTCATAGGCGACGATCAATCCGGCCAGGGCCAGCGCGATCGCCGCCGGCAACCAGGTCGTGGCGTGATCGGCTGACGGCACATATCCCGACGCCGCGGCCAGCAGCACGCCCAGGATCAAGAATCCCCAGCCGGCGGACTTGGCGGCACGGACCGAGATCGCACCGCTGGCGATCGGGCGCGTCTTCCGCTCCGCCTTGTCTTTCTCCAGATCAAACACATCATTGAGGATCATCCCGGCCCAATACAGGGCGACGCCGGCGGCCAGCACCAGGGCGAACCGGGCGGCCGGCAGCGGACCGCCACCGACGAGCAGGAACGCAGCCCCGACGTCGGCCAACACCGTGAACACGTTGGGCAGACGAACGAGCTGCATCCAGGCGACGAGCGGACGAGCTCGACCGGGCGTCGCGGCCGGATTTGGTTCAGGAGTCTCGGGCGTTGCTTGATCCGACCCCACACGCATGATGTTAAAAGATCTGTTCATGAACGATGTTGAAGTCACCCTCCCTGCCGAGGTCGTGCAGTTTTTAAATGGTTGATTTCAAAGGGTTTTCGTCACTCTCCCCCTGGGAGAGTCGAGCGTAGCGAGGAGAGGGGGCTCTTGGCTGCTTGGGACGCGACTCGGGCAGGTGAAATAAAACTTGCGATTCACCGTTCGACCTCTCCTCGCTTCGCTCGACCCTCCTGCCAGGAGGGTGACTTCCAAAACTGCACGACCTCCACACGGGAGGGCTATTCCTTCACTTGATGCGTAGGGACGCTGGCTGATCAAGCCCTTCGCCAGGCTCTGGAGTTTGATCACCGCTCAACGATTCACTCGTCCGTCGCGGGTTGGTCCGAATCGCCGTCTGAATCGCTGTCCGACTCCGGATTTGCGTTCGACTTCAAATCGTCCAACAACAAGGTCATCCGTTGCTTTTGGCTTCGGGAAACGCCATCGGCAAGCTCGACACCCTGCTCGGCGGCCTTGATCGCTTCGTCCCAACGTTGATCGACGGCATGCAGACGAGCGATCAATTCCAGGATCGCGACCTTGCCGTCATCCTCGACGTTTTCCATCTCCACGGTCAACGCTTCGACCACCTCAGCACCCAGCGGCCCAATCTTGCCACCGTTTTGGACGATGTTGTAAAGCGTCATCGCGTGGCGGAACAACGCTTGCGCGTTGCCCTGAGTCGCCTTTCGCTCTTCGCGATAGAATGCAAAGTCGGCTTCGGTCGCCTTGCCGGCCATGAAGTTGAACTGCGGCTGCACGACGCGTTGCACCGTGGTCAAACGTTCTTTCAGTTCCGCGTCGCTGGTTTGGGCGATTTGATCGGCGAGCATGGCGCTGGCGTCTTCAAAGCGTCCGCGTCCGGCGAGTTGGTCCAAGCCTTGCAGGATCTCCTGGAACTTCTGCTCACGCTCCATGTCTGCCTTGAACGCCTCGCGATCCCAGCTGCCGTCCAGGACGGCAGCCAACGGTTCGTCGAGCTCTCCCGGGTGACCGATCCACTCGATGACGCCGGTCTTGCCGACGATGAAGGAAGTGGGGATGCCGTTCTGGCCCGCCGCCTCCATGTAGTCGCGTTGGGTCGAACCGTCGGGATCGGTCGTCAGCGTGTAGGCTGCGGTGACCTCGGCGAAGGAAGCTTTTTGGCCCGGATAGGGTTTTGCCAGCAGGGCTTCGACTTCATCGACCGTCTCGTCCGAGACGCTGATGATCTGGACGCCGTCGTTGCGATGTTTGGTTTGCAGCTCCGCCAGGTGCGGCATGCTGGCGATACAGGGTCCACACCAGGTCGCCCAAAACTCGACCACGTAGACCTTTCCGTCTTCGAATTGAGTGACACGCGTGTCGTCTTCGTGGAAATAATGCTCGATATCCAATGCGGGAGCCTTCGACCCGATCCCCAGCGAGGGCTCGGCTTCGGCAGGTCGCAGCGTCAAAGCGGCGACGACTGCACAGCAAACGGCAAACAGGGCGATGCGTTTCATCAGTGATTTCTTGATGGAGGTGGGGGGAGTTGGGGTGGGGGACGACGCGTCGACGCCGCGGATCGGGGGTTGGGATTCCGGATTTTTCATTGCCCCGACATTCTACGAACCGCAGCGTCAGCGGCGGAGTGCAATTCATGATCCTTGAATGGTTTTTGATCGCCGATGGCCGACACATCGCTCCTTCGGCATGATAATCGGGCCGCACAGTTGCGTCCGACTGGCAATCAGCGAGCGACGACGGGGTGTGGTCTGTCCCCGGGGTTTGAGCGGCCGGGAGAAAACCCACGGATGGCAGGGCGAACCCACGGATTTCTTGCTGCTCCCCATCCGTGGGTTCGCGCTGCTATCGGTGGGCTTATTTAGACAGCATTTCCCCCGGGGTCTGTCCCTGGACGGGGTGGGGTCTGTCCCCGGGGTTTGAGCGGCCGGGAGAAAACCCACGGATGGCAGGGCGAACCCACGGATTTCTTGCTGCTCCCCATCCGTGGGTGCGCGCTGCTATCGGTGGGCTTATTTAGACAGCATTTCCCCCGGGGTCTGTCCCCGGGGGTTGGGAGGGTGACGCGGGACGAACGTCGTCAGATGGCACGCCGGCCCGAAACGGCCCCTCCGCCGAAAATGCGAAACTCCATCAGCTCGCCGGGGTTAGATGCGCAACCGCGCGCTGCGGCCTTCTCGTTTTCAGCCCTCGTCCCCCCGGAGCTTTCTCGTCATGACCGATCAACCCTGCCACCGACATGGGTGGACACTCCGGCAGCGTTTCCTTTCGGCCGCCGCTGTGACGGGAAGCCTGTTTGCCGCCGCGTCGGCGACGACCGCCGCGGATTGGCCCCGCTTCTTGGGGGCAGGGGGGAATTCAATCAGTTCCGATTCGGCGCAAATCCCCGAGACCTGGAACGACACCGAAAATGTCAAATGGAAAGTCAGCCTCCCGGGCCAAGGGGTATCCAGCCCGATCGTCGTCGCCGGTAAGGTCTTGGTGACCAGCTACTCGGGGTACGGAACCGGCGGCGAAAACGAACAGATCGAGGACTTGAAGCGACACCTGTCGTGCTACGACGCGGTGAGCGGCGAGGCACTGTGGAGCAAGGCGATTGACGCAGTCCAGCCCGAGGATCCGTACAGCGGGATGGGGGTGCCGGCTCACGGCTACGCCAGCCACACGCCGACCAGCGATGGCAAACACGTGTTCGTGTTCTTTGGAAAAACCGGGGTCATCGCGTTTGACCTGGAGGGCAACGAAATCTGGCGAAAGAGCGTCGGGACCGGCAGCGGCCAACAGCGCTGGGGTTCGGCGTCGAGCCCGATCGTGTATCGGTCGGATTCCCAGAACCTGGTGATCGTCAACGCGTCCGACGAAAGCGAAACCCTGTTCGCCTTTGACGCGGCGACCGGAGACGAGGTTTGGAAAACACCGGCGGGCGATTTGGCCAGCACCTGGAGCACTCCGAACCTGGTCAAAGCCGGCGACCAAACCGATCTGGTGATCACCGTGCCGGGAGAAGTCTGGGGGTTGAATCCAGAAACCGGCAAACTGCGTTGGTACTCGCGGGGCACGACCGATAACACCGCCTCGGCCAGCCCGATCGTGATCGACGACGTCGTGATCGCGGTGGGAGGTCGCAGCGGGGATGCGGTCGCCGTCAAAGCGGGCGGCAAGGGCGATGTGAATGCATCTCATGTCGTTTGGGATGCGAATATTCCCGGACGATTCGCCACGCCCATCGCCTACGACGGCCACCTGTACGTTTTTAACAGCGGCGTGCTGTCCTGCTACGACGCGAAGACGGGCGAGCGGGTGAACCAGCGACGACTGTCGGCCAGTCGCGGCGGCGGCGGGGGACGCCCCGGCGGCTTCGGCGGCGGTGATGATCGTGGCCCAGGCGGTGATCGCGGCGGTGATCGCGGCGGTGATCGAGCTCGCGGCGGATTCGGCGGCCGGCCCGGCGGCGGCGGCCGCGGCGGATTCGGCGACCGACGCAGCCAGGAGTACGCCACCCCGGTGTTGGCCGACGGCAAGATCTACGTCGTCGCTCCCGGCGGAGAGGTGCATGTCGTCAACGCCACGCCAGAGATGGAAGTGCGACACACCAACACGCTGAGCGACGATTCTGGCTTTTCCGGCTCACCGGCGATCAGCGAGGGCCGGCTCTATCTGCGTAGCGGGTCCGCCCTGTACTGCATCGCCCAATAGTTGGCCCAATAGTTGGCATCGGCCAACAGGGGAGTGCCTGGACGCGGGGTCGGTGCTGACGAAAGCGTCAAAACGTGGTGCCGGCGATTATCGTTTTCCGTTCGATGCGGTAGGATAGTCGCCCGGCCTGCCCATTCGCATCTATACTCTCCCCTTCGATCGTCATCTTGTTCGCTCGACTCTACGCTCGCACCGTTTTTTGGCCGACACTCGCCTGGAATCTGCTTCTTGCGCGGGTGTTGCATCGTCGTCACTGGTGGAGCCGAATCGATAGCCACGTGATCGTCGGGGCCTATCCATTCGCTGCCGATGTGGCGTCGTTGCGAGGTGAAGGCGTTCGCGCGGTGGTCAACACGTGCGAAGAGTACAAGGGGCCGATCATCCAGTACGAACAGCACGGCATTGAGCAGTTGCACATCCCCACGACCGACTTCACGCACCCTCGACTGTGCGACGTCGAAGCCGCCGTTGAATTCATCCAGAAGTACAAACTGCAAAACGATACCGTTTACATTCACTGCAAGGCAGGCCGGGCACGCAGCGCGACGATCGCCCTGTGCTGGTTGATCAAGTACCGTGGCATGACGGCCGAGCAGGCGCAAGCGCATTTGCTGGCTGCTCGCCCCCACATCAATCCCAGACTGACCAGCCGCCCGGTCGTCCAACAATTCCAGGCCTCACTCAAGGCCGCGGAAAGCGAAGCCGGTCTTTTCCCCGCAATTGAAGAGCCCCTGGGAACCGGCAGCCCCCCGGACATCGAAAAACCCGATATCCTGTTGTAGAGACCGCCCCGCCCGCAACCCGCTTCTCCACTCCCTCTACTGAGTCCACGCTGCCATGGACGGACCCGACACCACCTCGGCGGAGCAACGCGGGCTCGATGACGAAACGGCCAGCACGTTGCGACTGTCGATGCTGCCGGGAATCGGACCGCGAACCCTGACCACACTGCTGGACACCTTCGGCTCGCCACAGCGAGTGCTGGCCGCGGACACGAGTCAACTGGCGACGGTCCCGGGGGTGGGACCGAAATTGATCCACACGATCCGCACCGCTTCTGACCATGTCGACACGGACTCGATCCTGCAGTGGTGCCAGAGCCACGACTGCGATTTGCTCCGCAAGGGTCGCGGCGGCTACCCGCGGCCGCTGGAAGACCTGCATGACGCGCCACCGCTTCTGTTTGCCCGCGGCACGCTGACCCGAGCCGATGAACTGGCCGTCGCGATCGTGGGCACGCGGCACGCCACCGCCTACGGCACCCGCCAAGCCGATCGCATCGCCTATGGGCTTGCCAAAGCGGGGGTGACGGTGGTCAGCGGACTGGCTCGCGGGATCGATGCGGCGGCGCACGAAGGGGCGTTGTCGGCCGGCGGGCGGACGATCGCGGTGCTGGGCGGGGGCCTGGGGCAGCTCTACCCGCCCGAGCATGTCGGTTTGGCCGACGCGATCGCCGCCGACGGTGCCGTGATCAGCGAATACGCGCCGTACGCCAAACCACGCGGCGGCATGTTCCCCCAGCGCAACCGGATCATCGCCGCCCTGGCCCTGGCGACCCTGGTCATCGAAGCCCCCGATCGCAGCGGGTCGTTGATCACCGCGCGACAGGCCGGCGAATTGGGGCGGGACGTGTTGGCGCTGCCCGGCCCGGTCACCAGCCGTGCCTCCCGCGGGACCAACCAATTGATCCGCGACGGCGCGACGCTGGTCCAGACCGTCGACGACATCCTGGAATCCCTCGGCCCGATGGCTCGCAGCGTCAGCACCGCCGACGGCCACGAAGTGCGAAATCCGGCCGAATTGAAGCTCAACGAGGTCGAACGCACGGTGCTCGAATCCATCGACGCCTCCAGCACCCTGATCGACCAGGTCATCGCCCGCTGCGGATTACCGGCCCACCAGGTGATGGCAACGATCAGCGTGCTGGAAATCCGCCATCTGATCCGCCGCCAAAGCGGCCACTACGTCTGCCGAATCTAACGTGGCGTAAGCGTCCGGCTTGCGACTCCCGGCCACCTTGTGGTCGCAAGCTGAAGCTTGCGTGGACGCAAGCTGGAAGCTTACGCCACTTGGAGGCTTGCGCCACTGGCGCGAGTGGCTTTAAATTCGTAGACTTGGCGTGCCGCCGTCCGCGACCGATTGCCACCATCCTTGGAAACCCATGCCCGAGACGACCAACGCAACGCTCTCTGCCAATCAAATCCACCAAGGCGACTGCATCGAAAAACTGGCCCAGATCCAGCAGGGTACGATCGATCTTGTCTTCGCCGACCCGCCGTTCAACATCGGCTACTCCTACGACGTCTACGACGACCAGCAGTCACACACCGATTACTTGGATTTTTGCCGCGACTGGATCGGCGGGGTTCACCGGGCACTCCAACCGGACGGTTCGTTCTGGTTGGCGATCGGCGACGAATACGCCGCGGAGCTGAAGTTGCTGTCCCAGGAAATCGGGTTCTCGTGCCGCTCCTGGATCATCTGGTACTACACCTTCGGTGTGAATTGCGTCCGCGGATTCAGTCGTTCGCACACCCATTTGTTCCACTTCGTCAAAGACCCCGACCGGTTCACCTTCAACGGCCACAACCCGACGGTGCGAGTGCCTTCGGCGCGGCAACTGGTGTATGCCGACGCGCGGGCCAACACCCGGGGACGGCTGCCAGACAACACCTGGATCTTGCGTCCCCAAGATGCACCCCAGTTGGGATTCAGTCCTTCGCACGACACCTGGTACTTTGCCCGCGTCGCCGGGACCTTCAAAGAACGTGAAGGCTTCCATGGGTGCCAAATGCCCGAACAGTTGCTCGGCCGAATCATCCGCGTCTCCAGCAACCCGGGCGACCTCGTGCTAGACCCCTTCGGCGGCAGCGGCACGACGCTGGTGGTCGCCAAAAAATTGGGACGTCGGTTCATGGGAATCGAACTCTCCGAAGACTACGCTGCGCGGATCGAAGAACGATTGTCGGCCTGCAGCGCGGGCGATCCACTGGACGGTCCGGCCGACCCGACCAAGAGTGCACCGACGACGTCCAAGGGAAAACAACGCACGAAATTTCGCAACGGACGCCCGGTGATTCCACTGGACGAACAAAACCAACGCGTCATCCAAGCCGCGTTTGCCGACGTTTCGAAAAACCATAGCGCTGAGGAACTGCTGTTCGATCCGATCCGCAATGCACTGTTCGTTCGCTACTGCAAAGACGCCAAACTGCTCGGCGACGCACGCACCTGGAACGAGTTTCTGTTGCAGCTCTCGCGCGAGGAACGACTGGTCGGTGAAGGCAAACACAAGAAGGTTTCGCTGAAGACCATCCTGCCGTGCTGCGACGCCGCCGAAATTGCGTTTCAAATGCTTTCGGTCGACTACGCCATGGACTTGGAACAGATCCTTTGCACGCCCGATGCGGCCGCCGAGTTCGATCGTATCGCCCAAGCGTTCGGCGACGGCCATTCGGAAATCGACGCCCGCGCGGCGATCTGGCACTTCCGGCGCATCGCGACCAACGGCAAAATCACCCGTGCGGCCAAGAAACGTGCCGCGGAGTTTGCGAAGCAAGACGCCCCCGCCGCTCAAACCCTCGATGCCTCGCTGGACAGCTGTGGCGACGAACCGGTCGCCGGCGTGTACGCGATCTCCGACCCCGAATCCATTTTGTTTCTCGGCCAAACGACCGATATCGCGGCGCGACTGAAACAGATCCGCGGCAGTGAAGGATGGAACCGATTCGAACCGACTGAAGTCCAGGTTTGGCCGATTGAGGATGTCAAAGAAGCGTTCGTGTGTCGCTGTTTGTTGGTCACGCGGTACAAACCCTGGTTGAACGCCCATTTCTTGCATCAACCGATCGCGACTACACTCTTCTAGTGCTCCGTCGATTTGATTCTGGACAACAGCGCAGCAGCACCATCGCCCCCGTCGCGGGAGCAAGCCGACAGGCGCGAGGGTTCGCCGTGGGTTCGTGTTGATTATTTTTTCGGGACAAAAGTCGTTTCAGCCATGGCTTCTCAACGCGATCAGCAGATTCCTCTTGAGGCCACCCGCGGCATGCTGGTGGTGATGGTGGTGGTCATGGGTGTCGCCTGGTTCGGTGCCACCGGCGATCGGCGGGCCGGTCGCGACGGGCAGCGGCAAAGCGACGCCTTCGGATCCTGGACCACGCCCGACATCATGCCGTTCCACGGCAAGACGGTGGAGTCCCAAGCACTGGGGCTGCGGATCGAAGCGGCCGAAGGGTTTCTGTTTTTCCTGTTGGACCATCCCGATGACGGACAGGGCCCGTCGACGATTTCGTTTATCAATCGCAAAGCGTCGATCCTGGGGCAAATCAAAACCTTTGACCCCGCCGCGTCGACCTGGCCGCCCACCGCAGCGGATTTCCCACCCTCGGTCCACCTCGACCTGGGCGACGAAGACGCGACCGAACCGGCGGTCCTGCGGGTCGGGGCGAGCGACGATTTTCAGCTTCAGGTGCAAACGATTCTCTACGACAACGCCACGATCGACTGGGCGTCGCCGCGCAAAAGCTCCGCCTGGCCGCTGCGGGTCCACATCGGCAAATGCGCCTTAGGTCATCGGACCTTGCTCGTTTCGGTTTACGAAATGGACGCCCAAACCCCGTCACCGGACTACCAGCAGGGACCGATCGCCGTGCTCGCCGGGGCACTGGCTCCGCTGTAACGCGTTTTGCCGACGATCGGAGGGCGTTTTTTTGCCCAACTCGCCCAACTCCACCTGCAAATCCTTCGCCCTTTCACTATCTTCGCATCTGTATTGCACTTACCGACCGCCGGTCCACCGTCAACTTGGATGTATCATGACACGACCAAGCCTTCGCGTCCTTGCTTCGCTCGGCCTCTGGGTCGTCGCGCTGCTGAACGCCTCACCTGCTCAATCGCTCTCCGAACAGATTGCCGAAGCGGCACGGCAGTCGGCCGATCAGCTCGACCCGAGTCGAATCGCTAGCCCGGATTCCAGCGGTGCCGAATTCCAAGCGGCGATTGATCAGCTGCGGGCCCATCTCGCCAAAACCGCAACCGGCGGCAACGCCCAGGCCTGGATCGACTACCTGGAAATCGAACCGGCCCTGCAGGCGTTGCAGTCCGAGGCCAGCGATGTCGAACTGGCGAGCAAAGCAATCCGAATCTCGCAGAAAGCCACCGGAATCCATCCGGGGCTTGAGGTTCCCGCCGTCCGACGCTTGCGCAGCGCCGCCCAGCAATTCAGCAACGCGCTGCGGTTTCGCCGCAAAGAGAGAACGACGGCCTTGCTGGCACAACTGCTCAGCCGCATCGCCGACCAGTGGACCGAGATCAGTGGAAACCCGTCGCCGGACCAGATCGCAACGCTGCGGTTGTTGCTGGAACTGCTCGAGCGGACCGATCAATCGGTCGCCCTGGTCGACCGCACGCAAGACCTGTTCTCGTCGACCAACCTGCATCTGACGATCGATGAATCGTTAATCCAGCGGGCCGCCAATCGCAGCATCGACCAATCCTCGGCGGTGCAAGAATGCATTCTCGGCACGCGGATCGTCGGCAACGCGTTTTTGACCGGCGACGTGACGACCACGCTGTTGCCCTCGGTCGGCAGCATTCGCATGCAGATCGCGCTCAACGGAACCGTCACCACGGCCAACCGGGGATACAACGGCCCGGTTCGGTTGAGGACGTCGGGCTATGGACAAGTGTACGCATCACGACGGTTGCAAATCCGTGAATCGGGCATCCAGTTTGAACCGGTCGTCGTCTCGGGATCGATGAACAACCGTATCAATTCGATCGAGCATCCGCTGCGACTGGTCCGACGAATCGCGCAAAAAAAAGCCGCCCAGCAAAAGCCGCTCGCCGATCGAATCGCTCATCGCAAATTCATCTCGCGAATGACCGAAGAATTTACGAAAGAAACCGACGCCGCCGTTCCTCAGCCGACCGGCAATCTTGCCGCCGAGGTGGAAGCCTACCTGCAACGCTTAAACCTGGCCGAACCGACCCGCACGCTCGGCTCGACCGAACATTCGATCTACCTGTTCGCGACGATCCGCAAGAACAACCAGCTCGCCGCGCCGACGCCGCCGCCGGCGATCGCCGAGACCAACGACGCGACGGTACAAATCCACGAATCCCTGATCGACAACACCGTCGGCGCGCTGCTGGCCGGACGCACGATGACACGAAGCGAATTGCAGCAACTGGCCCGCAAAACAAAACGCGGCGCTGAAATCCAGGCCGCAGCAGAAGACGAAGAGGAAGAACCCGAGTTCGAAATCGATTTTCACGACAGCCGGCCGATCATCTTCGAAGCACGCGACGGCAAACTTCGCATCGGCATCCAGGGCACACGGTTCGCGCAAGGTTCTCGCGAGCTGAATCAGTTGCTCGAAATCATTGCCGAGTATGAACCCGCCATGGCCGAATCGGGTGAAGTGGTGTTGCAACGCGTCGGCGAAACCCAAATCAACTTTCCCGGCACGAAACGCTTGAGCGTCGGGCAAGCCGGTCTGCGGGGATCGATCAAGAAAGGCTTCGCCAAAGCCTTCCCGGAAACCTTGATGGATCGCCCCTGGATCATCCCGGCCGACGTCCAGGTCCCGGCGCTGCAGGGGCTCAATTTCCGGCCCCGCAGCTTCGACGCCCGGGACGGCTGGCTGACCCTCGGCGTCAGCTCCTGATCGCGAGTGCCGCCACCGACCGGCTCGCGGGCTGTTGATTGAGTGGGCTTGGTCGAGGCAATGGTGAGCCGCTGGCCGTAAGGCCTCGGGCGGGCGTCTGGATGCCCGGCCGCTTACGCGTCACGGCTCACCAAACCGACAGCCCGCTCGCGCCGTTCCGCGATTACCTTTCACTGATGGTTCGCGGCAGGGCGCGAGCCCTCCGTCGCAATGTGCTCCCAGGCCGAGCCCTACGCCGTGAACGACTTTTTAGCGGTAGGGCGCGAGCCCTCCGGTGTGTTGACAAAGATGCGCAAGCCGGAGGGCTTGCGCCCTGCCGCTAAAACCACGACAAACACAGGAAAAAAATCGTTCACGGCGTAGGATGGAGCCCGAGAACAAGGCGACAAGGTGTTTTTTAAATCTCTTCGTCCACGAAGATCACATGACGAAAGTAGTTTTGTGACTCGAAGCTTGCCCCGAGTGCGCCGATGAGCAACCCGACCGAGCCACTGAACACGGCCATTTGCACATAGTCCGAAAACTGCACGTCGCGCCGGCCAGCTGCGACGAAGCCGCCCAGCTGGCGATCAGGGCCGCGTCGAACAAAAACAGACCGACGATCGCCCCGAGCAAGAACAACGCGAGCCAGGTGACCGCCATTCCGATCAACACGATCCCGAACGCGGATGCGGCGGTGACGACCGATTGCTCGCTTCTGGTCTGGTTGCGACGAAGCAATAATTGTTGGCGTGTGATCACGTACGCGGTGGTCGCGAGCAACGCAAACAGTCCGAGGCCATACACGCGAGCCCATGATTGCGAGAGCGCCAAATCCCACGCCTCGGCGGTCATCAGCAGCACGGCGACGGTCGAGACCGAGGCCAAGGTGAGTCGGCTAAGTCGGCGGGGGAACTGCCAGGCTCGCGCGGCCCAGATCGCTTGGGCGATTTCGCGGCGGTTGATCCAGGTCGCCCGCGCGGCAAACATCGAATTGCTCATCGCTCGCCCAGAACCTTCTTCCAAGCGTTGGTCGGCAACCTCCGCCAACGCCTCAGCCTGTCGCGCCGCCTGGTCGTCGTCCACCATGCCCATCGCATCCAGGTCCTTCGCCGTGGCGGGATGATAGAGCAGGTGATCCGGGCGGTCGTCACGCGATAGACCGAGCAGGTGCGCCAGTGAGTGCTGCATCAAGCGAGACACACGCAAGGCGATCTGGTCGATCCGTGCCTGCGTCGAAAGGTCCACGCCGGCCGCTTGCGGATCGACCAACGACACCGAGATGACGGCCGCATCGAGCGGGCGGCTGAGCGCGGCAAAGCAGAAGGAAGAATAAATGCCGATCAACTCGGACGCCGTGATCACGAACACAAAATCCCAGTGCTTTGCATCACGGTCTTCGGTAGCTTGTTGAAGCAAGACACTCGGCTCGACCCGGCTTCCGGCGGACAGTTCGGGCCGCCGCACGGTGTAGAATTGAAACAGGAATGCCGGAAACCGTCGCTTCAGTTCCTCCTGGGTCGTGAAGACGGCTTGCCCCATCGCTTCACGGTCGATCTCGTCAAACGGTCCCGCGGCAACGACCCCGATTTCAATTTTCGTCGATGTGGCGGCGGGAAGCGGCTGTTGTGGCATCACCCAAACGGCTCCGAGTTGCGAACGTGGACGGCACGAACCGACGACTGTGAAAAAGCGGAAACGGACCCGGCTCCCGAAGCGGCGTCAGACCGCTTTGTCCTGCACCGCGTCCGGGGTGTCTCGGTTCACGGTTTCGGGGTACTTGCGGAACACGGCGATCGCCAACAAGAAGGCGACAAAAATCAAAATGCCGCCCAGCAAGAACGGGGCGCCGGCAAACTGGAACGGCGCACCTTCGCTGGTGAAATAGCCGAACAGTCCGCTGGTGAACACGATCGGCGCCGCGATGCTGGTCAATCCTTGCAGCGACGTCAGCGCCCCTTGGACTTCGCCCTGTTCGGTTTCATCGACCGTCTTGGTGATCAAGCTTTGAATGGTCGGCCCGGCCAATCCGCCCAGCGCGCCGACCGCCGCGATCACCGGCAGCATCCAAGCGGCACTGGCAAAGGCGTAGCCCAAGAACGAGACCGCGGAGATCACCGTCGCGATCAGCAAGACGTTGCGTTCGCCGAATCGTTTGACGATCGGACGCACCAATCCGCCCTGCACGATGATCGCCAAAATCCCCACCCAGCCCAAGAACACACCGACCGTCATCGCGGTCCAGTCGAAGCGAAATTCGGAAAACAGGACGAACACATTTTCCAACCCACGTTGGGCAAACGCCTTGAGCAAAAACACAACCGCCAACGCGGCGACCAGGGGATAGCGTCGCAGCGTTCCGACGGCACCCAGCGGACGCGCGTTCTTCAGTGAAAACGCCCTGCGTTTCTCCGGCGGCAACGACTCCGGCAAGATGAAGTATCCATACAGCCAGTTCACCAACGCCAGGCCCGCGGTGACAAAGAAGGGAACGCGAATGTCGATCGCGTCGCCGAGCACACCGCCGAGCGGTGGCCCAAACGTGAACCCCAGTCCGAACGCTGCACCGACGAGCCCAAAGTTGCGGGCCCGCGTGTCATCGTTGGAGATGTCGGCGATGTAGGCGTTGCCGACGGTGAAGCTGGCGCCGAAAACGCCCGAGATCAATCGGGCCAGAAACAACAGCCACAAACTGTTGGCGAAGCCTTGAATCATGAAGTCGACCCCCAGGCCGAACAGCGCCACCAACAGAATCGGCCGCCGTCCGAATCGATCCGAAAGACCGCCCAGGATCGGCGCGAAGAAAAACTGCATCGTTGCGTAGGAGGCCACAATCAGTCCGTAATACAGCGACGCGCCGGACTCATCTAATCCCGACAGCTCCTGGACCAGCGCGGGCAACACGGGGATCACGATTCCGATCCCCAAGATGTCGATGAACAACGTCACCCAGATGAACAGCATCCCGGGCTGGCGCCGTTTGGGCGGGTCAACCGATCCGCCGTCTTGGGGCGGGGGTGAAGATGGCGGGGTGGTGGCGGGGTCGGAAGCGATCGCATCGTCGCCGGACGTTTCGTTCGGCTCTGGCTGATTCATGGAGTTTTTAGGGGAGGATGGTCAGACTGTCGTCGCACGGCCGATCGGTCCGGCCGGCGGCGATCAACTCGGCCACGCATGCTAATTGCTGCGCCGCCGCTACGCGGCGAGATTCGTACCGACATCGGTCCGATAGGCACTCGCCGCGGGCAGGATCCCCGCCAGCGCGGCCAGAATCAGAACGAGCGGGAAAATGTACCACTCATAGGCGCTGGTCGTTAGTATCCCGACCTGAACCCCCGTCCGGTCCTCGATCAGGCCGCTAAACGCCCAGATCGAGGCGTGCGCCAAGAACCATCCGGTCGTCGCGCCGATCACCGCGACCAAAAAACTTTCCAACAAGATCACCCCGGTCACCGTCCCGCGACGTGCCCCCAAGGCCCGCATCACCGCGATGTCGCGGCGCCGATCGTTCATCGAGTTGTAGATCGCCACCAGGACGCCGACCGCCGCCACCACACAGGTGATCAGGGTGATCACCAACAGTGCCGTCAGCAGGGGGCCGATGATGGCGTTCATCAGCTTGGCGATTTCGCCGACCGGTGCGGCCGCCTGACTCCGCAGACTCTCGTTGACTTGATTCTCCAGCACCACGCCCATCATCGGCATCCCGGTGCGGACCAGAATCGAGGTGACTTCACGTTCCGGAATCGTCAACGGCATGAACCCGTCGGGATCCTCCGGCGCTTCGCTGGGCGGGACGATCGTCTCCTCCCCGGTCAGTGGCTTGGCGTGATTTTCTTGCAGATAGAACCCTTCCATGTTCACAAACGTCGCGCGATCGTTGGGCGTACCGGTCGGCGCCAACACTCCGACGACCGTGAACTTCTTGCCGTGCCCCTTGCCTTCGGGATCGCCATGCGTCGAACTGAACTGATCACCGACGGACAAGTTCAACTGCCCCGCGACGCGAGATCCGAGCACGGCTTCGAAGTACCCGTATTCCTCGGAGTGGGACACCAGCGCGCGACCCTCGCGCATCACAAAGGGTTCTTCCAGCGTCGGCCCGTGCCGCAGTTTTTCAAAGAAGTCCGGCGTGGTCCCGACGACACGAAAATCGCCCAGGTAATCGCCCAGCGCCAACGGGATGGCATAACCGCCACCGATCATCGGCACATAAACTCCGTCACGCTCACCGAGCGCCGGGTCGCCGCCGTACTTGCGAACCATTGCGGCCCGCGTGTCAGCGTCAAAGTACTCCATGTATTCGGTGTACGGCAGGTTTTCGATCGGCTGGCTCAGGTAGTAAACGCTGTTGAGCGTCAGCTGCAGCGCGCTGCCTTTGGGTCCGACGACCAGGTTGTATCCGACCTGTGCGTTGCGCGAAAACGCTTCGGTCACGATCCCAAACACCGCCAGCACCATCACCACCAACGCCACACCGAGGGCCAACGAGATCGTCGTCAAGACACTTGAAAGCGATCGATAGCAGAAGTTTCGCCAAGCAATTCGGAGCAGCCACATGGTCAAGTTCTATGGGGAATGGCAAAGTGTGATTCGGATGGATCAGCTGAGCGATGGAGGTGGGTCATTCAGCGGCAGCAATTAGATCGTTTCAAAAATGCGGTTGAGCTTGTCCAAGTGTTCCACTCGTTCAAACCGCTTGGTCACCTCCATCGAGTGCGTGACCATCATCAACGCGATGTTCTCATCACGACAGGAACCGATGATCAAGTCCAACACCGTGTCGCTGCTGGCCGGATCGACGTTGGCGGTCGGTTCGTCGGCCAACAACAACTTCGGTTTCCCGGCCAACGCCCGTGCAATCGCCACCCGCTGTTGCTGGCCGACGGAGAGTTGATTCGGGCGGTAGGTCGCTCGATCGGCCAAGCCGACTTTGCCTAACAAATCGTAGGCGCGATGGGTGTCGATCGCACGGTTGCCGAACGCCATTCCCAACTGAATGTTTTCGATCGCGGAGAAGGCGGGCAACAAATTGAAGGTCTGGAAGACATAGCCGACGGTCGCGGCCCGACATCGATCACGGCCCTGTTCGGACAGCTTGGTCAACTCGATGCCGGCAACGCGAATGCTGCCCGAATCGGGCGTCAGCAATCCGGCGATGAGATGCAACAGCGTGGTCTTGCCGCCGCCGCTCTGTCCGATCAGCGCCATTTGCTCGCCGGCACGAATCGTCAGATCAGGGATGTCCAGCACCGTCAGCTTGCCACCACCGGGCTGGTCAAACGTCTTGATCACATCGGAGATCTTCAGCACATCGGATGTGTTTGAAGTGGTTGGTTCAGTCACGGTCGGATCGGTGTCAGGAGGATCGAGTGATGCAGCAGTGGGGTAAGCTTCCAGCTTGCCATGCAGCAGTGGGGTAAGCTTCCAGCTTGCCATGCAGCAGCTGAATTGTCAGGCTGAAAGCCTCTCCCAGGGTGTCAAGCTGGAAGCTTACCCCACGGTCAGCCCCGTCCGCGCATCGCTCGCTGCAACCCGCGGTCGGAGTCTCGTTTTTTGAGTGTCTCTCGTTTGTCGTGAAGTTTCTTGCCCTTGACCAGCCCCATCACACATTTGGCCAAGCCCCGATCGTTGAAGTAAACGCGCAACGGGATCAACGTCAGACCCCGCTCGTGGGCCCGGCCGGCAAACTTGTCGAACTCGCGGGCGTGGATCAGCAATTTCCGGGGGCGGCGCGGGTCGTGGTTCCACATCCCGGCGTTGTTGTAATGGGCGATGTCCGCGCCGATCAGCCACAGTTCGCGATCTTTGACGCGGATGTGGGCTTCGTCGAGCGACAATTTGCCCTCCCGCATCGATTTGACTTCGCTGCCCATCAGCATCAATCCACACTCGATCGAGTCCAAAATCTCGTAGCGATGGCGGGCTTTGCGGTTTTCCGAGACCATCGTGAAGCCCGAGTCGGATTTCTTGTTTGCCGCTCCGCCTTTCTTTTTTGATTTTTTCTTGGCCATGGTGGGGGGATTGTATCCGGACTCGAGACGATAGCCATTGCCCTTCAGACAGACTCACTACAATACCAGCCCCGAAAGGGTTCACTTCGTCCACGCGTCTCTCCCCCCGTCCGTCCATGGCCTTTCGATTACCCGTCGTCGCAGATCCTGAAATTCCCGCCGGGACCGCACTCAGCGGCAGCGGCCGCTTGCCCCGTTGGCTCAAGCGTCCCATCCCCAAGAGCAACGCGAACCATCTGACCGAGGGGCTGTTGGAAGAGTTGAAGCTGGAAACGGTTTGCGACAACGCCAAATGCCCCAACCGGATGGAGTGTTACAGCCAACAAACCGCGACCTTCATGATCCTCGGCAACGTCTGCACGCGGCCGTGTGGATTTTGTGCGGTCCACCGGGGACGTCCGCCGGAATTGCCCGAATCGGACGAACCCGATCGCGTCGCCGAAGCCGCCGCCCGTCTGGGGCTGAAACATGTCGTCATCACCAGCGTCACGCGGGATGACCTCCCCGACGGAGGAGCCGACCACTTTTATCGCTGCGTCGTCGCCGTCCGCGAGCGATGTGGTGCGACGACCGAGGTCCTGACGCCGGACTTCGTCGCCTGCAAAGACGCCTTGGAACGCGTCATCCGAGCCAAGCCGACCGTGTTCAACCACAACATGGAAACGGTTCCGCGACTGTACCGCCGCGTGCGTGGCCCCAAGAGCGATTACCGCTGGACGCTGGGCATGATGCGGAAGGCCAAAGAATACGACGCCGATGTCAAAACCAAGAGCGGCTTGATGCTGGGACTGGGCGAAGAACGCGGCGAACTGTTAGACGCCCTGGCCGATCTGCGCGAATATGACGTCGACTTCTTGACGCTCGGTCAATACTTGCAACCCGGCGAAAAATACCTACCCGTGGTGCGTTACGTGCCGCCGGAGGAGTTCGAAGAACTGGGCGAGATCGCCAAGAGCATGGGATTCAAAAAGGTCGCCAGCGGCCCCTTCGTCCGCAGCAGCTATCACGCCCGTGACATGGCCGAAACGGACGTCTAGATTCAAACAGGTGCAGGGCTTCGGTGGGTAAGAATATTTTGGAGGTAAGAAGATTAGGGCTTGGCAGGTTCTTCATTTTCTTACCTCCGAAATTTTCTTACCCAATCTATTCTCCCAGCCGACCTCCGTCTCACTTCAGCGGGTTCTCGTACCAAACCACGTTGTTGCTGCCGCGTCCGGCGTTGAGCAGATCATCGTCGCCATCGCCGTCCATGTCGACCGATCGCAGGTCGTAACTCTGCTGGCCGGTGTCGACGGTGTGCTGGGCAAAATTTCCGAGTCCGTCGTTTTCATACCACATCACGCGCTCGCTGCCGTAGCCGCAGGTCGCGACGTCCGCGTCGCCGTCTTGATCGAAATCCGCGACCGTCAGACTGTGCGGAAACTCGATCTCGGTATCGATGTCGTGAATCTTCCAGCCGGGATTCTCAAACCACAGCACGCCCACTCCGTGTCCGCGTGACGCCACCCAATCGACTTTGCCATCGCCGTTGACATCAGCCGGCAGAATGTTGGTCGCGGCGGTTTGGTTTTCGGCCAACACGGTTTTCTCCCAAGGGGCATCGATCTGTTTACCGCCCGGGTGCTTCCAAAACGCAAACCAATTGCCGTCGGCGAACGGTTTGCCTTTCGCACCGACCGCGATTTCTTTCCAGCCGTCGCCATCGATGTCACCGGCACCCATGTAATGGCTGCCGCCGCGCGCGTCACCGTCGGCAAAGACATGCCGCACCCATGACGCTGCGGTCTTGGGGTTTTCGGGACGACTGAACCAGGCCATCGAATCAGCGAGTCCTTTTTCCGGTTCAAAGTTATTGATCACCAAGTCGTCACGACCGTCGTTGTCGATGTCCGATCGAAGCAGACAATGAATCCCGGTGATCGCGTTGTCGATCGGCCGGGCCGTCCATGGACCTCGTGTCGCCGTCGCTGGGCCGGGGTTTTCCAGCCAAAACGGATGGGCGTTGGCGAGCGTGCCCGCCCAGTCCAAGTCACCGTCCCCGTCGGCATCGATGGGAGCGGAGTGAATGCACGCGCCGCGACCGTCGAATCGATGAAGCACGATTTCTTGTTCCCATCCCGGCGCGATGAACAGACTGACCTTGCCGTTGGTACTGGCGATCACGTCCAGCAAACCGTCGCCGCTGACGTCGATCGCGATCGCGGTGTTGCAATGCCCCTGCTCGGTGACCACGTGCTTCTTCCAAGGGCCGAGATCCGCGGCGAACGAGAGCGTTGTCGTGGTGGTGACAAGTAAGGTCGCGAGAAGTGGCGGAATGAATGGGGGCATGGGTGTCATCTCGTGTGCGCTGTTGTGCAAGAAAAAGTTGGTCAACAAAGGGGTTGGTCAAAAAATGGAAGAGAGATGATTCAAGCGAACGTTTCGTGCGAATGGTTTGGCTGCACCCGGCATTTTAGGGCTTCCTTCCAGACTCGATCACGCTGGGCTTCGTTCTCGAGCATCACTCGTGTCGCAACGCTTCGATCGGGTTCATCATGGCGGCTCGGCGGGCGGGATAGAGCCCAAAAATCAGACCTGTTCCCAGCGAGATGAACAACGATAATCCGATCGACCAGGGGGCGATCCTTGGTTCGAGCGTATAAATGATCGGCGGCAAGGCATCGGGAGAAATCGCGGTCACCGCGGCGCGAATGCCGCGAAACAGCGGGCCGCACATCAGCCCGCACAAGACGCCCAACAATCCGCCGGTACCGGTCAGCACCAATGTCTCGGTCAAGAATTGTTGAATGATGTCCCGGCGTTTGGCGCCGATCGCGCGCCGAATTCCGATCTCGCGTGTCCGCTCGGTCACCGTGGCCAACATGATATTCATGATCCCGATGCCGCCGACCAGCAGCGAGATTCCGGCGATGATCACCAACAGGATATTGAACATCGCGCGGGTCCGTGCGGCTTGGGCCAGCAACTCTTTGGGGACGACCACCGCGTAGTCTTCGGTCTTGTGAAACTTCTTGAGCAGCGATTCGATGATCGCCGCCGTTTCGTCCACGTTGTCGACATCATCGACGCTGACCGTGATCTGACTCAGCTCGACGATCTCACCGGTAAACTGTTGTCCCGAGCTGCGGGTCAAGACCCGATCGCCGATGCGGTCGCGAAACGTCTGCAGCGGGATGTAGGCGTCCAAGTTGTAGTCGCGGGCATCCAAGCTTCCGCCGATTGCCGCCGAGGCCGTCCGCGGTTTGGTTTGGCCGATCACGATGTAAAACTCGCTGCCGACCCAAATCGATTTGCCCAGCGGGTTTTGGTGCCGAAACAAACGCGTCGCGGTCTGGTCGGCCAGCACGACGACTTTCTTGCCGCGATCACGCGGGGTCAGCCACCGTCCCCTGGCGATTTCCAGTTGGTTCATCTGCAGGTGTTCTTCGCTGCAGCCGACCAGTTTGCTGTCGGCCGAACGGTTTTCCACCCGCAGTTCCATTCTGGTTTCGCGCATCGGAATCGCGTCACGGATCCCTGGAATGGTGGCGACGATTCGCTCGTGGTCTTTTCTCAGCAGGCCAAATTTCTTGACCCGGCTGTTCGCGTTGTCTTGAGAAGAATTCGGTTCGACCGATCGGACGATGATGTTCTTGGCACCCAGTTCCAGGATTTGCTCTTGGGCGCGATGGCTGACCCCTTCGCCCATCGCGACCAACCAGATCACCGTGGTGGTTCCGATGAAGATCCCCAGCGCCGCCAAGGCGGCGCGCATTTTCTGCAGCAGCAGACTTTTGACGCCGGTCGTGATCGTGCGCAACAGGGCATTCATGGCTTCGTCTCGTCGATCGTGCGGAGTGCGGCCTGTTGAGCCTGGTCGACAAACGACAACGGATTGAGCACGACTTCCTCGCCTTCGCGGAGTCCGCCTTGGACGATGATGAAGACATCGTTGCTGTCGCCGAGCGTGATCTCGCGGCGCTGCGGTTCGCCGTTGACCATCACCCAGCACAGTGTTTCGGTTTCGGTCTCGAGAACGGCCGAGACGGGGACGGTCAGCACGTCTTGGTAGTCCGCCATCACGACTTCGACTTCCGCACTCATGCCCGGCTTCAGCCCTTCGATCGATGGCAACTGGATGATGCAGTCATACTTGACGATGTTGCCGGTCCACCAACCCGTCGGCTGCGCCACCGAAGCGATCGAATAAACGGTTGCGTCCATCGCCAGTTCGGGCAAACTCACCGTGGCGTGCATGCCGGGCTCGATGCGGTCGACGACAGATTCATGGATGCCGATTTTGACTTGCATCTTGGACAAGTTGGGCATCAGCATCAGGACTTGGTCTTTGTGCACCGTTGCGCCTTCGGCGATGTCAGGAGAATTTTTCCAAGCGGCCGCCGAGGGATAGATCACCAGACCATCTTTCTCCGCTTTGACGACGCAGTGCTCGAATTCTTCGAGTGCTTGATCGCGTCGGTTGGCATCCAGGACGGCACGTTCGACGTTGGCCGCGTGTGTCGCCTTGATCGATTTCAAATTGCCGTTGAGCGTTTCCAGTTCCATCTGTTTGGTATACGTTTTCAACACTTCGATGCGTGTCTTCGTGGCGTTTAAGTTCAACTCCGCTTGGGTCAATGAGAATTCTTTTTGTTCGACATCCAATTCGCTCACGTAGCCTCGTTCGGACATGCGTTTGGAGTGCGCCAACATGTTCTTCGCCGTCCGCAGATTGGACTCCGCGACGGCCAGGTCTTTCTCAAGCGTCAACAACTCCGAAACATAGCGTCCTTCGAGATACTCGTTGATCGCGAGAGTCGCGCGGGCCACCTCGGCTTTGGAGTATTCGGCACCGCTCTGGGACCAGTGGGCGTACTTGGTCCGTTCGTTGATGGCGTCTTCGATCTCCAGCGTGTCCAACCGCACCAGCACGTCGCCCTGTTTGACTTGCGTGCCGTTTTCGATCACCCAAATGACCGTGTTTTGGCCGCGGACTTTGCATTTGATTTCGGTGTTTTCGGAACTTTCCAGAACGCCTTGTTCGGTCACCGTGACCTGCATGTCCCCGCGGGACACGGTGTGTGTCAGCTTGGGGCCGCTGTCTTGGGTCGATGACGCCGAGATCATCAGGCTGCCGGCGGTGCCGAGAATCGCAAGAAACAGCACGGTAAAGATGCCGCGTGTGATCCACTTAGACATGCGGATCTCCTTGGACGGGCATCCGGTCTTCGCCGGGCTCCTTGTCGTCAAAGCTTTGCCGTGCCTCGCCCTCTGCTTCGTCGACGAATTGCAGCGGATTGAGCACCACCTCGTCGCCTTCGTTTAATCCCGACAGGACGATGATGAACACTTCATTGCTGTCGCCTAGCATCACGACACGACGCTGGAATCCGGTCGGAGTCTGAACCCAACACAGGGATTCGTCTTCGGTTTCGACCACCGAGGAAACGGGAACGGTCAGCACATCCTGGTGCGTTGCCATGATGACTTCGACTTCGGCCGTCATGCCCGGCTTGAGCCCCGCCACCGACGGCAGGTCAACGATCGTGTCGTACTTGACGACGTTGCCCGTCCACCACCCGGCGGGCGCGGCGACGGTGGCGACCGATTTGACGGTTCCTTCGACAGTCAGTTCGGGCAGACTGACCGTCGCCGACAACCCTTTCTCAATGCGATCGATCAGCGATTCGTGGATGGCCACCTTGACCTGCATTTGCGTCAGATCGGGCATCAACAACAACACCTGATCCTTGCGAACCGTCTTGCCTTCGGCGATGTCCGGTGTCTCTTTCCATTGTTCCGAGGGAGGGTAAATCACCAATCCCGTTCGCCCGGCGGTGATCACGCATTCGTCCAACTCTCGGATCGCCCGGTCGCGACGTCCTTCATCCATCGCCAACCCGGCTTCGTCGGCAAGCAACTTGGATTTTTGCGCCCGGAGTTGACCTTGGAGTGTTTCCAGTTGCATCTCCTTGGTGTACTTATCGAGCACCATGACCGCGGTTTCGCGAACCCCCAATTCCAACTCGGCCTGCTTGACCGTGAACCGGTTACCCTCCACTTCCAACTCGCTGACGTAACCGCGTCGAAACATGTCTTCGCTGTGGCCGAGCATTTTCTGCGCGGTTTCCAAGTTGGACTGCGCGATTTTTAATTGCTGCTGCAGCCCCTGGCGCTGCGTCTTGTAGGATCCTTCCAGATACGCATCGATCGCGATTTCGGCCTTGGCCACATCGGCCTTGGTCCGCTCATAGGTGGCTCGGGCCATGTGCGCGTCGGTCGTGTGTTTTCCGATCGCGTCCTCGATGCGTTTGGTGTCCAAACGCACCAGCTCGTCACCGGGCTGGACGACCGTGCCGCCTTCGACGACCCAAATGATCGTGCTGAAGCCCCGGATCTGGCATTTGATTTCCGTGTTGTTGCTGCTTTCGAGCGTGCCTTGCTCGGTGACCGAGACGACCAAGTCGCTGCGCGAGACGGTGTGGGTCAAGTGCGGGCCGTCGACCGGCGTGAGGGGCAGCCCCGGCAAGACAACCGTTCCACCGATCAGAATGCCCAGCAAGGAGAGGAGCAGAATGATCCGCAACATCCAGCGTTTTTGTCGCGTCGGCTCGGTTGCGGTGGTGAGCAACGATCCCGTCGCGTCGCCGTCAACCGGTTCGGGCGACGACGCGCGGCGGGCTGGAGGGGAGTCGAGCGACATCATCGGGAGGATTCTGGTGCCGGAGGGAGACAGGCCCCGTTCGGGTAACGCTGTGAAGCATTTTTTAGCGGTAGGGCGCGAGCCCTCCGGTGTTTTGGCAAAGAGGAAGAACCGGAGGGCTCGCGCCCTGCCGCTAAAACCTCAAGAAACACAGGGGGAAAATGCTTCACAGCGTCAGCCGTTCGGGTGGCGAGCGATGCGCGAAAGGGGTACCTATCGTAAACCGATTCGAGGCCTGATAAGACCATCAACCAAAAAGAAACGTGGACAAAAAGCCGCTGGGATTTGCAAAAACGCAAACGATCCCCCGGTTTCCTGCAGACGTGGGATGGGCATCTGGCCCGCCAGGTCGTGGCCCGGACGTCCATCGCCGCTGCACCGGGCTCACTCGACCGCTTCGATCAGACCTTCTGTGGGAAGCTGTGCCGCATCGATCAGCGCTTGACTGATCGGCGGTGGCAACGGTTCAAGTTCCGTCGTGTCGAATTCCAACCGGGGGACTTCGCCGGGCAGCGGCGATGCGACTCTGCGGCCTTCCAGATCCAGTTCCATCACGCCCAATTCCCGCGCCAGGCGTAGCTTCGCCGCGTAGTAGCTCAGCCACGCCGTCAAGAACGAATTCTGGGTATCGCGCAGCGCCGACTGGGCCGACAACAGGTTGATCGCCGCGGTGGGTCCGAACGGCGCCGAACGCTGGCCGGGTTGCGGTGGCGGGACCGGAGCGTAAAGCGCCGATCCGGTCACGTCGACGCGGCGAATGGCGATCGCAACGGCGCGACGCTGGATTTCCAGGTTGGTCCGCAACTGCTCGATCTCGCGGAGCAGAACACGTAGCCCTAAATGCAACGAGTCGTGCGATTGAATCAACGCGCGGCGGCTGCGCTGGTAGTTGATCAGCGATTCACGATACTGATTGCGTTCCAACAGACGCGTCAGTGGCGCGTCGAAACGCAGGCCGACCGCGGCGCTGCCGGTCGAACCACGAAAGCTGAGCGGATTGTTGCGATCGGTCCGGACCGATCCGCTGGCGCTGAAATCCAACACCGACTGTAACGCGTCGGCGGCAATTTGAATCTGCCGCCAGTCGTCGACCAAGGCCGCCCGCCCGTTCATGAAGTCCAAACGATTTTGAAGCGCGATCTGAAACGCTTGCTCGGTCTCCAAGGCGATCGTGTCGACGCTGACCGCTTCCAATCGGGCCCGTGCTTGGACGAGGATGGAGCCTTGGATCAGCCGCAGCATCTTGCGAAGCAGGATCACGGTGCGGTCGATCTCGCTGGTCGCGTCCGCTGACGAATCGACCAACTCGGCGATCGTTGCATCGCTGTCGGGTGAGTCGCTGTCGGGTGAGTCGCTGTCGGGCCCATCCGCGACGGACGCTGCGTCATCTTCCTCATCATCCAGGCGGAGCGAGAGTTCGTCCGGATCGGGCAGCCGCGGCAAGCCTGCTTTCATCCGTTCCACTTCGACTTCGATGCGTTCCAGCTGGACCAGCAAGTCGGCGTAGCCGGTGTCCAGTTCGGCGATCTCGCGGTCGAAAGCTTCCTTGGCCGCCTCATCCATGGCGCGGCGGCGAAGCGGGATCGAATCCTTGGTCAACGTTAAATCGTCGGCCACGTTGCCCAGGTTTTGGCGAAGCGGTTGGACGAGTTCATAGACGTCACCACGGAGCGATTCGATGGCTGCCGGATCGGGGTTCTGGCCCAGTTCGCTCGGCCGCGTTTGAAGTTCGGCGATGGTGTCTTGAATGGCGGTCGCCGCGCGATCGACCAGTTGAAATTGGTGGATCAGATCGTCATTCAAATCGACCGGCAAGTCGGGTGGCAATCCGAGCGTGAAGGCTTTGTATTGGTCAAGTGATCTCAGAAAATCGTTTCGGCTTTGCAGCAAACTGGCCCGATCGCGTTCGACGTTCTGACGGAATTGGTCGACTTGGACCAGATCGATCAGCCCCGCGACGAGCAACGCTTCCAACTGGGCGAGCGTTCGGATTTGCAAATTCAAGTTGTCTTCGGCGTTGCGGATTTGTTGCAACTGTCGCAACAAACCGACGTAACCACCGAGCTGTGCCTGGCCGCCGAACACCTGCAGGCTGGTGCCGCGCCCGTTTCGCTGCGGACCGACGACGCCCAATTCACCGATGGCAACTTGCGTGTAAAAGCCCTGGCGAAATTGCGCATAGGATCGCAGATTGGCCAACAACGTCCGCTCGACTTGCGTCAGGCCTTCGAGCCCGATGTCGCGGCCGGCACCGCGCAACAGGGGCTGCAGAAACGTGAAGTTCAACAGCGAGGCGGAAAGCCCGGCGTCCGGCCCGGTGAATTCAAAAACGAAGGAGTTGGCAAAACCGGTCAGCAGGGTTCCCGCGGTCGCGAATTGCCGGCGGGTTTCCAACGCACGCCGCTGTCCGGTCGTGCCGATCGCCAGCACGTTGCTTTGCACGCCTGCCTGGGGTGGAGCAATCACCCAGCGGCTCCCGTCGTGCGCCAGTCGCGCAGGAGTGATCACACCGTTGTGGCTGTAGCCGATGTCATATCCGCCAAAGAATTGGGTGTCCAATTCGAATCGCTCGCGGGTGACGTCCAACGACGACAAGTAGAGTGTCTCGAGCTGCGATTGATGATTCGGCGAATGGACGTAGGCCAGACGCAGTGCGGAATCGATGTCCAGCATGACCGCGCCGTCGTCAGCGAGTTCGACGTACTCGCCCAGCAACGCCAGCCAAGCGGGATTCTCCAGCCCGGCGCGGATCCCGCCGTCGTGCCAATGCTGCCAACCTTTTTTGCCGTCGACGCATCGCATGTACTGCTGCGAGGCTGGATCGTCGATCGGGATCGGTGGACAGTCCGGATCGTAGACGTCGGCGTAGCGGCTCCGCGGATCCGGCTCGATGTCGTACTTCACCGTGCTCCAACGCGGGTCGCCGTTGCGCTGGGCGATCGCGTTGTACGCTTCCTGGTCAGCCGCCAAACGGTACTTGGAGCGGCTGCAACCGACGCTGAGATTGCCGAACGTGACGATGCACGCTAGCAATAAGATCGGGGCTCGATTCGCGTGTTTGCAAGTGGGATCTCGCATTGTCCCCGACCGTGTGACTCGTCCGGAGGCACATCGCTGGAGTCCGATTCAGCACCACCCGGGTCCACCTGGAGCCTCCTAACTGGCATATCGAAGCCCCGGTGCGATCATCTTGAGCGGGTTTATCGTCAAAGCCGTTAATCCTGAGGAATTTCCGTGCGTCTCCTGCAGTTGCAGAGCAGGACTTTCCCGGGCAGGATCGGATCGTGCATCGCGACGCGGCTTATTGGATCGGCGAGTAATCCGTCGACTTCATGTAGATCGATTCGGGCTTTTTGGCCAAGCCACCGACACCGGATTCGCGGGCGGCTTTTTTCCACGCCGGGTCCGATCCGAAGGCCTTCCAGGATTGCTTGGCCGCGTCCGCGCTCTCGTGCTCGATGATGTAGATCAACGTGTCGTTCGAATCGGGCTCGTCGGTCGGATGCCAATAGGCGACGGATTTGATGCCATGCTTGGCAAACAGGTCGATGGTGTGATCTCGGAACCGTGCATCGAGTTTGCCGAGGGTGCCCTCGCGGGCTTTGTAGATCCGCAACTCGAAGACGTCGTCTTCATCGCCTTGGGCGTTTTCATATTCGGGCGAGTAGTCCGTTGCCTCCATGTAGATCGATTCCGGCGGCTTGGCCAATCGTCCGACGCCGGATTCCGCAGCGGCTTTCTTCCACTCCGGATCGGCGATGAACGCTTGCCAAGACTCGGCGGCGGCTTCACGACTGGCGTGCTTGATCACGTAGATCAGCGTGTCCTTGGAGGCCTCTTCGTCGGTGGGAACCCAGTAACCGATCGATTCGATACCGTGCTTCTTGAACAGCCGCATCGTGTGGTCGCGGAAGCGAGCGTTGAGCGCATCGAGCTTGCCTTCGGCTGTCTTATAAATCCGCAGTTCATAAACGTCGGCGTGTGCGTCGGGTGTCACGATCAGTGCGGCGGCAAGCCAACCGAACGCGAGGGCAAACATCATCAATCGAGAGAACATCATGGTGTGATCCAGGAGGGGGAAACGGACAGGACGGGGGACCAAGAATACCAGATCAATCGCTGCCGGTCGCCGACGCCCCTGCCGGACCGCTGCCGCTGCGGGGTCTGTCCCCATCAGAGCCCCCCCGAGCAACGTAGCCGGGTCCGTGCCGCTGCAGGGTCTGTCCCCATCAGAGCCCGCATCCCGAATGGGATGCTAGCAACGTAGCCGGCGGTCGAGCGAAGCGAACACCGCCGGACCCGAGAAATGCCACACCACACGACCCCGAACGGGGTCGCACCGCCGTCAGCACCCCTCGACGGCGCTGCCCCCCATTTCGGTCCCGTCTTCATTCACCCCGTATTCACCCCGGGGTCTCTCCCCATTCACCTTCCCCATTCACCCCGGGGTCTGGCCCCGGGGAGATGTCCCCGGGGAGACGTTTGCATGCAAACGCACCACCGTTGCCCGTTCGGTCTCTAGAACCCGTCGTGATCGGCGCGATCGCGTTCGGCGATCGTCAACTTGTACATGTCATGAATCAGCTGGATATCGCATTCCCGCTGTTCGACATTTCGACGCGAGAACATGCGCTGCTGGGTGTTGACCATGACCTCGGCCGGCAGCAACGATTGCTGCCCGAACAGTCGGGCATAGTTGACAAAGCTGGGAACGTTTGACGTCGCGAACCCGTACAGCATGCTGCACACGCCGATGACCTTTCCGGTAAAGATGCTGGTATTGATCGCGGTCTTGCTGTAGTCGCCCATGATGCAGCCGAGGAACTGCATGCCGGAGGGGATCTTTTCGTTCCCGTACTCGATATTAATTTTGCCGTACGTGTTTTTGAGGTCACTGTTGCACGTCCCGGCGCCCAGGTTGATCCAGCTTCCTAAATAGCTGTGACCGAGAAACCCGTGGTGCTGCTTGTTCGTGTATGGCTCGATGACCGAGGCTTCCACTTCACCACCGATTTTCACGGTGTGACCGAGGGCAACACCATCCTTGAGCGCCGCGTGTTCGATGATACGTGTCCCGGGTCCGGCATAAACCGGTCCGGACAACAAACAAAAGGGACCGACTTTGACGTTCTCGTCCAACAGGATCGGCCCGTCGCTGGTATCGACGGCGGCATACTGTCCGATCGAGACACCGTCGGCGACGAACACACCGTCTGCCGTTTCGGTGTATCCACCGCGTGCCAGTCGCCATTGCATGGCCGTCGGCATCTCCGTCATGTGCCAGGCGACGACTTCGTGGGGCCAACCGAATGCCGGCAGGTCGTCCGGGCTGATCGGAAGTGAATCGGTGGGCAGATCAGCGGCGAGTTCCAACAACGGCTTGACCACGCCGCTATCACTACGGTTCTCCAGGTCTCCGACGGCTTTGCGAGCCGCTTTCTGAAACGGCGAAGCAGGCTCCTCCACCTTGTCGGCCGGGTTCGGCGGCAGCGAATCGAGCATCGACGATTCCTTCGCCGTCAGACGGGCGGCCAAGATCGCGCCGGTCCGATCGCAGCGGACCACACCGGCAACGGTGGCCGCACAGAGTGACTTGAGGGCCGTCAGGGTGTCGACGCGCGGGACCAATCGCGCGTTGACCAGCAGAATCTCTTCGCCCCGGACCGTGTCCCACGAGGGAGCGGAAAGATTCGATTCCAACAATTGAATCGGCGCCAAGTAGTTGCGAATCGAAACCGTCAGTTCGCCGGGCAACAGCTTCAACCAATCCACCAACTGATAGCTCGCACACGTGATCGCATAAGCGGGCCGCGCGAGGGTGATCGGCTGCAGCCGGTTGACAGATTCGTCTTCGAAACAGATCAGTTTCATGGTGCGGTGAATTGGCAATCGAGTTAGTCGATAGGACGTTCGGGTTGTAGCGGTCGCGCAGTGTACCCGAACCCGTGCCGTCTTCCGATGAGGAATTGAGCCAATGATCCAGCTGCAAGATCAGAATCGCCATCGGGACGGGCTAAGGTTTCTTACCTTGCAAACAACCAACTGTTTTCATGATCGCCGATGTGCCGACCCGATGTCCGTTTCTTTTGGCTCTTCGCCTTCACGTTCTCGGCGTTGATCGGCGATCGGGTTCATTCGCAAGTGCCGGCGTCGCCGCTGGCAGAACCATCGGGATCAGCCGCCCGGGTCATCGCACTGGTTGAATTAGAAGCACTGGTCGCGGGGTTGGCCGCCGATTCATTTTCCACGCGTAGGCGATCGGAGACGCGACTGATCGAGATGGCGGTTCACAGCGAGGCCTTGGCAGAACAAATCAAAGCCCTGCTTCGCGCCAATCCGTTCCCGCCCCCGGACTTGGAGCTTTATCTTTCCAAGCAGCGTTTGTTGAGTCGTCTGGAAATGCGGGAGCGAGAGATCCTGCTGGAGCGTTTTCTCTACGACGCTTCGTTCGACGGTCGCGAGCTGACCGGATGGGAACAGTTTCGTGATTCCGCCGGTGGCGGTCACGACGCCCGATTGATTTTCGCCGCGGCCGTCCAAGATCGCCCCGAGATCGGGCGTTTGCTGGCGGGAGTAGCGATCGATGCGAATCGCTACGCAGAGATCGAGACGCTCGACCGACACGACATTGCGTCGTGGTCGGTCGTGCTTTCGTTGGCTTCGGGCCGCAACCTGAAGCCGGCCGACGGGGCGACGCTACGACTGGTCGCACACTTGAGCAATCCCGGCAGCGGCCCCGAGGCTCTGCGTGATCACGAGCGCCGCGTTCTGTCGCGACTCGTCGGCAGTTTTTTGGCCGACGCGCCGATCGATTTGCGTGACCGGTTGGTGATCGGCTTGCGTTACGATTGCGATCAGGCGGTCGAATCGGATTGCCGGCGGGTGTTAAACGATCCGACCGAATCGCCGTCGCGGATCGTGACGGCACTGTTGGCCGCGTCGAAGCTAAACTTTGCGGCAGCGGAAATTGACAGCTGGATCGCGAGCTTTTCAGTCGACACGCGGGTCAGTCACGTTTGGCGATCGATGGTGCCGCCCAAGACGACTCACCGAACCCAGGTGCGTGACGTCGCGCTGGCCCTGGCGTTGCATCGCGAGGGGATCGATCCTCGCACGCGAGGTTTCGGGGCATTGGTCGCCGATCCGATCCTGGTCTATCGCCCCTACAGCTTGGGGTTCGAATCGGAAACCGCGCGGCGGCGGGCACACGCCAATCGCTAGCGCTTCGTCAACTTTTTCTACTCAGGGCGCCGCGGAAAAGGGTTCAGCAACCGTTGGTGTTTAGCCTTGAGGCGATTCCCGGTCGCTGCGACGCAGCGACAGCAGGCGGCTAAAGCCCAATA
>NZ_JANZKV010000284.1 GCF_025060895.1 Stieleria sedimenti | reverse complement strand
TAAAGGCTGGACACCAACGTCCTCACTAAAAGGTGCCGGACACCTATTTTCAACCCATCCTGAATCAAATTGATCGACCTCGGAAAGCGAAACGTTCTCGGCATCGGTGTCAACGCGATCGACTATGAGTCGGCCGTCGCCAAGGTGATCGATGCGGCCGTGGGCCGCCAAGCGATGTCCGTCACCGCACTAGCGGTGCACGGTGTGATGACGGGGGTCACCGATCCCGAACATCAATATCGTCTCAATCAATTTGATCTGGTCTGCCCCGACGGCCAACCGGTTCGTTGGGCGTTGAATCTGTTGCACGACTGCAAGCTGGACGACCGGGTGTACGGCCCTGATTTGACGCTGAAGCTTTGCCAGGCAGCCGCACGGCAGTCCGTCCCGGTGTTTTTGTTCGGGTCAACCGAGGAAGTGTTGGCAAGGTTTTCCGACTCGCTGTGCCGGCAATTTCCGGAGCTGCGGATCGCCGGCAGGCGCAGCAGTCGTTTTCGCACGTTGACGCAACTGGAACGCGACGAGCTGGCCGAGGAAATCAATTCCAGCGGCGCGGGGATCTGTTTCGTCGGCCTCGGCTGCCCCAGGCAGGAGGTGTTCACGTATGAAATGCGTGATCGCCTAAACATGCCCCTGGTTGCCGTCGGTGCCGCGTTTGCCTTCCACGCCGGCATGCTGGCCCAGGCGCCGCCGTGGATGCAACGCCACGGGCTGGAATGGTTGTTTCGATTGGCACACGAACCGAAGCGATTGTTCAAACGTTATCTGACGACCAACCCGGCGTTCTTGGTGCGACTTGTGCTCCAGAAGCTTGGGCTGATGCACCGTCATCGAGATCAAGGGCGGCCGCCGCAGCACGACGTTCTTTTCGGCTGAAGGGCCCGTGGGCTGGCGTCCATCGACTGATAGAATCTACGCGCCCCGACGCCCGAATCCGATTACCCCTTCTGACCATGAACTATCCCTTTGATCCCTTCCGCGATGTCGCCTCGTTGCAACTGGCCGTGGCCGATTCCTTTTGCGAGTTGGCCGAGCAAGCGGTCAAGCAGAACGGCGTCTTTCGTGTTTCCCTATCGGGCGGCTCGACCCCGCGTCGCGTCTATGAAATGCTGAGCGAGCGTCAGCTTCCCTGGGACCAAATCCATTGGTTTTGGGGGGACGAACGCAACGTGCCCCACGACCATGCCGACAGCAATTTTCGTATGGTCCACACCGCATTGCTGAGTAAGGCTGACATTCCGGCGGCGAACATTCATGCCGTACCCGTGAATGTCGATGCACCGGCCGAAGCAGCGGAGCAGTACGAGCAGACGCTTCGTGACCACTTCGACGAGCCGTTTCCGGCCTGGGATCTGATGCTGCTGGGCATGGGCGATGACGCACACACCGCGTCGTTGTTCCCCGGCACCCTGGCGCTGGGCGAACAGAACCGCTGGTTCGTCGAAAATTGGGTGCCGAAGTTTGATGGCTTTCGGTACACGCTGACGTTTCCGGCGATTGAATCGGCGCGAAACATCTGGTTGATGACCGCTGGCAAAGCAAAACAGCAGGCCCTGAAGCAGGTTCTTTTAGGCGAACCCGATTCGAATCGCTACCCGTCGCAGCGGATCAAACCGACGCGTTGGTTTGTCGATGCCGCGGCGTGCGGGGCGTAGGCGATGCCAAGCAGGGAGTTTTTTGTTAGCGGCAGGGCGCGAGCCCTCCGGTCTTTCACAGTGAAGCCCACGGCTCGCGGGCTGTCGCTCTAAGCCCGCGTGTGTGAGCAAGGGGCCACGTGTCGCCCCTCGCTAACGCGTCGGGCTGGCATTGACGCGCTGATATCGGAAAATCGACAGCCCGCTACCGCGGAACTCAGGACTGTTCGTCGTCGGAATCCGCGGCTGCTGCGACGGGTTCGGGCGTCGTTTCCGCATCGTTGTCGCTGCTATCGCTGTCATCGGCGAACGAGGGTCGTTCGGCTTTTCGCGAGACGCGGTCGTTCTTTCCGACCAGTTCAAGGATCGCCCGGGTGCCGGCATCGCCGAGTCGCGGGATTGCCAGACGGACGACGCGGGTGTAGCCGCCATCGCGATCGACGTAGCGTGGTGCGATGGTGTCAAACAGGACGGCGGTCGCTTGTTTGTCACCGATCAATTGAACGATGCGTCGCTGTGCGGCGACGACGGGAGCGCGGGCCGCGGCCCACTTCTGCCAGTCTTCGCTTTTTCGCCACTTCTTATACTCGTCACTGCCACGGTCGGCGTCGCAAGCGTACTTGGCCGCTTCTTCGGCGTGCGGGAGCGATTTCTTGGCGATGGTGATGCATTTTTCGACCAGCGACCGCACTTCTTTCGCTTTGGGCAGCGTGGTGGTGATTCGACCGGCAACCTTGGGGGCGTTGTCGTCGAGTTCGGCATCACGCTCGGTCAGAAACAGAGCGCTGGCAAGGTTTTTCAGCAGGGCCTTTCGGTGGCTGGGACTGCGTCCCAGCGTGCGGCCACGTCGTCGGTGTCGCATGACGTATTCGGATAGGGTTGGGGGTGTATTTGTGCGTAGGTGTTTTCGAGCGGATCCGCGGCGAGGCGTCCGCTAGAACATGGGTTGCGCCGGCACTCGCATGCCGAGGTGCAATCCGTATTGGGCCAATTTTTCGCGGACTTCGTTCAGCGTGGTATCGCCGAAGTTCCGGACTTCCAACAGCTGATCTTCGTTGCGTTGAACGAGATCACGGACCGTTTGAATGTTTTCACTTTCCAGGCAGTTGTTTGCCCGCACGGACAATCGCAGGTCTGCGAGCGTCATGTTCAACTTGGCTTCCAGTTGAGCTTCGGGCGACCCCGCGCCACCGCGAGCGGCCGAGAAGATACTCGGTCCGAGTTCGCGATATTGAACGAACGGGTTGAGGTGTTTGCGGAGGATCTTTGCCGATTCGACGAGTGCCAGTTCGGGGTTGACGCTACCGTCGGTCCAAATTTCCAGAATCAGCTTGTCGTAGTTGGTTTTCTGCCCGACGCGGGTTTCTTCGACTTCGTATCGAACGCGGGTGATCGGGCTATAGACGGCGTCGATGGGAATGATTCCGATTTCGTGATCGGCGCTGCTGTGCTCGGTCGCCGGTACATAGCCGCGGCCGTTTTCGACGACCATTTCCATCATGAATGGCGTGTCTTCGGTGAGCGTCGCGAGCACGAGGTCTTTGTTAATGATTTCGACATCGGAATCGGTTTCGATGTCACCGGCGCGCAGTTCACCGGCTTTGTCGCTTTCGATCGTGATCACCCGCGTCGCCTCGCTGTGGTTGCGGACCACCAAGCTTTTGACGTTGAGGACGATTTCGGTCACGTCTTCCAAGACGCCGGGGATGTTGGTGAACTCATGCTGGGCGCCACGAATCTTGATCTGCGTGACGGCGCTACCCATCAGGCTGCTCAGCAGGACGCGTCGGAGGCTGTTGCCGACACTGGTGCCGAAGCCACGTTCGAACGGTTCGGCGATGAACTTGCCGTACGTTTGGGAAAGGGAATCGCGGTCAACTTCCAGATTACTGGGAAGTTCCATTCCACGCCAACGGATATGCATGGTTGTGATCCTGTCGCTTGGGAGTGCAAATGCGGGGGTAATGAGTAGACGAGGGGCCGATCTACTAGACGCGACGCTTTTTCCGCGGTCGGCATCCGTTGTGCGGAATCGGCGTGACGTCTTCGATCAATTTGACCTTCAGTCCGGCCGCTTGGAGCGCCGTGATGGCACTTTCACGTCCCGATCCGGGGCCCTTGACGCGAACTTCGACGTCTCGCATGCCGAACTTCGACGCCTTTTCGGCGGCTTGTTGGGCGGCACACTGGCCGGCGAACGGGGTGCTCTTTCGGCTGCCTTTGAAACCGCTGGTTCCGGCACTTGCCCAGCACAGCGTGTCGCCTTTGACGTCGGTGATGGTCACCGTCGTGTTATTGAACGTCGCGTGAACATGGGCGATGCCGTTGGTCACGTTTCGCCGTACTCGTTTCTTTTTGTTGCTCTTTGCCACTGCAAAGTCCTAAAACTTCAAACGGTTAATGTCGAACTGGAGGGGAGGCCAAAGCGCGACGCGTCAGTGACGCCGTAGCTGCTTTGGACCAAACGAAAATATGTCTTGAGACGTCGGGGGAGGGGCTCGGCACGCAAATCGCCGGGCGAATCCGCCAGACGTTTAGCGAAGATCCTTGACGCCTTTCTTTCCGGCGACCGTCTTCTTGGGCCCTTTACGGGTACGCGAGTTGGTCTTGGTGCGTTGTCCGCGAACCGGCAATCCCATGCGGTGCCGCATGCCGCGGTACGACTTGATCTCGCGCAACCGGCTGATGTTCTGAGTCGTTTGGCGACGCAGTGGACCTTCGACCGTGTATTCACGTTCCAGCAATGCTGCGATTTGACCCAGCTCATCTTCCCCGAGGTCGCTGGCGGCGCGCGTCGGGTCCACGCCGAGCTTCTCACAGGCTTCGCGGGCCGTGTGAAGGCCGACGCCGTAGAGATAGGTCAACGAATACTGGATCTGTTTGTCGTTCGGGATGTCGACGCCCAACAAACGGGGCATGGCGAGGCTCCTGCAAAATCATCGTGCTAAAACTATGAAGACACAGCACCTTGCGGTTGGAGACGCCCCCGGGAGGGAACGCGACCGCAGAAAGTCAGAAAAAGTGCTGGCCAAGAATCCCGGACTATAGCGAATGGTCCCCTTTTTGCTCAATGGCCACTTTCGAGCCTTTTCAGGAATTTTCACTCCGGCGATGCCGGACCATCCGAAAAAACTCGGTCGGCACCGCGTCGGCCGGTCCCGCCGGGACCCGAAATTGCTCCACCGTGCGGAAATCTGACAGATCCAGCTCCAGTTCGGTGTCGCCAGCGACGCCCGAGAGCACGCGTGTCAAATAAATCTGGTCGCAGCGATCGATCAGTTGGCGATAGATTTCTGCCCCGCCGACCACATAGATTGGCGTCTGGCCGCCCAGCTGCAGGGCCGCTTCGGGTGAAGACGCGATCTCAACGCCCTCGTATGACAGGTCCGGTTGGCGGGACACGACAATCGTCCGCCGGCCGGGCAGGGCCCGCCCGATCGAATCAAAGGTCTTGCGGCCCATCACCAACACGCCACCCATCGTCATCCGCTTGAACCGCTGCAAGTCCTGACGCAGCCGCCACGGCATCGTCCCGTCCAATCCGATCACCCCGCTGGGGGTCATCGCCACGACGGCGGTGACGGCGGGTTTGCTGGTTGCGGGTGCGTTGAGTTCGGGCATAGCGATGTGTCAATTTCGTGTTCTCGGTTGGCGTCAGTCGAGCGGAAAAGAGGTCAGCAACCGTTGGTGTTTAGCC
>NZ_JANZKV010000283.1 GCF_025060895.1 Stieleria sedimenti | reverse complement strand
AACCAGGTGCCCGGGCGCTGACGCGAACCGACTGATACCGAACGATGATCAGCCGTTTGGCGCGAGCCTACGGGCACAAACGCGAGGACACGACGCGGTTCCGTCTGGCGCCCGGGCTGCCCTAAAACCCAAGTGTCCAACCAACTTGAGTGAATTCCGCCGGTCGTCAATCATGTTGCGATTGTTTCGCCGGGGCTGCCTGGGGGGCGTCGACGTGGGACCGGATAACCGTTCATAATCTCAAAAACGCACCCCGGACGCTTGTTTCTACCCGAGAACCAGACCGTGGCGGGGGCTTTGTACCGGCTCGAAATTAGCATCGAGTCTGTCTTCGCCATCGGTTTCTCCCCAGTTCACGTCCTCCCGTTCAAATCGTTGCACGAATTCTATGAACTCCTTTTTCATGTGGCGGACTTCGCTTCGACGTCACTGGTTTGCCGCTGCGTTTTCCTTCGTCACTGTCATTGCCATCGCGGTGGCTGTGGTGTTGTACGCCCCGCGGCAGTACCGTTCCGTTTCCAAGCTGCTGCTGCGCGTCGGCTACGAAAGCGCGACGTTGGACCCCACCATGTCGGTCGTCGGGAACCCCGACGCCCCCGTCAAGACTCGCGAAGACGAGGTCGAAACGACGTTGGATGTGATGCACAGTCGGACGATCATGGAGGATGTGGTCGAGCGTCTTGGCCCCGACTTGATCCTTGACGAGAAACTCCCCAGCGCCGGCGGTGCGTCTGAAGAACCATCGAAAAATCGTCTGGCAACATGGATCGGCTCGTTGAAGACCTGGGTCAGCAACATCGATCCGATCAGTACCGAAGAGCGAGCGATCCGGGCGTTGGAGCAGTCGATGGATATTTCGGCGTCAGAGAAATCGAGCTTGGTCAAGGTTGAATTCAAATCAACGAACCCTCAGGTCGCTCAGACGATCGTCTCCAATTGGGTCGATGCCTACTTGGCCCATCATGCACAAGTCAACCGCACGCGCGGCACCTACGCTTTCTTTCGGGAACAGGACGCGGAACTGAAGCAGCAACTTGATGAGGTTCAGAGCAAAATCCGAGACGCCAAGAACGCGGCCGGATTTGCCACCCTGGATGGCCGCCAAAAACAATTGGAAACCCAACTCGAAAAAGTTTCCAGCGAACTGTTCAAAGTCGAAGCGGATCTGGTCGAATTTGGGATGCGCGCGGAAACCTATGCCGACCTATTGGCCAACTCGGTCGCTCGCACCGTGACGGAACAAACCAGCGGACTTGAACGGAAGGCGCACAATGACATGAGGACGACCCTGTTCCAATTGGAAGTGCTTGAAAACGAGTACGCGGCGAAATTCAAAACGGGCCACCCCAAGCTGACTTCGATTCGCGAACAACTCGAGAAAGCTCGCGAGATCGTTGACGCTCAGGACTCGGAATTGACTGAGTCACGGGAAGTGATCAACCCGACGCACCAACAACTGTTCGCCAGCCAGATCGTGGACCTGGCTTCGGAAAAGTCGCTTTTGGAACGCAGAAAAAAACTGCAAGAACAACGGGGCTTCCTGCTCACCGAAATCAACGCGCTGAATGAACATGAACAACAGCTATCCAAACTGCAGCGCAACGCCTTGGTTCTGGAGGAACGATACAAGTTGCATTCGGTGATGCTTGAACAGGCGCGGTTGAACGAGGAATTGGAATCACACCGGATCACCAGTATCAATGTGTCCCAGCCGGCGACCCTGGAGGAACGGCCTGTCTCGCCGAACAAGCCGCTGTGTGCGATGGCCGGGCTGATCGCTGCGTTCGGCTTGGCGATGGGGGTTCCCGTTTTGCTGGATTTTCGATCGTACCTGCCGATCGAACCGGTGCCCCATTCGTTCGATCCTGAATCCGCGGCACTGTGGGAGGAATCATCGTCTGACTTGGCCGAGACGCCGGATCGCGTCAGTCCGTCGGTACCGATCCGGATCGACAAAGGGGAAGTCGTCAGGCGTGAGACCGAGGCTGAAGCTTCCGTGGCCACGCGTCCACGTTGATCATCGTCCCCTTGGAAAGTCATGTTTCGATCAGACGCCTACTTGCACCGCATCACGACGTTCGGGGTTTGGGCATTACCGATCCTGACGTTCACGATCCCGAGTCGTCTGGAACCGTCCACTGTCGCATCGCTTGATGCGCTCGCGATCGTCAAATTGCTGATTTTGCTGGTCGTCTTCTTTGGCGGCTCGGCTGCCCTCCTCGCCCGGCTTGGCGACGCGAAGACGGCGTCCGTCTTGCGGCCACTGTTGCCGTTCTACCTGTATTTCGCCTGGGCGATGTTGAGTGTGCTGTGGACGCCGCGGCCGGCCGTTTCGATCGGGCAAGCCGGCGGGCTGGCGAGTCTGCTAGTGCTGGCGTCGCTGATCGCGTTGGTGGCAACCCGGCAAGACCGCACCGAATCACTGTTGCGGATGCTCGGACAAATGCTGCTGGCGTTCAGCATCTTTGTGATCGCCGTTCAACTTTTGGTTCCGGACCTTTCCGGATTGAATCGACGCATGATGATGGGCGGCAACTCGGGAATCGTTCACCCGACAGCGGCAGGTGCCAACGCGTCAATCGGCTTGTTGATCTGCGTGCTCTGCCTGTTTGTCGGAAAATACAGGTGGGCGCTGCGTGCGGCGCTGGTCGGCGGCCTGGTTCATGGGACCGTCTTGTTTTATGCCAGTAGCCGGATGGCGTTGTTGATGGCGGCGGTGACCGTCGGCCTGGTGCTTTTTCTCTACGCTGACAACCTGGTTCGTGCCGCAACGATCAGCCTGTTCGCGGTGCTGTTATTGGTGATCGTGCTGGTCGATCCGTCGTTCGGCTCAGTCCTGGATTCCAAGAGTTCGACCGTTCAGTACATCACGCGTGGTCAATCCGCCCGACAATTGACCAAGGTGTCGGGCCGTGAAGAAATGTGGACGAAAGTTTGGCGGGAGTACAGCAAATCCAAATGGATCGGGCACGGCTACTTCATCACCAGCGAAGAGGGGAAACTTGAAGTCTGGTCGCAGAAATCCAATCACACGGCGCACAATATCTATCTTCAAATCCTGGTGTCGACCGGAGTCATCGGGCTGCTGTTGTTCCTCGCGGCGATCAGCAACCTGGTTGTCAAATTCAGCCGCTTGTTCCGAGGCGATCGTTCGATGCAAAACTTAGCCGTCACACTTGCGGTGGTCGCCATTTGGTACCTCGGCTGGTCGCTCCTGTGTGTTTCCTTCATGGGTCCGGTGCGATCCGAATCCGTCGTCTTCTTTGCCTTGATCGGGATCGCAATGGGCCGGCTACCGAGTCTTGCCGGGGAAACAAGAAAAACAAGCCGACAGGCTAGAACGCCCCTTTTGACCTGAGCGTTCTCTCGGCCACACTGGCGGTGTCCAGGACCTCTGCCTTCGTGCCCTGGGCGTACTTCAGCAAAAACGGCCGGACGAAACGGGTGTCACCGATCACCAATTCGTCTTCCTGGTGCACTTGGATCTCTTCGGCCGCTCGATGGTCATACACCATCAAGTAGTCCAGGAGGTTCAGTACCCGTATCCCCTGCCCGTCGCGGTCATAGATACACAGGTAGGCGTATCCGTTCTCGCGAAGATGAGCGGTCTTGATGTCTCTGCCCAACGTGTAGGGAACGATTTGAAGGATCCCGCGTTTGACCGCCTGGACGAACTGTTGTCCGGGAATACCGTCCCGCATCAGGTTGATCGCGCCGGTGGTCGTGAACAAGGCACGCGGATAATTCAATTCCTGGTGCTCGGTCACGGCACCGTAGAGCACCTCGTACATCTCCAGATCGGAAAACTCCGGAGCGACTCGCAGCTTGTCGATATAGAACAACAGCCGGTACACCGCCCCCGATTGATCTCGGATGGCGTTGACCCAGCCCACTTTCCCGTCCTTGTTTTCCCCGTCGACGTACAGAGACGACAGCAGGGGATCGGGGCGAATCATCCGACGAACCGCATCGCGACGACTCTCCGCCTTGACGAAACTGCGTGCAGGCGACTGGTAGGCGGGCTTTTCTGACATGGGAAAACGTCCAAAGCGAGGGCACGAAACGTCCTTCGCGGTCAATCGTATCGGCCCTCGCTTCGATCATCAATGTTCGCTCTGTGGAAAAACGATACGCAAACGTCAGGTCGTGGCATCGCAAGTGACGGCCGGCATCGGAAGCGAGACGGGTGCCCGAATTGAAAAAGCGTTGGCGAATCCGCCGAATCGCGTGAAACAGTTCCCGCTGCTGTCCGCTGGGATTCCTATCAACGGAAACTTCACCAGCCCCCTTCAGTCACGGAAACTCGAACCATGCTTAGAACATTGACCTTTTGCCTCGCTCTGGCAGGATTTTGCGGCGTCGCCAACGCAGGCGTGTTCGCCTTTGACGACGGCCCGACTCGCGTCGTCATCATTGACGGGACCTCGGCCAATGACCAGTGCGAAATCAAGTTTCGCGACGACGAAGAAAACGATGCCATCGAGTCCGGTCGAGTCGACGTGGAATTCAATGGCCAGGAGTATGAATTTGAAGCCGTGGCCGGTCCTTACACCCGACTGTATGTCGTGTTTCGTGGCTGGAACGGAAGCGACACGTTGGTCGCGAAGGACGTCGCACTCGATTTCCCCGAATTTTTCTACATCTATTTTGAAGGCGGAAATCATCACGACAATTTCGACAACCAGACCGACATCGACAGCACAGCACGCGGCGGCTACGGCGAAGATATCTTGCTCGGAGGAGGCGGAAACGATGACCTGGCTGGCGGACGAGATTTCGACATCTTGATGGGCGGCGACGGCGATGACGACATGAGTGACTACGGCGACGGAATTCGTGACGAAATGTACGGCGGCGACGGTGCCGACTACTTCGGACGAATCGTCTACCAACGCAACCCTGGCTCGCGACGCTACACCCTGATCAGCGGAAACCGATTCATGGATTACAACGGCAACGAGGGTGACAGCTACGACTTCCAGCTTCAATGATCCCTTCTGATTGGTAAACGCCAACGGCAGACGCACCCCTGCGTCTGCCGTTTTTTGCGTTCGGATCCCTCATCAAGGACTTGAAACCTGCAACGCCGGCGAGCCAATCAAGACAAAGCCGCTCCCCATTGATCATTACGATTTTTCTGCAAAAACTGCTCGACGCGAGGCAGTTTGTCGGGACCACGAAAGTGCAAGAAGTGGGCCAGTTCGGCCCTGAAATTGGGCACTTGATCATGCTGATTCCAACGCCACGACAGGGGCGTCGGGGTCAAACCGGTTTGCTTGACCATCACGCAAAAGTAAACCTGGTCGGCAAAACGCGTTTCTTCGATGCGGGTTCCGAGCGATTGAATCGCATCGGCGATCGTCCTCACGTAGTCGCGTGAGATCAGGATCACGCCGCTGTTGTACATGTCCGGAACAGTGAAATCGTCGGCGATTTCGTCGTGAATGCGTTGCAAGAAACGTGGCGCCACCCAACCGGACGGCTTCATTGCGATCTTGGAAAACGGGACCTCAAACAAACTCGGCGCCCCCCGTCGCACCAGGATATCGCTGTCCAGGATCGCGATCCGGTCATAATCGGAGTCGCACAGTTCAACCAACGCTTCCCAATAGGCGAAAACAGGACGACGATACGTCTGGCTTCGCGTCATCACACGAAACGCGGCCCGATGCGTCTCGGCATAGCGACGCATCCGAGGAATCGTGTGCTTTGCGACCTCGTCTTCGCCGATGCTGACGGTCAGAAGCAGATCGCGTGTCACGGGCGTTCGGTTGGTTCGGAGGGCGGGTCAGTTCTACAACCAGGCAATCAGACGGAGTGATTTGAAGTATATTCTCTGCTTCGAGCGTACCTTTCAACAAGTACGGTGTGGAGACGAAGATGAATTCCAAAAGAGGCAACCATTCCGGCCGCCCCTACTCGTGGGCTGAGGTGCGTCGCCAATTTCGACTCGCGCCCGATCTGGTCCACCTCGCCCCGATGCTGTTTGCCTCGCATCCGCGCCCCGTGCGTCGCGCCCTGTCCAGATACCGAAGAATCCTGGATCGCAACCCGAAGCGGGCGCACGACGATTTGGAAATCAATGACGTTCACGTTCTTTGCCGAGTGGCATCGTATTTCGGCTGCTCGCCGAATCAGATCGCCCTGACCGACAGCACGACGATGGGGCTGGGACTGGTGCTGACCGGTTTAGATCTCCACGAAAACGACGAGATCCTTCAAAGCAAGCATGGACATTATTCGTCGGATGCATCCGTCGGCTACGCGTCGGATCGCTACCATGCCAAGCGTGTCGAAAGAGCGCTGTACGATCACGATGCTCCGATGGATGCCTGTGCGGACGTGATGGTGAGCCAATTGCTTTCCGGTGTCAGCGATGCCACCCGCGTGGTCGTGGTCACCTGGGTGCATTCATCAACAGGTGTCAAGCTGCCGCTGTCCATGATCGCTGAGCGCATCGCCGATCTGAATCAGGACCGCAACGCCGAGCAAAAGATTCTGTTGATCGTCGATGGCGTCCACGCGTTGGGCGTTGAAGATTTCAACCTCCAGGAAGGAAGTTGCGACTTTTTCATCGCCGGCTGCCACAAAACACTGTGCGGTCCACGCGGAACCGGCATCATCTGGGGCAGCGAAGCGGGCTGGAAACGAGTCCGCCCCACGATCCCGCCGTTCGGAGCGGAACGTATCGAATGTTGGCGCAAGGGACTCGTCGATTCTGCGGCCATCGGAAGACGGATGACACCGGGCGGCTACCACAGTTATGAACACCGTTGGGCGCTCGCCGATGCCTTTGATTTCCAACTCGCCATCGGCAAACAACGCATCCAGCGTCGGATCCACCGTTTGGCGCGGTTTTGTAAACGGAAACTCGCGGAGATGCCGCATGTTCAATTGCTGACTCCGATGTCCCAAGATTTATCATCTGGAATCGTTTGTTTCAACGTCAACGGTTGGGATCCCAACGAGCTCGAAACCGAACTGTGTCGCAACGGTGTGATTGCAAGTGCCAGCCCCTACGATAACCCCTGCATGCGATTCTCGTTCGGCCTGTACACCAACCGCCGCGACATTCGGGCGGGACTTTCCGTCATCGAATCGCTCGGTTGAAGAACCGTTGGAGCAGCCAGTTTGACGATTCATCGCATTGACGTGGTCTACCACGAGAATCTGGACCAAATCCTGCACGGCTTTGAACTGCATGAGCCGAGCCCTGGTACGGAGATCGGCTCCAATAGCATCCGTCTGGACGGTTGGGCGTTAGCCCGACGCGGCAAGGTTCGCCGTCTTCAGTTGATGCATGGCGGCGTCCCTTGGAAATCCATCCCCGTCACACTTCACAACGCGACCGCCGCGAGTCGACACGCGAACGTTCGAGGCACGTCGACGTGCGGTTTTCGTTGCAGTTTCGGAACCTTGGGCCTGCCGCCCACGTTTCGAATTGACGTATTCGCGGTCTTGCAAAACGGTCGCCGTGTGCCCTGCGCCACGATTTGCGGCGAGCGAGATCCCCTGCGTTCTGCCTACACCCCCAAGCTTTCTCCACTCACGATCACGTCGCTCGCCAGGACGGGAACCACGCGGGCGATGCAGACGCTTCAGCAGCACCCTTCGATCGTGCTCGACGCCCAATACCCGTTTGAAGCACGTCCGGCCGGGTACTGGTTTCACATGTTGAAAATCCTCGCCGAACCGTCACATGGCAAGAACACCTTCGAATCCGATCTGGGCGTTTTACCGCCGTGCCCGTTCAACAGCGAAGTCATCTCCAATCGGCCGACCCTCGGCAACTGGTTCGGAAACGCCTACATCGACCGTACCGCTGCGTTTGCCCTGGAGAATATCGACGAACTCTACAGCGAAATCGCAGCGATCAACAACAAATCGTCTGACGTCAGGTATTTTGCTGAAAAATCACTTCCGTGCCACCTTCAATGGATCGCCCGCGAACTGTACCCAAACGCCAAGGAGATCATCTTGATTCGCGATTTTCGCGACATGGTCTGTTCGATGATCGCGTTCAACCACAAACGCGGCTTCGCAACGTTTGGTCGTGAGAACGTGGAAAGTGACGCGGAATTCATCCGCATGAAACGGCACGACGTTGCCCGCCTGTTGGGTGTCGCCGAAGCCCGGAAAGAACAGTGTTTGTGCGTACGATATGAAGACCTTGTGCTGCAACCCGAATCCACGTTGACGCGGATCTTCGACTACCTGCAGATCGGCAGCGACTCGGCCACCGTCGCGGGCGTCATCGAAGCACACCGGTTGATCTGCCAAGACTTGGACTTTCACCGGACGACGGCCGACGAGCGCGCCTCGGTGGGACGATGGAAAACCGATCTCCCACAAAAATTACGCGTGCTTTGCGACGACGTCTTTGGCGAACTGTTGCACGAAGCCGGATACGAGGTGTAAACCGAGTGGGAGAGGCTTCCGGCCTGTCGACACCGGGATGGTTCGTTGGAAACCTATCCCCTGGCAAGATCCGACACGTGTTTTCCATTCGATCCTTCGTCCGTCAAAAGCTTCTCAATTTCGCCCAGAAGCGATGAGGCGCGATGTTGATAAAGATGCCCCTGCAACACAATCTCCTGGGCTTGCCGGACTTTCTGTTGTCTCTCCGCATCCGACTCGATCGCTTCTTCAAAGACTTCGCCAAAGCTTTCGATGTCATCAAACAGATAGATCGCGTCGCCGAAAAGTTGCTCCACCTCGTCTCGGCGGTTGCTGATCAAGGCGGGCCGTCCCAACCCGGCGACCTCGTACACCCTCGGGCTGGCCGACTGTGGCTGCTTCTCCCCTGCATCGCGAAAAACATTCAGCACCAGTTTGCTCTGGCTGTACAGACTCCACTTCTGTTCGGCAGACACGGTGCCGGGAATGACACGCACGTACTCCAGATCCTGGAGCCCATCCCGCATCGTCGGGAAATGCCCATAAATATCAAACCGATGTTCGTTCAGTTCGCAGTACATCGCAATCTGCCGGATCCATTCCCAGCGGTCTTCGAAAACGGTACCCACGAAGACGAGCTCGCGCACCCACGGGTCATGGTCCAACGCCGGCGGAAACAGCGTCGCCGTCGGTAGATAGGCCGCCTTGCCGTTGGCGCAGGACAATTCGTTTGTAAACCGGATCGAATAACAATCTCGCATTCCGATGTCTTCATAAGGATCGTCCGTGGCGATCAAGATGGTCGGCATGCCGCGTCGGGTCAGCGATTCGACGACCCAGTTGCGCGTCTCGCGGAAGTACATCCCACTGATGAAGACGACGGCGTGGACGCCATTTCGGATGTCCATCGCTTTGCCAATCAGATCACTGCCGAGCAAATTGGGACTGAGTAACTCCAAGATGGAAAACGTCGGATAGGGCAACACATTCGCCCCCGCCTCGGTCAGTCCCTCCAGATAGCCCTCCCAAACATCTCGCGTCGAAAACGGGGCTGCGTCGGCGACCAACATGATCGTTCCGTCTTGGAAGCTCATTCCGCCGTCGTCAGTCATTGCCACAAAAATAACCCGTGTAAAGTGAAAACTCTTCGTTGTGCTTGGCAATTTCCATGTAGCTGAATTCGGCACCGAGCAGAATCCCCACTTCGCGCTGTCGCGCCTGACGGATCCGACCGATGCGGCGCCGGTTCTCGCGCAAACGATCCGCCAAGCGGTTGATGCGTGCCGTGAATTCTGCGGTGCCAAGAACGGATCGTTCGTCAGGGATCGTCTGGACGCGTTCGCGTTTGAGCTGAAGCTCGGCTCGCCGGACGCGGATCCGTGCCGATTGAAGCCGAGTCGTGGCCAATCGATCCGACAAGTCCACCAAGGGCTGCATGGCCGTTCGTCGTGCTCGGTTCTGTTTTTTCTTGCTCATGCTGCACACTCTCGCAGGAAGAAATAAAGTCGAACAATAGATTAGCGGAAAGTCGCGGCCGCGTTGCGATGTGAAACCCCAAAAAAATAAACGAGGTTTCGTGTAGTTTGGCGGTGCAGGGGCTCAGAGGCGTCCTGCCGAATATCGGTGAAGCAATCGCTCGGCGTTTTGCAGTGCATCCTGCAACTCCCGAGTCGGCTCGTCGCTGTTTCTCATCCATTCGGTCCACTGGGTCGCTTGTTGGATTAACTCCTCGGCGGCACGTTCGTCCCCGCTTTGACGCCTCAGTTCAGCCAGATCAAGGGAAACCCGAATGCTCGCCAAGATCAACGAAGGTTCCTCGGGGACGATCCGGCTGAGTTGGTGATAAAACTCGAGTGCGGCGATGAAATGAAGGATTGCGGATTCATTGTTGTTGATGGACTTGGCCAGTGAACCGGCGGTAACATGCTGGGACGCAAAGTTTCTCAGTCGATTCTTCTCCAGCGTGACCGGGTCCGCTTGATTCCAGCTCTGCAATCCGATCTCAAAGTGTTCCAGGGCGTCGTCGTGTTTTCCCAATCGCATCAGGATTTGGGCGTACCGCGTATGAATTCCGCCCTTGGCGTCTCGGTGGCCGCGGCGATGGGGGTAATCGCGAACGACTTCATCGATGAACCCCGCCGCCGCTCGGAAATGCGCCGCGGCAGCGACATCGTCGTTCTCCGCTTCGCAGATCTGCCCCAACGAGCGGTGGCTGGCCGCCAAATCACGACGCAACGAAAACGTCTGATTGGGCGATGGAAACTGAACGACCGTCGAAGGATGAAATCGATACGCGTCGGCAGCCACGCGTTGCAGTGCCAGGCGTTGCTCCAAAAGATCCTCGTGAATCTGTCGTGACCTTTCGAAGTCGCCTTGCCGCAAAAGCATGTCGGCCAATTGATGTTTGTTCCAAATCAGCGACATCGTCACCACGATCGCTTCGGGGCGATTCTCGCTCACCTCGCCGAGTAGTTCGATCGCCCGCAGGTATTCTTGTTCGGCACGTTCGGGTTCGGCTCTGGCAAGGCACATCCGCGCCCGCAAGTTGTGCGATTTTGCCAACGCAAAACGCCGTCCCTGCTCCGCCGGGATCGCCGCGCTGTCAATTTCGATCGCGCGTTCAATGGCGTCTTCACAAACGTCCCACTGAGGGTCTCCCTCGACGGGCATCTGCACAATCGTTCTGGCGACACTCCGATAGCTTTCGGCCAACTCTTCACTGGTTCGCGCCTCGCTCGAAGCGGCCAGCGCGGTTTCAAACTGTTCGATCGCCGACTGAAACGCAGCCAGCGCAGCGGCCGGATTCTCCAACGACTCGTGCAGGTATCCCATGCGAGTCCGGATGCGCGCATTTTCGATCAAGCTGTCGGAATCATCACCGTTGGTGTCGACGAGCTGTTCGTAGAGTTTCAACGCCTCCTGAAGCAGCTCTTGCTGGATGGCGATGAACTCCGGCTCCTCCCGCTCGATCACGCGGCTCAGCATCACTTCCACCGCTTCGATGGTCTTGTCAAAGTTTGCGGTCCGGCGTTCTAGGTGACGCAATGCCGTCTTTTGGTTGTGATCGGCGCGGATCCACAAGCTGGTGATGGCGACCAAACTGACCACAATCAGCACGGTGATTGCGGTCGCCAGTGAGGAAACCACTGGATAGCGTGCGCACAGCCGCATCGCCCGCTCCACCCGTGTGACCGGCCGCGCGTGGATCGGCTTTTTCTGCATCCAGAGTTCGAGATCGGTCGCCAGGTCTTTGGCACTCTGGTAACGCCTTGCGGGAGATTTCTGCAGACACTTCAGACAGATTGTTTCCAAATCCCGGGGAATGGCTGGCCGCAACGAACGGGGACTGGGAGGGTCGACATAGATCACTTTCTGAATCACTGCCTGGCGGTCGCCGCGAAACGGCAATTCCGACGTCAACATCTGAAACAGAATCACCCCCAGGGAATAAAGATCGCTTCGAGCGTCGGCGGTATGCGAGTCACCGCGTGCCTGTTCCGGCGGCATGTAGGTCGGCGTCCCCAACACGCTGCCTTGCGTTGAAAGTGTCGCGTGGGCCAGTTCCCGCTTGGCCAAGCCGAAATCGGTGACGTGTGGTTCGCCGTCCTGATCGATCAGGATGTTGGACGGTTTCAAATCGCGGTGGATGACGCCCCGGCAATGTGCATAGTGGATGGCATCGGCCAACTTGGCACACATTTCAGCGACCTGCTTGACCGTCAGGGAGGACGAGACGATCAATTTGGACAGCGTCACCCCTTCGATCAATTCACTGGCGATCAGCGCACGGTCGCCGTAAAAATGAACTTCGTGAATGGTGACGATGTTCGGATGCTGGAACTGCGCCGCCGCTCGCGCTTCGCGTTCGACCATCTTTCGATTGAAACGATAACTGACGTCATCACGCGCGATTTTGAGCGCGACGAAACGATCCAAAACCGTGTCGTAGGCTTTCCAAACTTGTCCGTAGCCTCCGATTCCGAGCAACTGCAGCATACGGAACTTGCCGATGGTACTCGGCTCGGCCGCCGCTTCCACCGATTCCGCCGTCCCCGTCGACGGAGTGTCCAGATGGTCGTTGATCGTCACGCCCGCCAAGGTCCGGTCAAAGAAAGACAACGCCTGCAGCTCAGATCCACCCTCCTGGTCACTCATCAGGACTTGCGTTTCGCCCGACTCCAGCCGCCGTTCGGCTTCCAGAAGCCCTTCGATTTCCCGTCGGATATCCTCTGGCAGACCGGACGATTCGAGCAATTCAATCTGGCTTCGTCGATCAAGACGAACCGCTTCTGAGAATAGCTCTTCGATCCTTTCATCGCGTTGCTCTGGCGTCATCGTCTCAAACCAAGGTGGACGTTGGAGTTCAGCACAGGCGTCTGACCGGCCGCGTGTCGCGAGTATACGATTGTAACAAATCCCTCCCCCATGATTGAACCGAACTGGAGCAGCGTCAATTGCCGGACGAGCGGTTGACGATCAATTGGTCCAAACGCGGACCGATCGCATCGAGGGGAAGCACCGAATCGACCGCACCGGCTTCGATGGCGGCACGCGGCATCCCAAACACCACGCACGATGCTTCGTCCTGGGCGATCGTCACGCCGCCGGCCTGGTGAATGTTCATCAATCCCTCAACACCATCGTTGCCCATCCCGGTCAAAATCACGCCCACCGCATCGCAGCCGAACGCCTCAGCCACGGTCTCGAACAGATGGGTGCCGGCGGGGCGGAAGCCGCCGATCGGAGCCGCGTCGGAGAGTCGAATGCGTGATTGACTGACGCCGAGATGTCGATCCTGGGGCGCAAAGTAGACCGTCGCAGGCAACAACGGCTGATGGTCCTTGGCGATCTTCACGTCCAGCGGAATGACTTCGTCCAACCAGTTCGCAAAACCATCCATGAATCCGTCGGCGATATGTTGGACGATCAATATCGGCACCGGGATATCGGTCGGTAGCGCACCGAGAATCTTGACGAGCGCCGGCGGCCCGCCGGTCGAAGCGGCGATCGCGATCACGCGGATCCGGTGCGGTTTCGACAGATAGTCCGGTGGGGACACCGCGTGAACCTGATCGGCCTGATTGGGCATCAGATGTCGCCGCCGCCGAATGACAAAGACACCTGCCATGGCTTTGACGACTCGGACCACCTCCTTTGCACGGGCGTCGTATTCCGGGGATGACGGTCCGACCGGTTTGAGCAACAGGTTCACCGCTCCCACTCGCAGCGTCTCCATCGCCGTCTCGACTTCGGCGGCTCGATCGGCCCCGGAAATAATCACGATCGGCGTGGGTTCCTCGATCATGATTTCACGGGTTGCGACAAACCCGTCCATGACCGGCATGTTCAAATCCATCGTGACCACATCGGGTTTCAACTTTTTGACCTGTGCCACCCCTTCGCGTCCGTTCCTGGCAAAACCGACCACCTCCAGGTCCGGATCGGAGCCCAAAATGGTTGCCAGCACCTCGCGCGCCGTCGGCGAGTCATCGACGATCAAGACCCTCGGCATGCTCTGCGGCTTCCTAGATAAGTTGGGCAACGGTTTCGAGCAGATGCTGTTGCTCGAAATTTCCTTTCACGATGTAGGCGTTCGCGCCGGCCTGAACGCCCCGCTGTTTGTCGGCATCGGAGCCTCGTGCGGTGACCAGCACGACCGGCAAATCCGCCGCCGATTCCAAACCGCGCAGCGCCGCGGTCAACTCGAATCCGTCCATCCTCGGCATATCCACGTCGGTGACAAGAATGTCAAACGTTTTTTCCTGAATCAGCTCCCACGCTTGTTGCCCATCGGCGGCCGTCGTGACCTCATAGCCGGCCGATTCCAGGATATTTCGCAACAGCACCCGTGTCGTGACCGAGTCTTCGGCCAACAGCAGCGTCCTGCCGTGCGTCTCCGGCCCGGCGACACTTTGTTTACCCGAACTCATCGACGTCCGCGATGCCGCCAACTGATCCAGTTTCAGCCCCAATGCCGTTCGAACCACGTTGGCCGCGTTGATGACCAACGCGATCTTGCCCGTCGGCAACAACGTACAGCCCGAAAAATGCCGCAGCCGACGCACTCGCGATCCTAGATTCTTGACCAACACCTCTTGCTCGGACAAGACCTCATCCACAACCACGGCGACGGACTGGTCGGCGACATGCAACACGATGGCGAGCCCCTTGGCTGCGCTCCCCGGCAGCGGTCCCTTCGAAGGTAAACGCAACGTCTGCGCCAGCGAAGCGACCACCATGGGAGCCTCGCCAAGAAGCAGGGAATCACGGCCGGCCGAGGAGCGGAGGTCGGCGGGGCTGAAACGCACCAGACGCTGAATCGCTGAAGTGGGAATGGCGTACGTCTGGTCGGCGACCTTGACCATCATCGAACGAATCGTGGTCAATGTCAGCGGAACGTTCAGCGTAAAGCGGGTTCCCCGACCGGGCTTGAACGACACATCGACCGATCCGTGCAAGGATTCGACTTGGCTTTGCACGACATCCAAACCGACACCGCGACCGGAAATGTCGGTGATCAGCTTCGCGGTCGAAAAACCGGGGGCAAAGATCAAGCGAGCTTGTTCTCTCGGATCGTCGGGAACCTCGATGTCTCGTTTTCGAGCGATCTCGCAAATGCGTCGCAAATCCAGTCCGCCGCCGTCGTCTTCGACGCGCACCTGAACTTGCCCGCCGCGCAGTTCCGCCGAAACCGTAATCGTTGCCCGCTCCGGTTTGCCCGTTTCTTTACGCTGCGCCGGGGACTCGACTCCGTGATCGGCGGAATTTCGCACCAAGTGCAAAAGCGGATCCTTCAACCCCTCCAACACCGATCGATCGACTTCCACCTCGGCGCCGACAATTTTTAAATCGATCTTTTTGTTGCCGCCGGTCGCGATGTCACGCACGGCCCGTTGCAGCCCGCCGCAGGCATCCGAAAACGGCAACATTCGCACGTTGTAGACTTCGTCATCCAACAGCCCACAGGTTTGCTGAAGCAGACGGTTATCCGATTCGATCGCACTGGCCAGCGCGTCCAGTCGCGACGAAAGTGCGTTCAATCGACTGGCGGTGTGCTCAATGACCGCAGCAATCCGACGGGGATTGGTGACGTCGCGATCGTCAAACGTCCGCTCGCCCAAATCACGCATCACCTGTTCGTTCTCACGCCAGGTTCCCCGCAGTTCCGCAGCCATATCACGCACCGCGGCGGCGTCCTTGGCGCGAAATGCCAACCGCCCGCGGGCGACAAGCAATTCGCCGCTGTGGGAAAGCAATGCATCGAGTTTCTCCGCGGGCACTCGAATCGACGCGCCCGAGTCGGCTTTCACTCGCTTGGTCGGCGGAGTCTTTCCATCGGTCTTCTCGCCCGAACCGACCTCTGCCGGAGGCTGGAACGCGACCGGCGCCGGCGTTGCCTCCACCACCGGCTTGGGGGAGGCCGGCTTGGGGGAGGCCGGCTTGGGGGAGGCCGGCTTGGGCGAGGCCGGCTTGGTTTGGGCGGCATCGGCATCAGGCGTCGAACGCTCAACGGCCGCCGCCGGCTCCGCCGATCCCGACAGCAATTCATCGATTCTTGAGGTCCGTGATTCAATCTCGCCCAGATCCAACTCGCGGCCCGATTGGAGCTGGTTTCCTGAGTCCCGAATCACATCGACCGCTTCCAGCATTGCGGTTGCCGTGCCTGTGGAATATTCCGTTGTGCCTGCGCGGATCGATTCCAATTCGTCTTCCAATCGATGACACAAGGCTTGAACCGGAACGAGTTTGACCACGCCCGCAGCGCCTTTCAGACTGTGCGCCGAACGAAACAGGCTCGTCAAAAGTTCGCCCCGTTCGTCAGGATCCGTCACACTTTCCATCGCAATCGCATCCCGGCTGAGACTCGCACAGCGGTCTTCCAATTCTTCCAGGAAGACGGGAAGCAATGCCGCGTTGATGGGGGGCATTTTGGGCGCCGCATCGCGTTCGGTTTCCTGCGGTTCCGCCTCGCGGTTCGGCGGACTTTCGTCAAACTCAAATTCTTCGTCGTCATCGAACATGTCATCGTCTTCGTCGACCGAATCTGCCACCACCGCATCACGCGCGGCCGTGTTTGCGGGGGCGACGTCGGTCGTTGCCGCGTCGCTGCCGGTGACTTGTTCGGCCAGTCGCTCCAATTGAGGCAACATGTCGGTCAACGGAGCGTCTTCGATCCCTTGCTCGGCGCGAATCCGCATGCCGATCTCTTCAATCGCATCAACCACCTTCAACAAAATCGACGTTGTTTCTTGAGACAACGTCTGATCGGAGTCGCGATAGTACTCGAAAATGTCTTCCAGCCGATGACAGGCGACATGGATCGGTTCGACGTGAACCACCGCCGAAGCCCCCTTGAGACTGTGGGCGGCGCGAAAGATCGACGTCCAAGCCTCAGCCTTTTCGTCGGCCGAAAGGTTGTTCTCCAAGGCCAACAGATCTCGTCCCAGGCTACTCACATGCACGTGCAGTTCATCCAGGAACGTGGCCATCAGTTGCTGCACGAGTTGATCACGGTTCATCGGGTCGATTTTCCATGGGGTTTAGCGGTCGGTCAGTGACGCCAATTCGTCACTCAGCGCGGCCAGGTTTCGGGCGGCATCTTCGATGTGACCGATCGCTTCGACGCTCTGTCTGGTGACCGTATCAATGTTGCGGATACCGTGATTCAACTGTCCCACGGCGGCGGCCTGCTGATTGGCGGTCGCCGAAATCTGTGACGCCGTTTGCGCGGACTGGGCCAACGTCGTTGCCAGCGAATGGATGGTGCCGCCGGCTTGGCCGATGACTTCATTGGCATCGTGCACCGTACGCGTTCCCTGTTCGGTGGACAGCACCGCGGCGTTGGTGGCTTGTTGAATCTCGCCCAGGATCACTCGAACCTGGGCGGTGGCCCGCTTGGATTCTTGAGCCAACGACTTGACTTCGGCGGCGACAACCGCGAACCCCTTTCCGTGTTCTCCGGCGCGGGAAGCTTCGACCGAGGCGTTGAGTGCCAGAACGTTGGTTTGTTCGGCGATCTCACTGACCGTCGCAGTGATTTCACCGATCGCGGTGGCGCGTTCGGCCAACGACAACATGCTATCGGCAATCGATTCGACCTGCAGCTTGACCTTGTCCATGGCCTGGACCGAATCTTCGATGGCGCGGAGCCCGACGTTGCCGATTTCATCGGTGTGCCGAGCCGATTTGGCGACGTCATCGGCCCGCAGCGCCGCTTGTGCCGCGGACTGCGCGATTTCATCCGCTGTCGCCACGACTTCGGCCACCGTTGCCGCTTGCTCCTGTGTCCCGGCGGACTGCTGACTGGTGGTCGCTAGGATCTGCTGGGTGGCCACGGCCAAACGATGGACGGCGTTCTGAATGGCTTGGAACAGTTTGACCCGTTCGGCTTCGGCCTGCTTGCGCGCGGTGATGTCTTGGATCAGCCCGATGAAGACGGTTTCGTCGTGGCGTTTCAATTCCGAGACACGCAGCGAGATCGCGAACATCGATCCGTCTTTGCGGACCGCATCGAGTTCACGGTCATGTCCGATGATTCGGGCCTCGCCGGTAGCAAAGTAGCGACGCAGATAGTCGTCGTGTTGTTCGCGATGCGGTGAGGGCGTTAACATCGAAACGTTGTTTCCGATCACCTCATCGGCTCGATAGCCGAACAAGGCTTCGGCGGCCAAGTTGAACGACGTGACGATTCCTGACGAATCGATCGTCACCAGACCGTCGGCCGTCGCATTGAAGAGCGCCTTGGTTCGAGCCTGTTGATCAGAAGCCTCGCGAATCATCGCGTTCAGTTTTTCCGTCATCGAACGGAATGACGACTCCAGCTTCCCCGCCTCCCCCAAACCGTTCGAGACGGCGATTTCAGTCTCCAAATTGCCGGCCGCGATTTGGTCGGCCGATGCTAACAATGCCGACAGGGAAGCGGTCAGTTTTCTGGCGATAAAGAAAACCAGCAGCAAAGCGGCGAGAGTAACGACCGATCCGATCACCACATAGGTCGTTGCCAATTCATTGATGCTCGCCAGCGACGTTTCGCTGTATTCGCTCAAGGCCACAAACCAGAATCGACCGGTGTCCTCCGGTGCGTTGTAGAACATCCGTCGATAGGTCGCCACCATTCCGCGGCCGTCCGGTCGCTCGGCGGTGTCGACGAATTCGGCGTACGTGTCAAATTCCCGATCGTAGGCTCCCGCGGTATCGCGACGCGTCAGACGTTCCGCACGGACGGGGCGGACCTCAGTGAAGGCCGATGGGCTGAACAGCGGAAACGCGTCGCCACCACTGGAGTAGAGAAACTGCATCGACTCGTCCGCGATTTCGATTTTCAGGCGATCGAGTTCACGGTCGGTGTCCATTTTTGAAGGGTTAAACGCGACGGCTTTTCCCAGCAGCCGCCGGCCATCGACGGTGATGATAAAAATGCCCTTGAGCGTCTGCCCGCTGCGGCCCGCCCCCGCGGAAAAGAAGGGCGTGCAGAAGTGAACCGCCACCTTCCCCGACCGATCTTGTATCATCGGCGAAACATGCACCTGCCCCTGCTTCAACCCGGCCGCCGACAAGAAATAGTCTTCCGATGCGATCGCAGCGAGCCCTTCGGTGATCAGCACCGATGACGTTGCCTGCTTGTCCACCGCCATCACGCCTTCGCCGTCGGCGTTATACACCGCACAGCGAATCCGCTCGGGATAAAACGCCATTTGCGCCGATACGATTTGTCCCAGGCGGGTGATCCAAAGTTCGGTGGTCGACCCCGATTGGACAGGATCCTTTCCGGGGTTGATCTCGTTTTCCCAACACCTGACGATTCCGGGAATCGGTGGAAACGTGGGGATCGTCAGCGTGTCCGCCCGGGTCTGGTCGACGACGCTCATGATCTGATTGGCGACCGCGTCGGTTTCCGCCCGCATCTTGTCCAACGTCATGTCCGTCACAACGTCACGGCTGCGGTTGAACGCGATCCAGCCCATCGCCGCCATCGAGATGACAATCGCAATCGCCGTCAACGCGCTAAACTGCCAACGTAGAGAGATCGATTGAAATCGTTCGGACCAGCTCATGCCGAAATCCTCGATCGAAGGGGGATGGTCAATCAAGGTTGATCGTTCTGATCAATGTAAATTCGGTCGCATCGAAGCAACGCGTCGCCGTCTAGTATCATCACCGCGTCGGCGGTGCAGCCGACCAACAGATCGACGACACTTCCCAATCCGCCGCTCGGTTCACGGATATCTTGTTTACGAATGGTGGTCACGTGCTCCAGTTCATCCACCAGAATCGCGCACTCGGGTTTTTCCGTCCCCAGCACCAGCACCTGAGAATCGCGTTGTGTTTGGCCGGAAAGCCCCAAGAAACATCCCAAATCGATGATGGCCGTGATCTCGCCACGCAGATTCGTCAGCCCCAAGAAAAAGTCGTCGGTATCGGGAATCGGCGTGATCGACTGCGGTCGCATGAGCGCCAGGACGAATCGAGTTTCGATTGCGGCTTCTTCGCTGCCGAGTCGAAAGCGAACCACCTCGATCAACTCACTCGTATCGATCACGCGTTCGGGGACGCGGGCGAGTTGCCGCGACCGCTCGGCCATCAGCAACTTGATCTGCGATTCGGACAGGTTTTCCGCGCTGCGGAGAGACTCTTGTGCACGCGATAGACGCGTCTTGATGCCTTGCCAGTCGAATGATTCCCTGGGCGATCCTTCGTTGATGATCATGGATCTCGCCTCGATTCGATTCGTGACAGTTGTGACTGAGCCGCCACAGCGATATCGGCTACCGTCTCGCCATTGGACATCGGCAAGACATCGTTCGGATTCCCGAGGGCGCACAGTTCACAAACCCGACGAAAGTGTTTGCGTGCAGAGACATATTGTCCCTGCCGGCGTTGGATGGACGCAAATAGAAAATGCGACATCACCGAAGATCGGTTCAGAAAAATCGCCTTTCGTATCGATTCGAGCGCCATCAGCGGCTGATCCGCATCAACCAGCAAGACTCCATGGAGATAATGAAGCTCTTCCACCAACGGATGCCGCACGGTGGCCGTGCGGCAGATCTCAAGCGCCCGGCTCGGATCCGTCGCGGCGACCAATTTGATCTGCGCCAGGCAGGCATCGGAATCGTCCGCCAGTTCCAGCAATAAACTCGCCCCACCGGAATCGTCGCCGGCGTTCGAGGTCGTGAGCGAGGCAACCTGTTTCGCCACCGGGTGCGAGGGCGGCGGGAAGGGCGTTTTAGCGGGCAGTGATTCGGCGGGCAGTGATTCGGTCGCCCGATGGCGGGCATCGAAGTCGTTCGAGGCCGGGGAACGGGATCGCCCCGTGGCCGCCGTTTTCGCCGCCGATTCGGCATTCAGGGGACGGCGATAGAACACACCGTGATCGCACGCAACGACCTCGTAGCCGGCATGTTCGACGAGCCGCGGATCGCCCGAAGCGGTGATCAACCATCCGCCGGGCGCCAGACACTCGAACAAGCGGCGACTGATCTCGCGAACCGTCTCGGCCCCGAAATAGATCAGCACATTGCGACACAGAATGAGATCCATGTTGCATGTTCCGTTGGCCGAAGAAGGATACGTGTTGGTCGCTAAATTCAACCGCTGAAATTGAACGCGTCGTTTGATACGCTGCGACAGGGTGAAGTGATCCCCGGACTCGGTCACGAAGGGGCGGACCGCATCGGAAGCTTGACCACGAAATGACCAGGGCCGGAACACGGCTCGCTGCGCCTTTTCGATCGCGGCGGTGGAAAGGTCCGTGGCCAGAATCGTCGACCGGGTGTGTTCTTGAGTGAACACGATCGCCAAGGAATAGGCCTCTTCGCCCGTGGCACATCCCGCCGACCAAGCGCGGATCGGCTCGTGATGCCCCGAACGCACGCGGAAATCAGGAATGACCTTCTGGCGGACGAACTCAAAGTGCTGATGCTCGCGAAAGAAATAGGTTTCGCCAACGGTCAATTGATCGATCGTGTCGGAGAGCAACTGGGGATTCCGTCCCAAACCGTAGCGAAACTCCGCGAACCCCTCGACGGCTACTGTTTTCATCAGCCGCCGAATCGTCGTCATCGTGTGCCGATGTTGGTCTTCGCGGAACTTGAGCCCGGTGTGTTTCGTCAACCAATCCAACAGGTGTCGAAACTCGGACTCGTTTTCCGCACCACTCATCAGCCGTTCGCCTCCCTCGTCGGTGCGGACGAGACGATGGACGCCAACTCCGCCCGGTCATCGGCACTCAACAAATCCCAGGGATTGAGCAACTGAACAAACCCGAGTGTGGTCTTGGCCAGTTGCCCGGTCGGCCCGGAATCCTCCTCCGCTTCGTCGGTCGCATCGGACTGCAGCATCGCGAGATCGACCGCACGATCGGCGTGCAAGGCATAGCACAATGCACCGTCGCGAATGATCACCAGATGGTCCGTGTGACGAACCGGCATCGCCGCCAATCGCAAGCACTTGCGGGTGTCCAGCACCGGAACCACCTCGCCGCGAAGATTGATGATCCCCATCACGGTTTCAGGGACACGGGGCAACGACAGCGGTGTCACCGCGCGGACGACTTCGACCACCAAATCGGCGGAAACGCCAAGTTGACGCTCATCGATCTCGAATACGAGGATGTTCTTCGCCACATTGACCTCGATCTAGACGCAGACGCCGGCCGTCAGCGGGATTCTCCTAAGGAGCGAAAAGACGCAGCCGATATTCTACTGGGAACCGAACAAGAGCGTGTCCATCCCGTGTGCGAAGCGGCGAAACAAGCACAACGTACGACAGCCGCCTGCTTACAAGGTGCACATTTCGACGTTGTCGAAGTTTCGTCCGTAGTACTGCATGTAGTTGACTTTTCGCTCGATCGCCTCGATCACATGCGCCGAAAAGTTGACTTTTTCGAACTGTTGAGCGCTGCCCAGCCCGCCGGGGCTGAACACGTTGATTTCCATCAATTTGTCACCGACGATGTCCAAACCGACCAGGAACATGCCGTCTTGAACCAACTTGGGACGCACAATCTCGGCAATCCGAAGCGCGATGTGGTCGATTTCGGCGGCCGCCTTCTGGCCCCCGGCATGAATGTTGCTTCGCATGTCGCCACCACTGCGGACGCGTCGAAACGCAGCGTACTTTCCTTTGACGCGGAGCGGTCGACCGTTCATCACAAACAACCGTGTATCCCCCTGTTCGGCCGCGGGCAGAAACTCCTGGGCAATCACAAAACCGTCTCGGCTGACCGCATCAATCATCTGGTTCAGGTTCGGAATGTCTTCCGGACGCACCAAGAAAACGCTCGCGCCGCCGGAACCCTGCAGCGGTTTGATGACGATCTTTCCCTCTTCCTTGGCGAACTGTTTGATGTCGTCGCGGTCACGGGTGATCAGCGTTTTCGGCCGCACCTCTTCGGGAAACAATTGGAAATACATCTTGCTCGATGCTTGCGACAGACCGGTCGGATCGCTCAACACGATCACCCCGTGCCGCATCGCGGTCCGGGCAAATTCGCTGGCCGTGGTTGCCGCCCAAGGACGCGACAAATAATCGTCCGAGGGCACGTTGCGCAGCATCAACACATCCAGCTCGTCGACGGTGATGCGGCTACGAACGGCCTTCTTGCCTTGCAGGTCCGCCGTGTAGGTCTCCGAGTTGCTATAGCGTTGCTTGGGAACCGAGCTGGCCCGAGCGCGAATCATGCCGTCGGGGTCGTAGGCCAAATCGCCCACTCCCATCACCCACACTTCATGGCCGAGATTGACCGCCGACTGGCCCAACCGACTGGTCGTGAAATTGCCCGCTTCGGTTGTCACGTCGTTAACGAGGAAGCCGATTCGCATTATCTACCCTTTTCGTTGTCGAGAAGATCAAGGACCGAGGTCCGGGAATGGATGCCGTCGAGTCGCGATTGCGCTTCCGGCGAATCAAGGTATTTGGGTCTCAGTGCGGCCGGCCGCAGGATGCCTCGAAACAGCAGCTCGCGGACGACGGGAACATGTTCGACGGCGATCTTGCCGATCAACAGCGGTTCGACTTCACCACCACCGCCCAAATAGTCCAAGATTTCGACCAGGCCCTGCAGGTACAACGCGTCTTTGGTCAATCCGCCACCACGAAACACTCGCATCGTGATCGTGTAGGCTGTTCGTGGCTCGAATCCGAACCCGTCGACGAGTTGCTCAAAGACGCTCACGAATGTCTCGCCACGTATCATACCGTCAACAGCGATCACACGTGCGGCCAGCGTTCTCAACCGCGCACCACTCAACCCGCCGACCAGGTATTCCGACAGCACCGCCAGTCCCTCTTGCAACGCGTCATAACCTGATAACCCGACCTGCAACAATCGCAGAGGCTGAGTCGCTCCGTTGAAGTAGGTGACCAAATGCGTTCCGACTTCATGTTGCAGCAGCGCGTCGGCGCGTCGTTCCGCGATCCGAGTTTCGCGGCCGATCAACAGCTCCGCGCCGGCCACCATCAACCCCGAAAACATGTCGTCGCGGACACTGGCCTGGGCGAGAAACGCGGGCGATTGGGACCGATAGTATTGGATTTCGGCATTCGCGAGTCGGGCAAACGCGGTTGCGTCGAGCGTCGCCAACTCCCTGGACGCTGAGTCGCGATTGGACAACGTTTGCAAGATCCCAAGCGACAGGTCGCGAAGCTCCGGTTTGACGCCCTCAAACACTTGCAGACTGCCCGGCAAAAACCGATGGGTCCCGATATCGGCGAGCATCGAAATCTGACGGTCCAGTTCTGACTGGGCTTGCCTGAGTACATATGACAACGTCGGATCGGTCACCCGCTCGGTCGGGATCTTCATCAACCGCCGCTTCAGCAGCAGCGGGTCCACATCCAACGGGCGGTATTGAAAGGTCGGTGTTTTGCGGAACCCTGATTCCGAAAACTTGTCCCAGGCCCGCTCGGCATTGATCGGAGTGACCAACAACAGGAATTTGAATTGCCTGCTCAGGTCGGCCAACTGACGATCGATCACCAGCACTTGCTTGGATAAACGACTAACGCCGAGTGAGAAATAGTGCTCCGGACGAACCTCCGTTCGATTGAGCGCAAAGGCAAAAAATCCCTTTTTCAGTGAATGGGACACATCGCGAACAAACGTTGTCGCCACACGATCGTAGACCTCTCCTGATGCCGGGTCGCGATAGACCGGTCGGACCTGCAACCCCAAGACATGGCATCCGATCTTTGTTTCGATCGCTTCGCGAATCAGCGACGTCATTCCGGGCGGATGATTCTGAGCGTGCATGTTGACTTGCACGGCGGCCTTCTTTCGATGCAGACTGATCTGCTGCAACGCAAACTGCAACGTCGCCACGGTGCCTTCGGGTCGATGCGGACGCCGCGTCAGCAATTGAAACTCGGGACGCGGCAACTCGATCTCGCCCGTCGACGGATCGTATTCCGGGCGATCTTCGCCGGCCCAAACTTCGAGGATCAAAAACGAACCGAGCCGCTCGATCGCGGTTTCGGCAATCCGGCGGACCAGACGCGTCAACCCCGCCCGCACCGGAGCCGTCCCGGGAGCGCACAGGAACGACGCCTCGGACATCACCAGCCGCGCCGTTCCTTCATCGCGTCGTCGAGGGTTGCGGCGATAAACACACAGAAACGGCAACAACCGATCCATCTGCAGTATCCCGCCGCCGGGCAACCGCTGGCGAATCCGCTTGTCCTCGGCCAACCGCGCACAAATCCCGTCGATGACGGTATCGGAAATCGCCTCATGGTCCTCACTGACGTCAGACTGCACTCTCTCTGACTGCGACATTACAGCGTGCACATGTCGACGTTGTCAAAGTTTCGTCCGTAGTATTGCATGTAGTTCACTTTGCGTTCCAGCGCCGCGATCACGTATTTGTTGAAATTGATTTTCGTAAACTTCTGGGCGCTGCCCAACCCACCGGGGCTGAACACGTTGATCTCCATCAGTTTGTCGCCGACGATGTCCAAGCCGACCAAGAACATCCCGTCTTGGACCAGTTTGGGACGCACGATCTCGGCGATCTTCAATTCCAATTCACCGATCTCCGCCGCCGCAAGCTTGCCGCCGGCGTGGATGTTGCTGCGCATGTCCCCGCCACTGCGGACACGTCGAAACGCGGCGTATTTCCCTTTCACTTGCAGCGGTCGACCGTTCATGATGAACAACCGCATGTCACCATCAGCTGCCGCCGGCAAATACTCCTGCGCGATCACAAATCCGTCCCGGCTGACGGCGTCGATCATCTGGTTCAAGTTCGGAATGTCGCTCTCGGTGACCAGAAACACACTGGCACCGCCCGAACCCTGCAACGGCTTGAGCACGCAGCGGCCTTCGGACTTCGCGAACTCCTTGATCTCGTCTCGGTCACGGGTGATCAGGGTTCGCGGCCGCACTTCCTCGGGGAACAGCTGAAAGTACATCTTGGTCGAGGCCTTGGACAATCCGTTCGGATCGTTCACCACGATCACGCCGTGCCGCATCGCCACGCGACCGAATTCCGCCGCCGAGGAGGATGCCCAGGGGCGCTTGAGATAGTCATCCGAAGGCACGTTGCGAAGCATCAACACATCCAGATCGTCCACCGTGATACGTGTCTTGACGGACTTTTGCCCTTGTAAATCTTTTAGATACGCTTCGTGGTTGCCGTACTTCTTTTGCGGCACGCTGCGGGCCCGGGCGCGGATCGATTCGTCCGGGTCATAAGCGAAATCCCCCACACCGATGACAAACACCTCGTGGCCTTGATTGACGGCTTCACAGCCCAGACGCGTGGTCGAATAACCCGCCTCTTCGGTCAAAACATCGTTGACTACAAATCCAATTTTCATCGATCCGCCTTTGGGGCACGAGAGTAGTAAAACAGCATCAAAGAGTAGCCAGCTCAACGTTGCTAAAGTTGCGCCGGTAATACCGCATGTAGTCGACCTTTCTTTCCAAAGCATCGAGCACCGCGTGGGTGAAGTTGACTTTTTCGAATTTTTGGGCACTGCCCAAGCCGCCCGGCGAGAACACGTTGATCTCCATCAGCTTGTCGCCCACGATGTCCAGCCCGACCAAAAACATGCCGTCCTCGACCAGTCGCGGACGAACCATTTCGGCCAGCTCGAACATCGTGTCGTTGACAACGGCCCTGCGGAGCCGACCGCCGGCGTGAATGTTGCTGCGAATGTCATCGCCGGTGCGAACGCGGCGGAACGCCGCGTATTTTCCCTTGTGACGCATCGGCAGCCCGTTCATCAAAAACAACCGCGTGTCGCCTTCCGCCGCGGCCGGCAAGTACTGTTGGGCGATCACGTAACCGTCACGGCTGACCGACTCAAAGATATCTTCCATGTTGTGGTTTTCATCGCTCCGAGCAATGAAAACGCCTGTCCCGCCGGAACCCTGCAGCGGCTTCAGAATGATCGTTTTTTCTTCGTTCAAAAATTTCGTCACGCGGCTCAGACTGCGGGTGACCAACGTTCTTGGGCGAACAGGTTCGGGGAATGTCTGCAAGTACAACTTGTTCATCGCCTTGGACAATCCGTTGGGATCATTCAACACGATCACGCCGCGTCGCATCGCGAGTCGACCGAAGTGAATTCCGGCGGATTGAGCCCAGGCACGCTGAACCGATGGATTGCTCCGCAACAGCAGCACGTCTAGATCGTCGACCGTGATCCACTCGTTGATCGCCTTGGGTCCCTTGAGCACCGTCAGGTATTTTTCCGAACTGTATTTTCCCGGCGGCACCATGCGGGCGAACGCGCCGATCGTGTCATCGGCGTCGTACGACAGGTTTCCCGTGCTGACGATCCAGACCTCATGCCCCAAACTGGTCGCCTCGGCGGCCAACCGATACGTGGTCGCCCCGGCCTCTTCGCTTCCCATCACGTTTACAACAATTCCCAATCTCATTCGACACGTCCATTTGTCTTGAGGTCTGACACCAAATCAACGACGGAGCCTGCGCCGCCACGTAGCTTTGCCAACCGCTCGATCGCTACCGGGTCTTGCATGAACCGTGGCGTGATCGGTGCCTTGCCGAGCACACCGCGATACTGCAACTCTTTGATGATCGGAATGTGCTTGACCGCCATTTTTCCGACCAACAGCGGATTCAAGTCGCCGCCCTTTTGCACGTATTTCAGGATCGCGACCAGCCCACGCAGGTACACGCAATCTTTCGTCAATCCGCCGCCACGGTAGACCCGCATCACGACGTTGTACGCCGCTCGTTTGCTCAAACCGTAATCATCATGGATCGAATGAAAGTTCTCGACGAAAGACGCACCGTCGACCATTTGACGGACCGCGACGACGCGGGCGCCCAACTGCCGCATCCGCGAGTTCGTCAATCCGCCGACCAAATACTCCGACAACACCGCCAAACCTTCCTGTAACTCTTCATATCCGGCCAGCCCCGAATAGAGTTGTTGAAACGGTTGCAAGCGCCCGTTGTAATACGTCACCAGATGCGTACCGACTTCGTGTGCCAGCAAGGCCGCCACGCGGTCTTCCGCGAGCGTCAAATCGGAGTTCACCATCAGTTTACCGCGAGAGACGATCAGCCCGCTGGCGTCGTCCGAAATCACAACTTTGGCTTTGAAATCGGGACAAACACCACGGTAGTGATCAATCTCGTTCTGGACACACGCGGCGAACTGCTTGGCCGAAAACAGGTTCGCCTTGCTTGTGGAAGACTTCGCCGGCAGCGTGGTCAGCAACTCTTTGGCGACGCGGAGCACGGCATCGTTGACACCGCCAAACAACGCCATACTGAGGTGCTTGAAACGCGGCGTGTCCCGATCCCTCAGCATGGTGAGCTTCAATTCCAGCTCTTCCTGCTTCTCTTCAAAGAGTCGCTGCAACGAGGGATCTTCGACGCGTTCGATCGGAATCTTATACAGTTGTCGTTTCAGCAGCGCCGGATCGACCGGCAGCGGACGATAATGAAACTCGGGCGGATGCTTGCACTGACCGGCTTCGAACTCCCTCCACGCACTGGTCGGATTGACGGGTGTTAGTTGAAGCAAATAATCGAATTGGTTGCTGACTTCGGCGAGCTGCCGGTCGATGTCCCAAACCGCTTTGACCACCGCTTTGCGACCCAGCGTATGAAAGTGATCGGGGCTGTGTGTCGTCCGGTCACAAGCAAACTCAAAATAGGCGTGTCGAAGCGCATGACTGAGACTCCTGCGCAACTGGCCCATCAAGAGCGGAAACTCGACGGAGGTGTTCGCTTTGCGGAACACCGGCGGGACCATCAAACCGATCTTCCAGCAGTTCATTTCACGCGCACGCGGCGAATCAATCAGCGGCTTCATGCCCGGCGGACAGATCGTGCCGCCGCGAACCACTTGAACCTCAACGCCGTGTTTCAGAATCTTCATTTTCTGAAGCCGTTTGCGAAGCGACTCGACGGTGTTGTCCAGTTTGGCGGTACCGGGTGACTGAATCGTGAAGGTTGGCAACACCGACGGCACCGCCGGATCGTTCGCCTTGCCACCATCGGGCGACGACCAGATCTCGACGATCAGAAAGGCGCCAAACTCGGCCGACAGCGTTTCGACGACCGTCCCGACCAGCTTCGACAGACTGTCATGAAACTCTGCCGCGCCCGCCCCGATCAGATACGAGGCCTCGCCCCGCACCAGCTGCTCGGTCCCGGCATCGTCGTACTCCGGCGGCTGGCGATAAACACACAGAAACGGAACTTGTCGGTCGATGTGCAGACGCCCCTTGTGGGGTAACGTCCGACGCACGCGTTCGTTCCGCGACAATCGATCGCGAACCGCTGCGATCAACGATTCCGGTACGCGGTTCTTGTCGGCCTTGGCAATCGTTCGTTTTCCGTGCGTGGTCGTGGTCATCACTCTAAACAAGCCGCGGGTGGTTGATGGCGTCCATGACAAAGGGCACCGAATATTGGAGGGCTTCGGAAATCGCGTCGACGGCGGTGGGATCCGGCTGGCCGGTCCACTCGTCCATGAAGAACTTTTTGAATTCGATCGCGATCGCGACGCCGGTTGTCGGAAAGGTTTCGTGAATCCAACGCGGCCAGTTGCCGCCTCGAAACTTGACATTCTCTCGGACATCAAGCTTGCCGCCGGGAAAGTCGAACTCGCGCAGCCCTTCGACCAACGCGTCCACCACATGTCCCCAACGTCGCCGGTCCATGGTTCCTGTGCCGATGTTGACCTGTGGGTTTTCGAGCGGATCGGCGACCGGTCCGGCCGGCCCGGCACGTCGGTGGTTGTAGGTGTGCAGATCATAAACGACGAAGTGTCCCTGCTCGGCCACGATTTCGCTCAGCATCTCTCGCATCGCATCATAAAACGCATCGTACTCGTCCAATGATTTTGCAAACATTTCATCGGCCGGATTCTCCTTCCAAACCGTCAACCCCCACGCATCCTCAGGGGTCCGATAGACAGCTTTGTCGCGAGGACGGTTCAAATCGACTTCGAACCGTGATCGCAATCCGACGACCTGCGTGGGCGCACACTTCGTCCAGTGTCCGGTGAAAGGGTCTTCTTCTCGGAGCCGACCTGGGTCATCGAGTTTGACCTGCGACAAGACATCGTCACGCATCGCATGTCCATCGTGGACCGCGGTCGCCACCAGCGGACCTTTGCCTCGCTGAAGTTGCCAAATCTGGTCGCTCATCCCAAGTCTCCCCCGGTCGGTTGCCGTCTTCGTGCTAACATCGCGCGGGATTCAGTACGATCGAACGATCCACAACAACTGCGAAGATCGGGTCGATGTGCGAGACTGCACCGCTAACATCCGACGGTGACATAGAGCACAACGCATGCCATCGCGTTGACAAACTACTTCCAGCCAGGAATTCTCGGGCCGAGGGACGACGGAGGGCAGAAGACTGGGAAATCCCTTTCAACCAGTGGAAAAGTTTTTTCCACTTCCTCCTCGGTGGTTCGACCGATCACTCCGGGCTCGTCAGGCGGAACCGAATCTTGGTCGCGCTATCGTTCTTCATCTCCAGAACCTCGGCGACCGCCCCGTCCAGTTCGATGCGGTCTCCCTGGGCCAGGATTTTTTGTTGAAAGTCCATCAGCATGCCGCTGATCGTGTCCGCCTCGTCGGATTCGTTGAGTGGAATGGCCAGTCGGCGTCGCACTTCCTCGATCGGCGTCGTGCCGTTGACGACAAATTCGCCCTTGCCTTCGGGAACGATGTTCGGATCGGCATTATCGAATTCATCGTCGACTTCACCGACGATCCGTTCGAGCACATTTTCCAGCGTCACCATTCCCGTAATTGTGCCATATTCGTCAATCACAAACGCCATCAACTGATGCGTCGCCTGAAAATGCCTCAGCACCTTGCTGATCGGCATCGTTTCATGGACCTTCCTGGGCGGACGAATGATGGTCCTGACATCGAAGTCGGAATCCGACTCGGGAACGGTCAACAGGTCCTTGATGTGCACCACGCCCAACACCTTGTCCAGCGATCGGTCACAGACCGGGTAGCGGGTGTGCATGGTCGTCCGAACCAGTTCGCGGAGCACCGAGATCGGTTCATTGACATCGAAAAAGATGACGTCGCCGCGGGGCAACATCACGCGCCGCACGATCAGATCGTCGAACTCAAAGACGTTGTTGATCAGGCGGTGTTCGCTACGCGTCAGATTGCCATGGACATGCGCCTCGGTCAGCAACGCACGGATCTCGTCTTCCGTACTGACCGATTCGTGATCCGACGCTCCCCGGATGCCCACCAGTTTCAACAGATACGTCGTGACGATGTTCAGAATCGTGAGAAAGGGATACAGGATGACGTAGAAGAACTTGAGTGGAATCGCACACCACAACAACACCTGTTCGGGCCGGCGGATGGCAAAGATTTTGGGGAACTGTTCGCCGGTCACCAGGTGCAGCCCGGTGATCACCGAAAACGCGATCGCGAATCCGATCACCTTGACGACGGCTTCATCGGTCACCCCCACCCAACCGAGCAGCGGCTCGACCAATTTGGAGAACGCCGGTTCACCGACCCAACCGAGCGCCAGGGAAGCCATCGTGATCCCGAGTTGGCATGCCGACAGCGATTCGTCCAAACGCTCGGCAAGCCATCGGGCGGTGTTGGCGAACAGTTTGCCTTCACGGGCGAGTTGCTCGATCCGCGAAATCCGCACTTTGACGAGCGCAAATTCCGCGGCCACAAAAAAGCCGTTCAGAATGATCAGAAACACCGCAATCGCCAGAAACAGCAGCGTCCGACCGCCGCCTCCCGCCTCGTCGCCCTCCATGACCGGTTCGACTTCGGCGAACAACGCCAGACAAAAACAACAGAGTGATCCGATCATGCGAATGGATAAGTGTGATGAAGGTTCGGCTTTGGATGAGCGACGACAAGGGAAGCCGTCCGAACCGTGGAAACGACCTCCGACCAGTGGAAAAGAACTTTCCATTGGGGGCATTCTACGGGGATTGCTCCACTGCGGCGCGGCAGGTGAAGGCCGGATCATCGCCAAAAAGCAAGTTCGCGTCTACGGATCGACGCGACATTCGCTGCGGCCGGTAGAGCATTGCCAACTGATTTAGGGTGCCACGGAAAAGGGGTCAGCAATGACGCAACTGTAGACCGTCACTGTCCGCTCGAGACGACGGGGCGCTCAACGGCGGAATGATCGAACGATTTGAAGTGGCAGAATCATACGGGGCAGAATGATGTTCCGACCGCTGGGGTCGTGGAGCCAGCATCATTCTGCCGCCCCATCATTCTGCCGCCCCATCGTTCTGCCACCCCATCGTTCTGCCACCGTCGCATCGAGGCCGCCGTCGGGTGCCTGCAGCGACGCCTCCCGACGACAGTGCTGGCCCACGCCGGAGTCGCAAACACGCCTGCTCACGTGTGCTCACAAAACTGGCATCCGCCGGGTCGTCTGCACACGGACTAAGCATGGCAACATGCGTTTGGTTGACTTGAATGATTCCCCGCGATTTTCAGATTTTTTTAAGTGATTGCCAGCAAAGGGTTTGCGCTGCTGATCAGACCAGCGAGATGGACATTGGTCCGCCAATTGCCAACTCGGTGCCTCCGATGTGCATGCCACAGAATTGAGAACGCTTTCGACTCTTGAGCATCGTGAAAGATGGCCCAGGTAGGAGTTTCTGGCGTCTCGATCTGATCCCTGGCTGAACAAGTGAGTGAGAGTCCCCGATCCCCCGGGACCGCTCAGCAAATTTCCTAATTTCGAGAAGGTTTGGAATCGAATGTCTAAGTTAATGCGAGCACCATTGCTCACAGGTCTGTTTTTTGCCGGGGCGCTCTGCCTCGGAGCCGCGTTCACGCCCGAGGTGTTGGCTCAAGCCGAAGAAGTCGCTGCAGAAGCTGCCGAAAGCGCCTACTCGTCCGAAGAATACGTTGCATCGGATGGCTATGCCGTCTTCGCGGTGAACAACTTGTGGATTTGCATCTCCGCTGCCCTGGTGTTCATCATGCACCTCGGCTTCACCACGCTGGAAGCCGGCCTGACGCAGAAGAAGAACGCGGTCAACATTATCTTCAAGAACGTCTGGATCGTCTGCACGGGCATCCTGCTGTACGCCGCATGGGGCTTCAATGCGATGTACCCCGGCGACTTCAACGGCTACTTCGCGATGGGCAGCTGGTTTGGGCAATCGCTCAACGACGTCAGCATGACCACCGCGGACTACAACGCCGGTTACACCTGGTGGGGTGACTTCATCTTCCAAGCGATGTTCGCGGCGACCGCTGCAACGATCGTGTCCGGTGCGGTTGCCGAACGTGTCAAACTTCCCGTCTTCATGCTGTTCTCGACCTTGCTGGTCGGCTTCGCCTACCCGATCATCGGTAGCTGGAAGTGGGGCGGCGGCTGGTTGGATCAAATGGGCTTCTACGACTTCGCTGGATCCAGCATCGTGCACGCCTTCGGCGGCTTCGCAGCCTTGGCCTGTGTTTTGATCCTCGGCCCGCGATCCGGTAAGTACACCGAGAGCGGCATCAAGCCGATCGTCGGTCACAGCATGCCGTTGGCCGTCATCGGTGTGTTCTTGTTGTGGCTCGGGTGGTTCGGGTTCAACGGCGGTTCCGCCCTTTCGGCTGACCCCAAAGCCGTCTCTTACGTGTTCGTAACGACCAGCCTTGCAGCCGCAACGGGTGCAATCACCTCGATCGTTGCCTCCTACGTGCTGTTGAAGAAGCCCGACGTGTCGATGGCTCTCAACGGGATCCTGGCCGGTCTGGTCGGAATCACGGCCGGTGCCGACACCGTCGGTGAAGGATCCGCGATCGTGATCGGTGCCATCGCCGGACTGTTGGTGGTTGTCGCGATCCTCGGATTCGACAAAATCAAGATCGACGATCCGGTCGGTGCGATTTCCGTCCACGGTGTGTGCGGCATCTGGGGCACCGTCGCGGTCGGCATCTTCTCGCTCGATTCGAGTCACAGCTTCGTGACCCAGCTGATCGGCACCCTGGCCATCGGCGGATTTGCCTTCGCGTTCTCCGCCGTCGTCTTCGGTCTGCTCAAAGTCACCCTCGGTGTCCGAGTCAGCCTGGAAGAAGAAACCCTCGGTTTGGATATCAGCGAACACGGCATGGCTGCTTACAACGGCTTCGAAACGGCGTGAGACCGCTGCAACGATAACGTTGTGATTTATTGAAACTTCTCGGCTCTTGCCTGGGCCAGAAGATCCCAGTCACCCGGGTGTGTTTTAACATGCCCGGGTCTGGGTATTTTATGGGGCTGTTGTTCCGCCGGCTTTGAATCCTCCAACGAGTGGAATCAATACCGTTCGCGGCGTGGCCCCGGCGCTCCTGGTTCAGCCACACCAGCGTCGGCGACGAACGACGACGCCGACGACGATCGCGGCCATCAGTGCCAGTGCGGCCGTCGGCTCGGGGATCGCCGTCACCGTGCCACGCGCGACGAGTGTCCCGGTAATGCCCAGATCCCCACCGGCCAGGGTTTCGGAATCTACGATGTCCATGCTGAAAAACAAATCGTACTGATCGCCGTTCTTCGTGGCCGTCAGTGTTCCGGTTCCGCTTCCATTGATGTCGGTCCCGGCGAGCGTCACGCCCACCGGTGCGACGGTTCCACCGGTCAACGGAATCAAGTGTTCGGTCCCGTTGAAGTTGCCCCCGGCGACGGCACTGGATGCAGGAATGGTGTCGGCGGTCGCAGTCGTTCCCGCCCCCACCAACGTCATCGTCTCAGTCGGATCATTGGGGTTCCCTGTCGGAACATTGGCCATGCTCCACTCGCTGCCGATCAACGTGCCGCCGGTCAAATTCAACGACGAGATCACGCCGGTCGCAAAATCGATTTCGATCTCGGCGTTCATCGTGCCCGACAACTCCGTCGCGGACGCGCCGAGCGGAATCACCATCCCCATCTCCGTCACCGACAACGACAAATCCAGCGTGTTCACCGTCGGTGTCGCCGCATCAAGCGTCAAAATGGTGCTGACCAGGGCGCCGTGCGAAGACGCTCCCTGGGTCAGCACGAACAAAAGACTCGTCACAAAAGCAAACGTTTTCATTGAAGCTATCCCTCGGGTGAACCAACTGATGACGGCCCAGTATAAACTGGGTCATCACGCCACATCAACTTTCCCACGCCTGGGGATCCCGAGTGCTCTGTCCGGATCAGAACTTTGGGTTGCGTTTGGCCAGCGGAAAACGGGTCAGGTACCATGATGCATCGCTTTTTGATTCCGGCACTCTCGCTTGTCGCCGTCACCGTTGGAGTGGTTCCGTACCACGCTGTCGCCGCGCCGCCGAACGTTCTGTTCATCGCCGTCGATGATCTGAACGATTGGATCGGGTGCATGGGCGGGCACCCGCAATCAAAAACGCCGAACATCGACCGGCTGGCCGAAAGCGGTGTCTTGTTCACCAACGCCCACTGCCCCGCGCCGGCTTGCAATCCATCGCGGACCGCCATCATGACCGGGATCTCGCCGCACGTGTCGGGGCTGTACGACAACCGACAAAAAATGCGCGAATTGTTGCCCGATGCGGAATTGCTGCCCAAGTACTTCTCTCGACACGGCTATTGGTCCGCCGGATCGGGAAAACTTCTGCACTATTTCATCGATCAACAATCATGGGATCAGTATTTCCCGCCCAAGGAAACCGAAGACCCGTTTCCTCGCACGCTGTATCCGGAAAAACGCCCCGTCAGCCTGCCCGTCGGCGGTCCCTGGCAGTACCGAGAAACCGACTGGGGACCGCTGGATGTTTCAGACCAGGAATTCGGCGGTGACTACTTGGTGTCGCAGTGGATTGGCGAACAGCTGGGGAAACAACATGACCAACCGTTCTTCCTGGCATGCGGAATTTATCGGCCCCATGAGCCTTGGTTCGTCCCCAAAAAATACTTCGATCGCTTCCCTCTGGAGAGCATTGAGCTGCCGCCGGGATACCGTGCCGACGACTTGGACGACTTGCCACCGGCGGGAAAGCGGCGTGGCCCCAATCGATACTTTGAACACATTCTGAAGCACGACCAGTGGAAGCAAGCGCTGCAGGGCTATCTCGCATCGATCTCGTTCGCCGACGAGATGGTCGGGCGGGTGATCGATGCGTTACAACGCGGCCCCAACCGAGACAACACGATCGTCGTGCTGTGGAGCGACCACGGTTGGCACTTGGGTGAAAAGCAGCATTGGCAAAAGTACACGCCCTGGCGAGTCTGCACCCGCGTCCCGCTGATCGTCCGTGTTCCAACTGGGACGCCAGGTTTACCCGCCGGCACGAAGGCGAACACCGTTTGCGACGCGCCGGTGAACTTGCTCAGTCTGTATCCGACGCTCGCCCAATTGGCCGGGTTGCCAACGCAAGAGTCCAACGACGGGCCGTCGCTTGTTCCGCTGCTGGAAAACGCGCAGACCGAGTGGCCCCACGTCTCGATCACCTATCTGAGTCGGCCTGGCAACTATGGGCTGAGCGGCCGTCGATGGCGATTGGTCCAGTACGACAACGGTGACCACGAGTTCTATGACACCGACGCCGACCCATACGAGTGGACCAATCTTGCCGAGGATCCCCGACACGCTTCACGGATCGACCGTCTGCGAGCGCTCGCGCCGACGGAGTTTGCAGCGTTTGTCGCCCCCAGTGACGCGGCCCTTCCGAAGCTGACGTGGCATCCTGCAACAGACTCGGCTGTGCCAGCATCCAAACCCGATGGCAACCGTTTCGACGTCGTCTTCACCAATCGTCGCGACCAACCGGTGAAGGTGTTCTGGATGGATCGCGATGGCAAACCGAAGTCGTTCGGGACACTGGAATCCGGTTGGCGCAAGCCCCAGCAATCGCGTCCCGGAGCCGTGTGGTTGATCACCGACAGAGATGAAAACCCGCTCGGTTACTTTGTCGTCGGCGATCGAACGGCGCACGCAGTGATTGATGCGGAGCGACCATGACACCGCGAACCATCACCCGACGACGCGAGCCGCGGGGACCGTGCGGAATCGGACCCTCACGTGTGCGGTTTCAACGCTTTCTTCGTTTCGCCAACATTTCATTTCGAATCATAATCGTCGAAGCGTTACGGGAACGCTATAGTGAGATGAACGAGGGAGGACGAAGCGAACATGTCCAGTGCACATCATTCATCCAGACATCTTCAATCCGCGGCGGTCTTGGATCAGATCGTCGGTTCGGGGCGGGGAATCGGGATTGTGGAGAGTCTATCGGCCGGACTCAACACCGTTCGAGACCTGGTTTTTCACCGGATTCATCTCGACGTGGAACGTTATTTCGGGATGGACTCGATGTGCATTCCGCTCTCGCTTGATCAAAGCGAATACAACGCCAAGGCTGAGATCGACATTTGGCAGATCATCGAAGCCGCTGAATTCGTCGTTGAGTCCGACTTTGTCAGCGATGCCGACTGGATTCGTCGTTGGCTTGGTGAATTGCGGCTGGGCGGCAGCTACGGGAATGGGCCGATCACCGAGCGAGTGGGCCAGTACATGGAACTGGACGCAGATGGCCGCCGGCGCCATTTTGCAAGTTGCCTGGAAAAGGTCTATCCGGAAGCCCGCAAGTCTCCGTTGGTGCTTTATCAATTGATGCCGTTCGCGGTTCGGATCGTCGTCGCGGTCGCCTTTGGTGCGACCCAGCAGGCGGCCAAACAACGCGACCATCAGGCGTTCTTGCTGCCGGGTATTCTGGATTGCTCGAACTGCCAAGGCGGCGTGTTGGACAACGGGGAAACCTGTGTGGAATGCGGCAACCCGGTCTGGAACTACAACTGGCTGCTGGCAGACGATTAGCTGGGCCGCATCGCACGCGAGAAACCGCAACCGGCAGTTCGCCGGCGAGCTGCCGGATGAATGGTGCCACCGATGAATGGTGCCATCTCCAATAACTGTGCCCGAGTGTCATTCGCCAGTGTTTCTGCAATCGTTCGACGAGCGTCGCCGCCCTCTTCCCTTGCCAACTTAGCTGAGCCATGGTGTTCGGTTGAAATCAACTTGTGGCCCCATGCCGGCGCCGCAACTCTGCTATTTCATTCTGCCCACAGGCGACGGCGAGCTGAAGCGGTGTCTGACCATCCGCGGTTCTTGCGTCCACGTCCACGCCCTGTGAAATTAGCGTTCCTACGACGTCCGAGTATCCCTTGCAGATGGCAACATGGAGCGGATTCGATTGGCCTTCTCGAACCGTCGGTTGGATTCCCCCGAGCGTTACTTTGTCGTCAACCTGTCGTCTTAGCAGTTCTAATTCTTCGTGTATCGGCCATTTGACGAAAACCAAATACGCCAATACAAGCCAGTTCAACGGCGTTAGCATTAGCAGGGCCAGACCAATGGCGGTCAAATCCGAATAGCCCATCTTCTTCAGCACCACGCCGATCACGAAGACAATCGGCAGGCACATCAATGCGACGATGGCGAATTCAGGCGTGCTCAGGCCAAACACAAAAGTACCTTCGTTTGCTAAATCGAGTTTCAAGAGGCGCGACCTTCTGGGAGGCGCGCAGCCAGATCTGAGAATGTTCGTCAGGTCAGATTTTAACGTCTATTACCGCTGCGAGGGAACGATTGACTATGGCAAGGGTGATTCTGCAGTCACTCGTGACGTTCTTGCACGCGACGCCAACTCGACGATGTTGATTTACCAGCCTCTGCCTCGGAGCAAAACCGCTGCATCGCTTCGGTGCCCAGACCGGCGCTGATTCGATGCAGTTTTCGATGAACCTTGTCCGGGGTGTTGCGACGCGTGCGTCGAAGAATCCGAGCAAAGTCCGAGCGGTCGATGCACCCGACTGCGCGAAGAAATCGCGTTTTCTCTGTTCGGTGCGATCGCTAATTCGCACTCTGTCCAATGCAGGACGCAGATTGAAACGCCCGCTTTCAGCGCTTCGGATGGACCAACCGCCGCGCTGAACTGTTTTTTCTGGCGCGCGTCGGTATTTCAGACCTCCGCGCCGATACGGGATCGGTTCGAATGGCTGGGTGGCCCTCCCGCATTGGGATGTGCGATCGGCTTCCTGCACTCGGTGTCGACGGCCGAAACAGCGCACGCTGAATTTCGGTCTTCCCTCCTCTCTTGGAATCGCGCGATGGTCTCGCCTGTGAACCTTCAAGGCACAACACGCCCACGAGTCGCCGGGCTCGCCGCGATTCAAACGACCAGACGGTCCAAGGTCAAAATCGGGTGATGTTCGACATCAATGATCAAAACGTCGTCCGTTTCGGTCGAGAAGCGATCGAGCGATGGCCTGACGGTTGTTAACGAGGCTTCAGCGGCGGGCCTTCGAGGGCCGGGTCCGCCTTTTCTCGACATGCCGGTGGACACGACACGAGCACGACAACGGAGCGGTCGGCGACCCGGAATTGTGACGACCTGACGCGCGGGCCGTACCCGGCTTCGTGGATGTCGTCGGGCGACTCGGCAGCGGTGTTGACGGCGACTTCCCAATCGGATGCATCGTAGTCTTGGATCGAAAACGTATGCGGGTGCCAGTCGGCATTGACCATCACGTACAGATCGACATCGTATTGCGATTCACCTCGCAGATGATAGGCGAACTGTCGTGATTCACTCGACCAGTCGATCTGCGGCCCCGTTCCGTACCAGCGGACGTCGTCGCGCCAAAAACGACTCCGCGCGATCGTCGGGTGCGACTTGCGAAACGCGATCATCAAACGAAAGAAGCGGTGAAACGATGCGTGCTCTTTGAGACGGTCCCAGTCGAGCCAGCTGAATTGGTTGTCTTGGTTGAAGGGATTGTTGTTGCCGTGTTGGGTCTGTAAGAATTCGTCTCCGGCGCGAAACATCGGGGTGCCGTTGGAAAGCATCAACAGGCAACAGAAATTCTTTGCCTGCTGCACCCTCAGCTTCATGATTTCATCGGTCGCACCGGCATCGCCTTCTACACCACAGTTCCAACTGTTGTTCTCACGGTGCCCGTCGCGATTCTGTTCCCCGTTGATCCAGTTGTGTCGTTGGTTGTATGAGACTTGGTCGTACAGGGTGAACCCATCGTGCGAATTGACGTAGTTGACGCTTTGGTAGGGGTGGCACGCTTCGTGAAGCGAGTCGGGGAACAGATCATCGCTGCCGTACAACCGCCGCACCATGTTGGGCAACAGTCCCGCGTCGCCCTTGACGAAGCGGCGAACGTCGTCACGAAACAGACCATTCCATTGAAGCCAGCGTTTTCCCGGAAACGCGCGCCCGAGTTGGTTCAGACCGGCGGCGTCCCAGGGCTCGGCGATCAAGCGCACTTTCCCCAACACCGGGTCGGCGCGAATGGCGGCGACCAATCGCGATTGGCTGGACGAGACGGAGCCGTCACCACGGCGGTTAAAGACCGAAGCAAGGTCGAATCGAAATCCATCGACGTGGTACTGATTGACCCAGCTCCGCATGCTGTCCAGGATCATGCGAACGCAGTGACGGTTCTTGGTGTGAAGCGTATTGCCGGTGCCCGAAAAATTCGCGAAGGGATGTTCCGGGTCGCCGCTGGTGATGTAGTAGCTGCTGTTGTCGATTCCTTTGAAGCTGTAGCAGGGACCATGCTCGTCGCCTTCGGTTGTATGATTGAACACAACATCCAAGATCACTTCGATGCCCGCATGATGAAACGCGCTGACCATCTGGCGAAACTCGCGAGCGGCGTTGCATTGTTGGCTGGCATACTGGGAGTGCGGGGCGAAGAAGTTCAAGGGCATGTAGCCCCAGTAGTTGTCTTCGAGAGGGTCAAACTGAAACACCGGCATCAATTCGACGGCCGTGATTCCCAGCTCGACCAAATACGGAATCTTGTCGATCGCGCCCAAATAGCTCCCGCGTCGGGATGCTTCGACACCGCTATTGCGGTTGCGTGTGAATCCGCGGACGTGCAGTTCATAAATCACCAGATCATGCTCATGGAACCGCACGCGATCACTGTTCCATGGATACGCCTCCTGCTCTTTGACGCTGGGAAGGACGCCCAGGGGCGCTTTCCCGACATTGGATCCCGGCCGAATCGCAGCCAAGCGATCAAAGGTTTCGGGAAAATAGATTTCGGTCGCGTAGGGATCGATCAACAGCTTCTGTTCGTCAAACGCATGAAGGTCGTACTTGCGACCGCCCTGCGGGCCTTGAACCTGATAGCCATAATACACCGCGCCGGCCAAATCGGACTCCGGCACGCGGCAATGCCAGATCCGCCCCGACTTGTTCACCAGATAATCCAGGTCAATCCGTCGACAGGGTTTGGCAAGTTGATCCGGTTTGAAAAACAACAGCGACACGCCGGTGGCATGGTTGGAATACAGTGCAAAATTGAAGGCGCGTTCTTCCTCCAACCAAACCACCCCCAGCGGGTTCGGGCTGCCTTCACGGCTATACCAACCGGTCGTGACGGTCGTGTTTCCAATCGCTCCCACGGCCATGCTCTCGCTTGTTCAAGGTGCTGCTCAACGTCAGAACTCCCTTCGATGTGTCGCGTCCTGCTGGATTTGATTTGAAAACGCCCCGGTGTGCCCGCTCCGCAACGTCGCCAACGGACGCGTGTGACGATGTGTCACTGCGTCTCGCTTCGATTCGCAGGGTGCAAATCCCACGCCAGGCGCATCGACGCCCAGGTGGCAGGCTGGAAGCCTATCCCACTCCAATCAATCCGACACTTCTTCCCCAATCGATCGTCAGCTGGCCGGCCTCGCTTGGAACGGCACAAAAAATGCCGCCTCGCATTGGGTGGAGGAATCACCATGCTCGATGCACGTGACATACCGCGAATCATGGCGTTGTGCCTATTTGTCCTTGGCCTCGGTATTTTGAACCGTGACCAGAGCGGCGCGATGGAGCCAACTGTGCTAATGGGGCACACCGACGCCGTTTACGACATTGCCTTCTCTCCCGATGGAACACTCCTGGCTTCGGGAAGCTACGACAACACCGTGAAGGTCTGGCGTGTCGCCGATGCCGAGCTTCTCGCGACACTCGAGGGCCACACCGATCAGGTATTTCGCTTGGCGTTTTCACCAGACGGAAACTCACTGGCATCCTGTGGCGGGGATAGTCACACCTTCGTTTGGGAGATCGGTCGCTGGACCAAGCAACGGACGCTGACCGGTCACGGCGACCCGATGATCGACGTCACCTTTTCCGATGACGGAACGAAACTGGCGACGGCCGGTTCGCACATTCAAGTCTGGCGAGGCGAAACAGAAGTCTGGGCGACGCCGCATTCGGATCTCTATTTCACCGTCGCGTTTTCTCCCAACCAAGAACAGCTTGCGTGCGGAACCCGAAACCTGATTCATTTCTTTGATGTCTCCGACGGCCGCTTGGTCAAGGAGTTGGACGCCGGCGAGGGAATGATTTATCAGCTCGCCTACTCGCCCGATGGTCGCTGGCTGGCGTCGGCATGCAGCGATGGAAAGGTGACGCTTTGGGACGCCGTTGAGCTCAAGAAGGTCGCGACTGTGACGGCGGATCGCTATTCCCTGTTTGCACTCAGCTTTTCCGGCGACGGCCAACAGATTCTCACCGGCGGGCGCGAACGCGTCATTCGCACCTGGACGATGCCGGCCCTGAAACCGATCGACGAGCGCTACGGCCCCCGAGAGACCATTCTGTCGGTCAACCCTTCGCCGGATGGTAAGCACTTGGCCTGCGGATCCTACGACGGTGTCATCCACTTGTGGTCCGCCGCGGATTAGTGCTTCGTCAACTTTAAAAAGTAGGGTGAGACCGGACGGCTTGCGCCGTTACGCTACGATTTTGGCGGCAGGGCGCGAGCCCTCCGATCCGAACGCGCGAGGATCACGGCTCGCTGCGATCCTGCCACAATTCCCCCAGCAGCTTCACCATTCTGGGGTCATGCGCTTCCAGCTCGGTGCGGTCGAAGGGATAAAAATCATTGCGACCAAAATACGCTTCGGAGGTCTCGGCAAAGTACTCGCGTTCGTTGGTCATCGCGTACGCTTTCTCGGTCTTGCCGTTGCCCCGCAACACGGCATCGTAGCTGCCGTTGTTCTTGGCGATTTCGTACAACGTGCGCACTTCGCTATTGTCGAATCCCAGCACCTGATCGTGATAGGCGTGGGCGAGTTCGTGAATCACCAGCACCGGCATCCGCTCGACTTCACGTTCAAAAATCGGGATGTTCGTGAATTCGACACAGCGGTGCAACTTCGGATGTCGCCCTTGTTTCGCTAACCAATCGGCCCCCGGATGATATTCGCCGGAAGGACCAAACCCTTCGTACTTCGGCGAAAACCAAATCGGGACATCGATCAACCGCGCGACAGCGGACTGCGGAATCAGCCGTTTGACCATCCGCAATTGTTCGGCAAGCAGTTCGAGGGCACGCTCAGTAGCCTCGGCTTGTGTTTGCAACAATTGCTCACTGACCCGAACCGGCCAGCCCTCGACGGCGCGCGACACGTATCCGGGCACGGCGGCTCGCGGATCGTTGCTCCTGATCCGTTCGGCCTCTCGCTTCTGCCGCGAACGCATCGACGATTTCTGGGTGTCGATCTTCGGCCCATCGACGGCCGCCTGGGTTTCCTTTGGCGGCTGATCGCGATGATTGCGAAAGACGATCTCCGGGCGTGGTTTGGGTTGCACACTGTATTTCGGAGGCGGTGGAAGCGATGCCCACATTTGACGGTGAAGCTCTTCGAGCAACGATTTATTTTCGGTCGCCTCGGCAACATTCGAATTTTCGCCGGGATCGCGATGATGATCGTACAGTTCCGTCGCGACGACCTTGCCCGTGCGTCGATTCTGCCACTCGACATAGCGGTAGCGATCGGTCCGCATCGCGTACCCCATCAACGGCTCGCCATCGACTCGACGTCGAAACTGATTGAACGCCGGCCGTTCCCATTTCTTTTTCGGATCGGCCAACAACGGGACAAGGCTCTCGCCTTCGAGTTGTGACGGAACCGGCAGCCCGGTCAATTCACAAAGTGTCGGATAAAGATCGACCAATTCAACAACCGCCGGCGTCACTTGGCCGTTGCCCGCTGCACCGGGTTTTCGAATGATCAGCGGAACGCGGGCATCGATCTCATAATTCGTCTGCTTGCACCAACTGTTGTGTTCGCCCAACTTCCAACCATGATCGCTCCAGAGCACAACGATGGTCTTGTCAGCCAACCCCAACGCATCCAGACGCCCCAGCATTTCGCCGATCAAGCTGTCGATGAAGCTGACCGATGCGTAATAACCGTGTTTGAGCCGTCGCTGCTGAGCTTCATCGAGCAGTCCTTGATCGGGCGACGGCGTCTGATCGAAATCGATGTAGTCGCGCAGTTCGTACATCGTGTTCATCGCGAAACCGGGCGATTGTTTTGGCAGAAACGCATTCTGTGCTAAAGCGATCGATTCCCGATCGTACAGATCCCAGTACTTGCGTGGGACCACGAACGGCAAGTGCGGCCGCACGAAACCGGCGGCAAGAAAAAATGGTTGATCGCTTTTTGAAAGTCGCTCCAGCGCCTCGATCGCCTGTTTCGCGATCGCGCCGTCGATGTGCAGGTGGTCGTCGATGTCGACCACTTCGGTCGCCTGAGGCCGAATTCGCGAGATGCGCCGTTCCGGACGCCCATCGGCACGCATCTTCTCTTTGTACTGAGCCTGTCGGGCCTTCGCCTCGGGTGACCACAGCGAGCGGTTTTCCGGCCATCGATGTGGCTGACTCCAGGATTGATGGTCCGGCCAAGGGTTGTGAAAAATCTTTCCGAAGGACGCGGCATAGTAGCCGTGTCGGATCAGATGCTGGGGCAGGGTGACCGCATCGGGAAGCGTGTTGCGGAAACGCGTCACCAAGTCCCAAACCTTGGTCGTATCGGGACGCAGCCCCGTCATGATGCTCACGCGCGACGGATTGCAGACGGCGAGTTGGCAGTACGCACGCTCAAACAAGACGCCGGATTGGGCGAGCGCATCGATGTGCGGCGAATGAACCGCCGTTTCACCATAACACCCCAGTTCGGGCCGCAAGTCGTCCACGGCAATGAACAACACGTTCGGTTTGGCGAGGCGGTCTATGCTCTGCTGGCCACACGCGCAGAAAGGAGTGGCGTCCCAGACCGCCGCGATCATCACGAAGCTTGTCAACACCCTGCGGTAGAAGCCGGCACTCATAAAAACAGCCCTCTCTGAATGGCCCGTGTCCGTTGCGAAACGAGTGAAATCGGTATCCCGACTGCCGAATCCTAATTGGCAGCCTGGATTCCAATCCCACATCGGTTTTCGTGACACCCGAGGCCCAAAAAACCGATTACTTCCGCCAGGATCAAGTCCATGCAGGCCGTCGGTACGGCGTCTCCGTTACTTGGCCCGCTTCTTCTTTTCGGGCTTCTCGGCAACCCCCATGTACTCCTTCATTCGGCCGACGTAGCCTCCATGATCAAAGTTGCACTGTTTCATCGACTCGGCATAGGGCTCGATCCCGTCTCCGATCCAATCGATGATGTTGAACACTTTCAACGATGCGTAAGAACTTTCTTGCAGCAGTTGGTTCCAGCACTGTTGCGCGGCCGCTCGATCGCCTGCCCGATACAGAATCCAGGCCGCCATCGCACGCACGTGGTGTGATTCATCCTGAATCGCCTTGCGAATTTCGTTGTTGTCCAACGGGGTGGAATCTTGCAGAAGAAAACAGCCCACGATGGCCCAGTAACGCACACCGGAATCTTTCGCCCGCAGGTCCTCGTACAATCGATCGAGGTTCTCGGGATCTTGTGCCAACGCCCGAGCGGACGCCTGTTGCAACGCGGGCACATCGTACAGTGACGGGGTTCGCACCATCTCAAAGATCGTCTTGCCGCTCGCTTCGCTTCGGCGGACCACTTCGCTTTCGGGCAACAAGCCGGCATCAAAGTGATCGAGTTGCCAACGGTCGAGCGCCTGGCTCAATCGCTTGACGTCGGCGGCGTAGCGGGGGTCGTCGATCAAGTTGTTGACGTTGTCTGGATCAACCGAGGTGTCATAAAGTTCTTCCATCGGCTTGGGGCCGAAGAATCGGCCGGTCACGGCATCGGTCTTTCCGGCCTTGTGGTGTTCCTCCCACGCCTGTGTCGCCCGCATGATCCACAGGTAGTTGAGGTGCTGTCCCCATGGCGCGTAGGGCATGTAGTTTCGAAGGTACAAGAACCGCCGGTCGCGGATCGCCCGGACGTTATCACAGCGTTCGTCCATCCGCGTCCGAAAACTGACGTGGTAATCGCGTGACTCCTTGTTCGGCCCCAAGAACACCTTGCCTTGCAAGTAATCGGGTTTCTCGGCACCGCACACGTCCAGCCAAGTCTTGGTCATATCGATGAAGCTGACCAAATCGTCGACCTTGGTGCCCGGTTCGGCGGGACGCAAGTGTTTGAATTTTTCGGGAATGCGAATGATCAATGGACAGTGTGTGCCGCTGTTGAATAGAAAACGTTTGCTGCGGGCAATCACTCCGCCGTGGTCCGAGTTGTGGATGACGATCGTGTTTTCGGCCAAACCGGCTTGTTCCAACTGCTGCAGTGCGAGACCGATGTCGGCGTCCATCTTCTTCATCTGGTCATGGTAGTGCGCGTAGTTTTTGCGAATGTCTGGAATGTCTGGATGGTACTTTGCCAGCCGAACTCGATCGGGATCGTGTTCGGTGTGGTTGACATCGCCGAACGCCTTGGACTCATGCGACTTGGTGCTATTGATGACCATGAAAAACGGTTGCTGCTGCTTGAGCTGATCCCAATCCGCTTTGTCGGTATCCCACGCACTCTTATCGTCTCGGCCGCCGATGTTGTAGTCCGTTTTCTTTTCGTTGCCGACGAAGTATCCCGCATCCTTCAGCAAGTCGGGGTAGTACCGGATTCGGTCGTGCGGGATCGGATAGCGACTCCGCATCGGATGCGTCCCCATCGAAATCGCGTGGACACCGGTGATCCAGGTGCTGCGTGAGGGAGCACAAACGGGGGCATTGGCATAGCAATGCATGTACTGAAATCCCTCGGCCGCCAGGGCATCGATGTGGGGAGTGTCGGCGTACGGGTTGCCATAACACCCGACCCAGTTGACGTTGTTGTCTTCACAAGTCAGCCAAAGGATGTTGGGACGCTCGTCGGCGAGCGCGATTCCGCCGATGAAGGTGGCGACGAGCAAACCTAGATTCCAGAGAAAGCGATGAAGCATGGAACGACCGCTGGAGGAGATGGGGGCGGGGGGAGGGAATATCAGGACCGTCATTTCAACGGCCCACAGGTATCAACCGACGATTTTAACTCGTCCCTTCGCGTCGGGGTGCTGCAACACGGCGAGATGGAGCCGATTGATACCAAAAGTGCGGAAAACCCGGAATGCACGTCGCGGCCCGTTGGACCGGGGCATTGCCGAACACATCGGTGCCGTGCACGAATCAACCCATTCGCTGGCAAACCCTGTAAACTGGTCTCTGCGACGCGCGTCACAGGCGGGCGGTACGTCAGGAGCGGAAGACGACGGGATCACGAAACGACGGGAGAGGGGAGATGCCCAGAGTCGATGAGACTCGCGCTGAATTGCTGGCACAACTCGCGGAAATACAAGCGAAACTCGCAACATTGGACGATTCTGATTCGCCCGAGCACGAAGAAAATCCCCCGCACGCCGACACGGGCTCGGCGGCATCTTATTTCGTCGACTCGGACCATCCCCGGCAGGCCGACATCGCATTGATCGAATGGGCCGCAGACGGTGCCATCCGCCGTTGGACCCCACAGGCGGAGCGAATCTTCGGTTGGAAAGCGGACGAGGTTCTGGGCAAGCGTTGGGACGAATTCTCATTCGTGCATGAACAAGACATCCCCCTGGTTGAAAAGTCCGTTCGAGAATTGCTGGAAAGAAACGTCGACTTCAACAGATGCTTCAACCGCAATGTCCGAAAAGACGGAACGGTTCTCAACTGCGAGTGGTTCAACGCCGTCCGTCGCGACGATCAGGGACAGATCACCGCCGCGATTTCGCTGCCCCACGACGTGACCGAGCGTGTGCGCGTCGAGAGCCACATGCTGCACATTCAAAACGCAATGCGGATGATCACGGTCGGCACGGCCCGTTCGACCGGCTTGGCATTTTTTCAAGCGCTCGTCCGATACATCTCCGAATCGCTCGGTTTCCGCTACGTGTTCGTCGCCCGTATTGACAAGGATTCGCCACAGCGGGCACGGACCATCGCGTTTTTTGCCGAGGGCCAGTTGAAGGACGATTTTGAATTCGACCTGGCGGGAACACCGGCGGCCAACGTGGTCAACCATTCCATGGAATTCTGTGCCGAACACCTTCAACAACGGTTTCCGAACGACATCACCTTGACCCGGTTCCAGGCGGAAAGCTACCTCGGAACACCGTTAATCAGTTCAACGGGAGAGGTCTTGGGCATTCTGGCGGTGTTGGACGACAAGCCGATGGAGGACCGCGCGGACATTCGTGAGATGATTGCGTTGTTTGGTGATCGAACGGCGATCGAGATCGAACGCTCCGTCAATGAAGCGGCACAACACGCCAGCAAAATGCGTCTGCGTATTCTGACCGAACAGATGCCGACCGTCTTATGGACCACCGATCTTCAGCTTCGCTTCACACACTCCACCGGCGCGGGTCTGAAAAGCATGGGCCAAAAGCCCAATCAGTTTGTCGGGCACACACTGTTCGAGTACTTCCAAACCGATGACGAGAGCTTTGGCCCCATCGCGATCCATTTTGCGGCGCTCCAAGGCGTTTCGGGATCGTCTGAGATCGAATGGTCCGGTCGCGTTTTCCAGGTCCACGTGGAACCACTGCGTGATCCGAACGGAACCATCATCGGCACCATCGGCTTGGCCCAGGACATCAGTGAAATCAAACGCGTCGAACGATCACTGGTCCAGAGCGAAGAACGATTTCGCCGGATGATTCAACACGCGCCCGAAGCCGTCGTCTTGTTGGACACCCAGACCGGACGCTTTGTGATGGTGAATCAGGCGGCGGAAAAACTCTACAAGTACTCCGCCGAACAGCTTCTCCAAATGGGACCGCTCGATATCAGCCCCGAAATCCAGCCCGATGGTCAGCCGTCTGCGGATAAGAGTCGCGAAGTCATCTCGAGAGCTTGCGCCGGCGAAACGCCGATTTTCGAATGGTTACATCGAGATGCCAAAGGAGCAGAGATCCCCTGCGAAATCCGTCTGCTGTCGCTCGAAGAAAACGGCCGGACGATCATTCGCGGCAGCGTTACGGACGTGACAGAAAAGAAACGTGCCGAAGAATCACTCAAGAGGTTGGAATCCGAATTAGCCCACGTCGCACGCGTTTCGACCATGGGGGAAATGGTCGGTGGTCTGGCACACGAGTTGAATCAACCGTTGTACGCGATTCAAAACTTCGGCAAGGCCTGCGGCAACCTCGTCGCAGCCGAAGGAGAGATCGACCGCGATCGCCTCCATCAATGGCTGGACCGAATCACCTCCACCGCACAGTACGCCGGCGAAATCCTGTTGCGGTTGCGGAGTTTCGTGTCGCGCGAACCGATTCACAAGACCACCTGCGATCTGGATGAAATCATCAAGACGGCGCTGATGCTGACCAAACACGATGCCCAAGTCGCCGGCATCCGCGTGGAATACACCCCGGCCCCAGGACTGCCACCGGTCAAAGCCGACGCGGTTCAAATCCAACAAGTCCTCGTCAATCTGTTGAAAAATTCCTTTGACGCAGTCTTGGAAGAATCGCACGGCGATCCGCTGGTACGCGTTTCTGCGGAGCCGCGAGCTGACCGCGTCGCCGTGACCGTGACCGACAACGGCCCCGGTCTGCCCGACGGCATCCCCATTTTCGAAGCCTTTTGCTCCACCAAAAAGAAGGCGCTCGGCTTGGGACTGGCCATCGGCACCACGATCGCCAAAGCACACGGCGGGACGCTTCAAGCGAAGAACGGTCCCGAACATGGCGCCGTCTTTTCGTTCACCCTTGCCACCGCCTTGCCGGTGCCTGACGGTCCCTAGTGCAACGTCAACATCAACGAGGAAGCCGCTCGCGATCGCGCGGACCGGCTGATTCCAAACGATGACCAGCCGTTTGACGCGAGCCGACGGGTTGACGCGAGCCGACGGGTTGACTCAAGCCGACGGGCCCAAACGAAAGGAAATGACGCTTCACTCAGCGGTATGGGCCTTCTGCCGACTGCCTACCCTTCAGATTTCGAGCGTGATTCCATCCACAGGCCGCCAACGCGCCGGCCGATCGAGTAGAATCCGCGATTGCAGTTTTGATTGAGGGTTGATCTCTAGAGGAAATGTCGGATGAAGAAACTGGCCGGGTTGAAAGTCATCGTGTTGACGTTGCTGGGTGTGATGTCGTGCTCACCGCTGAGGGCCGACGTGCGTTTGCCGGGCTTCATCGGCGACCACATGGTGCTCCAACAACAAACTCCGATTCGCCTGTGGGGTTGGGCCGACGTCGGAGAATCCGTTGAAGTCGCCTTGGCCGGACAAAAAGCCACCGCGACGCCAAACGAAGACGGACGTTGGCAGGTCGAATTGCCCGCCATGAAAGCCGGCAACCAACCCCATTCCCTGACCGTCACGGGAAACAACACGATCGAGGTGAAGGATATCCTGATCGGCGAAGTCTGGCTGTGTTCGGGACAATCCAACATGGAATGGTCGGTCGCGGCAAGTGCGAATGCCAAGGCCGAAATCGCGGCGGCGACGTATCCGATGATTCGACACATCAAGATCCCTCGCAAACCGTCGACCACACCGCTGAAGGACATCAGCGCCCCGTGGCAAGTCTGTTCGCCGGAGACCGCGGGAGGCTTCACCGCCTGTGGATACTTCATGGCGCGTCGGCTGCACCAAGACCTGGAGGTGCCGATCGGATTGGTCAATTCGTCTTGGGGCGGCACCCGCGTCGAACCCTGGACCCCGCCGATCGGATTTCGCCAAGTCGACGCGTTGAGCGAGATTTATCAGTCCGTCCTTCAGAGAACTCCCGGGTCAGAATCGTACCGCGCGACGTTAGCCAACCACGTCGAGACGACCGAAGCCTGGATCGCGACGGCCACCGAGGCGATGAAATCGGGAATTGCCGTCCAGCCAAGCCCCGACTTCCCGGCCGGTCTGGTGCCGTTCCAAAGTCACCAAGACCCGACGATGCTCTACAACGGCATGATCCACGCGCTGGTCGGTTTTCCGATCCGCGGTGCCATCTGGTATCAAGGAGAATCCAACCACGGCGAAGGCATGCTGTACTTCGAAAAGAAAAAGGCCTTGATCGGAGGCTGGCGAACCCTGTGGGGCCAAGGTGATTTCCCGTTCTACTACGTCCAGATCGCTCCCTTCCAATACGGCAATGAAGACCCCACGATTCTGCCGCGATTTTGGGAGGCACAGGCCGCCGTCGAGCAATTGCCCAACACCGCAATGGTCGTCATCAACGACATCGCCACACTCGGCAACATCCACCCGCCGAACAAACAAGACGTCGGCGATCGATTGGCACGACTCGCCTTGAAAAACGACTACGGTAAAGACGACCTTGTCGCCAACAGTCCCGAAATGGATTCACTGGAAATTCTCGACGACCGGCTGAAGATCACGTTCCGCGACACCGGGGGCGGCTTGAAAACGCGCGATGGGAAACCGCCAAGCCATTTCGAAGTGATCGGCGTCGGATCTGGCGGTTACCAGCCGGCCGTCGCAACCATCGATGGCGACGCCGTCATCCTTTCGTCCGACGAAGTCGAGAAACCGGTCGCGTTCCGATTCGCGTGGCACAAACTGGCCGAGCCCAACTTGACCGGTGGCACCGGACTGCCCGTCGGGGCGTTCCGAGGTGGGGAAGAACCCGATTTCGTCAGCACACTGGCGATCGATCGCGAGTATCAACTGGTCTATGACCTCGATCTAAGTAAGTTGAACGAACGCATTGAGTACGACGTGGACCACAGCGAAAACGTTTCCGCGTTCGATCGAATCGGCTACTTGCTGGAACTCGGCTCGGGGGGCGACGAGGGCCAGGCCGTGTTTGTCTCGATGAAGGCGTTCACCGACGATGTGAAAAAGATCGGCATTCCGACGGCTGCCTCGGGAGCCCGGTTTCAACAAGCCGTCGAAGCAATGGACGTGTTTTCGTCTGTCGAAACCGTGACCGAAGGCCGCTCGATCGCTACCGGCAATCTCGAATTCTGGCCCAACAACTACGGCCCGGCCAACAAGGCTGGCGTCAAAAACGCATCGAACACCCAGTATGACTTCGGCGACGAACCGTCGCCCCCAACGGCAGGTTACGGATCGATGCAGGTGCACAACTTTGCTGAACGGCAGACCGTCTTTGCCATCAACCATTGGAGTGCCGCGGCGGGCGCCGATCTGGGCATCGGCAATAGCTCCGGCCAGCACCGCGATTGGACCTTCACCGCAAACGCCGGCTCCTACGCCAAAAAACGATTGCGGGTCTACGTCCGCCCGGCACATTGACCCAAAAGTGGCGTAAGCTTCCAGCTTGCGTCCGCCAAGTGGCGTAAGCCCAATACCGCTAAGT
>NZ_JANZKV010000282.1 GCF_025060895.1 Stieleria sedimenti | reverse complement strand
AAGCCTGCACACCAACACGCTTTCCCGTGCCATTGACGAACCGCGAGGCAGGTTTGTTTCTAAAATGTCAACGCTGCCACGGGCGGTCACTCGCCTTCGCCTTGGAGCAACAGTTCGGATTTCAGCAGGAACGCCCCTTCGGTCACGACCCGTTGTTGCGGCGACAATCCTGCGGTGATTTCTACCCAGTCGTTCGAGACGTCGCCGGTGGTCACGTCGACGCGTCGATAGGCACCGCCATTGATGTCGACGAACACGAATTGCTGGTTGTCGTGTTGAATGACCGATTCGGGTTTGACCGACAACGCCTGCCGCGCTTGTCCGATGGGAATCGTCACGCGGACAAACATGCCCGGCCGCAACAGGCCGTCTCGATTCTCGATTCTGGCCACCAAGGGGACCGAGTTGGTGTCGGGTTGAACTTCGCGGCCGACGTAGTGAATCGTCGCGCCGAAAGTCTGGTTTTCCAGCGCCGGAACGCGGACCGCGATTTCGGTTCCGGGTCGTAGCGACACCGCGGACCAATCGCTTTCACGAATACTCGCTTCGACATACAACGAATCGGTGTTGGCCAGCACGATCAGCGAGTCCCCTCGTGAGACGCGTTCATTGTCGGCGAACATCCGCGATTCAACCGTACCGTCAAAGGGGGCGCGGACTTCCAATCGCGACAACGCTTCTTCGTTGCTCAGATTCACCGTTCGTTTGTCTTCCTTGTACCCGAGCAGGGTTTCGAGCGACTGCCACGCCAAATTCAGTTGACGATCGGCCTGTGACAGCCCGGCTTCGGCTTGTAGCTTTGCTTGTTCGGCGTCGAACGTTGCTTGATCGCGAGCGGTTCGGAACGCCGTCTCGGCCAATTGTCGCTCGCCCTCGCGTTCACGGGCCGTCCGTCCAGAAACCGATCCGGATTCGACCAAGGGCTGAATCTTGGCGATCAACGTGTCGGCCAACTTCATTTTCGAGTAGCTCGACAAAATGGCCTGTCGGTAGCTGCCCAAGGCCTCGTCGGCAAACGCGGCTTCGATCACCTCGACGGTTTCATCCCGATCGAGCATCTCCGAGAGCCGTTGCAGATTTTTGGCCAGTGTCGTTTCACGTGTCAGCACCTGCCGAGCGATCTCACGCTCTTTCTGGCGTTTCAAGATCTCGGCGCGTGCCTGTCCGATTTCGGGGCTGCGCAAGACGGCGATCAGCTGACCGCTGGCGACGGGGTCGCCGGGAGTCACCAAGATCTCCGACAGAATCCCATCCATTGGGGCCTTCACGTCGACGTGCCTGGTTTGGTCGTAACGCAATCGGCCCGGAACGGTGTGAACATGTTGAACCAATTGTTGCTGGGCCGGAATGGTTTCGATCCGCGCGACCGTCAGCTTCCCCTCGGGCAGGATCACGGTATTCGGGTCCACAGGCTCCCGGACCTCCTCGGATTGTGTTTCGATCGCCGCGGGGTTGTTGATTTTGTGGATCGCCAGCCAGCCCCCGGCCATCACGACCAAGACCAGCAGTGTGGGAAGCCCCTGTGAGAGTGTGTGCAAAAGATTCGGCTTGACGGCGGGGCTCGTTGGATCGGTCATCGTGGAGCATTCGGAGGGACGGGAATCGGGTCTTGCCAGAATCCAGAAGCACGAACCGTGCCAGTGTGCGACAGAAGCGAGAAGACGAGGTTTTTGGGGCCGTTTTAGTCGAGTTCGAGTGGCCACGGCCGTCCAAAGCACAGAGATTCGCCACGGCAGTGGACAGTTTCTGTCCACCGCGGCACGCCGTGACACCCACCGGTGTCGGTCCAACCACGCCGGCGAAACCTGTCGCTCTCGATGGGACCCGTTGGACTTATGCGACCCATACGTCCTCTCTGTCCCATTCGTGCCACGGGATGGTCATTCCGCCAGCGAGCAACCGGCATTCATTACCAATGCATCAGTCGATTGCATCGACCGAGCCGCGGAGTGGAAGCAATCGATGGTTTCGGGTACTCTTGGCCTGGAACCAGGGATCGGACCGGCGATCGGTCGTCGCTCAGGATCGGTACGTCATGGTTGGGGATCACAGGAGCTTAAGGAGCATTCATGTTCGACGCGGCAGAGCTGGGGCAACGTGTTAGCCAGCGAGAATTCAAGGAACGGGAGCTCGAGCTGCGGACGAAGCTGCTGACCTTGCAGTTTCGCGCAGGCGAATTGGCGAGATTCCCCGTCTTGATCGACTTCGCCGGTGTGGAAGGAGCTGGCAAGACCACGGCGATCAACATGCTCAATATGTGGATGGATCCGCGCTGGATCCGGGCAATCGGGTACCAGAAACCGACGCAGGTCGAAGCGGCACGCCCGCGGTTTTGGCGGTACTGGCGCGACATGCCGCCGAAAGGCCGCATCGGACTGTACCTCAGTGGGCGTTACTCCGAGCCCTTGCTGGGCAGGGTCTACGGCGAGATCGACGAGCGGGAATTCGACAATCACCTGTCCGAAATCATCCGCTTCGAAAACGCGCTGGTCGACGACGGCGCACTGATTCTGAAGTTCTGGATGCACCTCGGCGCAACCCAGCAGGAAGAGCGGCTCCGAGAACTCGAGGCCGATCCGCTGCTGAGCTACCAGGTCACCGAGGAAGACTGGAACAACCACGCGCACTACGACGATTTCATCGCGGCGGCCGAGCGGCTGATCACCCGCACCAACCGCGGCGCCGCGTCGTGGCATATCGTCGAAGGCGGCAACGAGAACTACCGACACCTCCGCGTCGGCGAAATCATTGCTGCCGAGTTGTCTCGCCATCTCGATGCACAAGAGCAGAAAGCGGCCAATCAGTCGGCTCCGGTGCGGGTCGCCAGCCCCGACATGCCGAAGGTCGACACGGTCTTCGATGCGTTGGACCTAACGCTTTCGGTGCCGAAGTCGGATTACAAGAAGATGATCAAGACCGGCCAAGCTCGACTCGGTGAACTCGGTCGCAAGGCGCAGTCCATGGAGCAGTCGACCGTGCTGGTGTTCGAAGGTCCCGACGCCAGCGGCAAAGGCGGCGCGATCCGCCGCACGGTCTGGAGCTTGGATGCCCGCACCTACCGCATCTACCAATTCGCCGCACCAACCGAAGAAGAGCGTGCACATCACTACCTGTGGCGTTTTTGGCGTCACCTGCCACGCGCGGGAAATGTATCGGTGTTCGATCGAAGCTGGTACGGGCGGGTACTCGTCGAACGCGCCGAGGGCTTCGCCACCGAGGACGAGTGGCGGCGCGCCTACAACGAGATCAACGACTTCGAACACCAGATCGTCGACCACGGCATCCTGTTGCTCAAGTTCTGGCTGCACATCGACGAGGACGAACAACTGAAACGCTTCAAAAAGCGAGAGAAGTCGCTCTACAAACACTGGAAGCTCACCGACGAAGACTGGCGCAACCGCGAACTGTGGCAAGCCTACAAACAGTACGGACAGGACATCATCCAGTACACGAGCACCAAAACAGCTCCCTGGATACTCGTCGAAGCGAACAATAAGCAATACGCCCGCCTCAAGGTCTTGCAGACCGTGATCGATCACCTGCAGGGAAGGCTCGGCTGAGCGACGCAATAAGAGTGACGCGAAAAGTGCAACGCGAAAAGAAGCTCGTGACAAACAACGATCCTGACACGACTCTGAGCAACGAATCGATGTTCGGATGACAGGACCACAAACGAAAGCATGATCACCATCAGCAAGATTGTCGCACTGAGTCTCGCGGTCATTTACACCGCAATCGCAGTTGCGATGGCTGGACCTGCCGCGATTCCGGGAATGCTGATCTTGCTGGTTCCGCCGCTCGGGCTCATTTGGTTCGCCGACGAGCTGAGCGAGTTCACCGGCTACGTCGGAAAGGGCGGCACAATCGATCAGTCGTCGCCTGAGTTCTTGATCGCGGCGTTCGGGTGGTTGGTATTGTTTGGATTACCGATCTACCTCTTCTACGCGAGCTGATGCCGCACCGAGACGAATCCCAAGTCGTGGCGTCGGCCCTCCTCTGCCAGCCCTCGTTGTTTTCACGTTTCGTGATCGGTGTGCTCGTGCTATTGATGGGGGTGTTGTTATTCAAGGTATGAGCGTTCTACCGATTCTGGGTCGAAGGGGCACAGAAAGAAACGCGTGTCGCGGTACGGGTCGGGAACTCGCTGATTCGTATTCCCTTAACCCACTAAAACAGCTTCGATCGACAGGCCGGGGCCGAAACCGAGCATCACGCAGGGCAGGGAATCGGGTTCTTGCAGCAAACGTTGCAGGATAAACAGCACGGTCGGTGAGGACATGTTTCCATACTCGGCCAGAATGCTTTGCGAGACCGAGAGTTCTCCCTGTCGAAATCGCAACGCGTCCCCACAGGCCTGCAAAATTTTGGGGCCGCCGGGATGAATGGCCCAGCCGCGGATGTCTGCGATCGTCAGACGATGTTTGCCAAGCCAATCCCGCAGCCAGGGTTCCAACGTCCGCTCGATCATCGTCGGCACGCGTGGCGAGAGTGTCATTTCAAAACCGTGGTCTCCGATCCGCCAACGCATCAGGTCTTCGCTGTCGGGCAGGATGGTCGATCCGGTCGCGATCACTTTCGGGCCTCGCGACGATGACGGCGACGCGCTGGCGACCAGCGCGGCGGCTCCATCGGCGAACAGTGCATTGGACACCACACGCTCGGGGTGCCATCCGTATTGTTGATGCAGCGTACACAGTTCAACAGCGCACATCAGTATCCGAAACTCGGGATTCGATCGGGCAAACGACTCGGCCACCCGAAGTCCGTTTAGGGCACCGTGACATCCCATGAACCCGATGTGCGTGCGGCTAACCGACGGGTCGAGACCACATTGTTTGATGATCGAAACGTCCAGCCCCGGCGCGTAAAAACCGGTGCAGGAGATCGTGATCAGGTGGTCGATGTCTGCGGCGTCGAACGATGATCGATCCAACGCTTGCAAGACCGATTCGGAACCCAAGCGGCCGGCGTGACGCTCGTACAGCTCCATTCGCTGTGCGGTCGTCGGCCCACAGTCCTCGGGGCTCGATGCGGGTGCGAAAAACGTTTGCCGAATCGGTTGTGTCTTTTCCGCAACGCCGGTCGTCGCCAGAACACGATGGTCCCCTGTGTCGAAGTCACCGTTTTGCGAGGCGGTTGAATCGAATCGTGGTTCGGAGGATTCCAGGGCAACGCTATGGCGATAGCGTACCCCGGAACGCTGATACAGGGCCGACAACAACCGGGATTGCTTGGCGTTATCGCAACACAGGGTTTGCGCGATCTCCGCGGCGGAACTCTGGGAGATTCCATGAGCCGGCGTCGCCGTACCGAGGCCGTCAATGATCATGCTCATGTTTCTATTCGACTCATCTTACGTTGATCGATGACCGACTTCGTCCGATCGTTTTATTCCAACACGTCAGTCTGTTTTACTTGACACGCCTTCTCGCTCCCAGGGGCAAACACTGAATCCCTATCCGGCGGACGGAGCAAACTGGCGGTCGAACAAGCCAAATCGTGATCCAGAGTGGGCGTCCACGGCAGCACGCTCATACCGATTTCTCCGCGACGATCGCGCCGTATTGCATCGCACCGCTTCGATAGGCATTCAGCAATGCATCGAAACCGTCAATGAAGTCGACTTGCTCACGATCGAGGACACGTGCCAGGTGCCGAATGCCGGTCCGCTGCACCCGGCGTTTGCAGATTTCCCAGGTGCGTGCCACTCGCTCGGTCCAATCGACGTTGTGCCGTATTTTGAGTCCGTTTCGGACCATCCACTCGGCGTAGTCGCTGCGGGTCGCCAAGGAGGGACAGACGAAACGTTCACAAACCTCTTCGCATTGGCTTCGGTGCCCCGATTGCGTCGTGTCTTCGCCCTCGAACCACACGCAAATCGCCAGGCGTCCGCCGGGGCGAAGCCACTCGGCGGCGCGTTGGACGAATCGGGGTTTGTCGAACAGATGCTCGGTACATTCGACCGACCACACGACGTCAAAACTGGCCGGCTGAAAAACCACACTCTCGGCGTCTTCGGCCAAGAACCGCGTCTGGCCGGCGACCCGTTTGACGCGTGAAGAAAACGCAGCCCAATTCCGTTGCACCGGGCTGAGCGTGACGCCGGTGACGTCGCATCCCCGCAGTTTGGCAAGCCGAATGGCCGACCCGCCCATCCCACAGCCGATATCCGCCACCCGGTCCGCGGACGTGAGGTTCGCCAAATCGGCCAGGGTGTCGGTCAATTGGCATTGGGCTTGGTAAGCCGACGTTTCGTGCTTGGAATCGTTTTCGTCCCACAGCCCATGGTGAATGTGCGGGCCCCACAGCAATCGGTAAAAGAGCGTGCCGAGTTGGTAGTGGCTGCGGATGGAATCTTTCTTGACTCCTTCAACGGCGATCATGGTTTTTCTCGGTGGGGTGTGAGCATGTTGATTTTACGTCGGGACCGTCCAGCCCCACCTACTTGCGCGCCGCTGCGGTGTCGGCGCTGAACGATTTCATGTCGAACACCAAATTGCCCGCGTTTTGCGAAGCCCCAAGACCGAGGTGCTGGACGAGAGCTTGGCCTCCACACCGTGCTGATGCCCCAGCCCCGTCTTGTCCACAAACACGTACACTCGACTCGCTCGGGTTTGCACCTCGCCAGGTCGAGAGACATCCGGAGCGTTGTCCGCCGCATGGCAAGGGAACGCCGGCGATGCGAATGAGGCAACCAGCGTACCGGCCAGGAATCCATGGACAAAGGACCGGGTGTCGTTCCAACCGCACGATTTGGCGGAAAGCTCCGCTGGTCGACGGGCGTCGTCACCGCCGAAGGCTGCACCCTCGGCCGGCAAAGCTGGACATTATTTGCTCACCGCATGGATCGATTTTTGCAGTTGCGGCGAAGGGACCGGCGCTGCAGCCGAAAACACGTCGCAACGACTAAGTTTGTTGTTTGAGCGTCGGAAGACGGCGCGGAACTGGAATTGCGCCGGCCAAAATGCTAGCTTCAGTCCTGCGGATACTTTTCTTACACGCCAAAACGCGGGTGGCTCTGATGCCGATCATTTTAGTCGTGGACGATTCGGACGTTGATCGCCTGTTGATGAAAGGGCTACTCAGTACCGATGTGGATTGGTTGGTTTCCCAAGCCAAGAATGGAGTCGAGGCGGTCGACATGGTCACCTATGCGTTACCCGACGTCGTCGTGACCGACCTGCACATGCCGGAGATGGACGGTTTGCAACTGGTCTCGCACATGGCGGAATCCTTTCCCGAAGTGCCGGTGATTCTGGTGACCGGAGAAGACGATTCCGAAATCGCACTCAAAGCGCTGCGTCACGGCGCCGCCAGTTTTGTCCCCAAACAGCAGCTCGCCGAGAGTTTGTTGGAGACCGTCGAACAGGTGTTGGCGGTCCGCGACGCCGATCACTACGACGAGCGAGTCGTTCAGCTGACCACCAACACGCGCTACCGATTCGTACTCGACAACGACCCCACCTTGATCTCTCCGATCATCGACCGCATCCAGCAAGGGATGATCGCGATGCAACTCTGTTCGGCAACGCAGAGAATGCACATCGGAATCGCCTTGGAAGAAGCGCTGCTGAATGCGATGCTGCACGGCAACCTCGAAGTGCCGTCGAACAAACTGCTCGAGATTCGCAATCTGCTGCACGAAGGCAAGACGTCGGCGATCGTGGAAGAGCGTCGTAGTGAACAGCCTTATGCCGATCGAAAGATCCACGTGGCGGCTGATTTCAATCGCAGCCGAGCCCAATTGGTGGTCGGTGACGGCGGATCGGGATTTGATGTCGAAAGTGTCTGGCCCCAATCCGCCGACGACCGGATCAACGAGGAATCCGGTCGCGGTCTGCTACTGATCCGCACCTTTATGGACGAAGTCTTGTTCAACGAGACGGGGAGCGAATTGCGGATGACGCTCAAGGAGCTCCGCCCGCAGGCGAGTTGAGCACGAAACTCAATCGTGCAACGGTCGGAAGATGAGTGGGAGAGGCCTGGCCGGTCGTGAGCGCCGTGCTTCGGGGCAATTCATCAATACCGCGAGGTGAGCTGTCACCGTCGCGGCATTGGCCTGCTGGCTTATTGAACAGCGTGGTGCTCTACCGACCAATGGCTGATTCCAGTTGACCGGGCAATACGGTATTTGCGTCCATTCCGAAGCCCCGAGCGAGTTTGGCATGATTGCTGCGACACTTACCCGAGGCCGCGGCGAACCATCGTTTTCTGCCCATTCCCTTGACCATGCTTCTGCTAGCTTTCCGATGAATACAACAACAAACACCCACGATTCGACTGATACGACCAATCGAGACGCACCATTGAGCAAGAAGGCACCCTCGAGTCCCTTCCTTCTGGTGGCCCTCTCTTATTTGGGGATGCTGCTTCTGGCAACGTTAGCCTTCGCCTTCTTGTTCTGGATGTTTCGTTAAACCGACTTCGGCCAGCTTCTCCGGCCCACACTTTCCGTCCTTCCGTTTCCGGTCTTTCCAACGGCTGTCCCCCCTTTCCCCCAAAAACGCGCCTGCCAGTCAAAACATGCCTCCCAGTGAAAACATGCTTCAAACTGAGGACGGACGGGCCGGCGGAATGCGTGCGGCGCTGGACGCGGCACGCCACGGAATCCTTGCCGGGCAAGCTCCGTTCGGTGCGGCAATCTTCAGCGAGCAGGGTGAGTTGATCGTCGCGGAGCACAACCAGGTCAGGAAGATGCTGGATCCGACGGCTCATGCGGAGGTCTTCTCGATCCGATTGGCCTGTCGTTTGATTGACCAGCGAATGCTATCGGGCTGTTGGCTGTTTACGACCTGTGAACCCTGTCCGATGTGTGCTGCGGCGGCGGTGTTTGCGGGCTTGCGTCACGTCGTCTTTGGTGCCTCGGTGGAAGATGCACAGGAGGCGGGATTTTCGGAATTGCAATTACCGAGCCGGCTCATTTTTGATCGCAGCGGCGATGAGATCGTCGTCTATCCTGGGGTGCTTCGGCAAGAGTGCCGCGGATTGTTCAATCTACCGCCGTAGTTCAATCTACCGCCGTAGTTCAATCTACCGCCGTAGTGCCTCGGCCAGCCGATCGTTTGAGATCAGCCGGTTCGCGTCGGCGCGAGTGGCCGGGGACGACAACTGCAAAAGTGACGGATTTGATCGCAGCGGAAATGACTAGGACTTTCGCTGCGCCGCCCCTCTCTGGCGTTTGTTTGCTGCGCAAACGCCACCTCTGCCAGAGGGAGAGAATCTAAATTGGTTGCAAAATCCTGCAGCAACCGAATCGACGTCCCCCGCCATTGGTCTCAAGTGATCGGTGTAACGCTTCGGATGGCACTGGTCAGCGTTTGGTCCAACTCGGCGCAGTCGAACTGTCCTTTCACGACGTAGGCATGGGCGCCGCTTTCGCGGGCATCCAGCGACGTCTGGGGATCGTCCAACCCGGTCAACATGACGACCGGCAAATCGGCGAATCGAGATTGCAATTTACGAAGCCCTTCGATCCCGAAGGAATCGGGCAGCGAATAGTCCAGCAACACGACATCGCACTCATGGTTCAGGATCCACTCGATCGCCGAATCCAGCGTGACACAAACGTCTAGTGCGTAGCGACCGGTGCAATTGGCGAGCGTCCGTTGAAAGAGCAACGCGTCGACTTCATCGTCTTCGATGAGCAGAATCTTGGCGGCGTCGAGGGAGGTGTGGTCCATCTGGATCGTCTTGGCGTCGGGGAGTGATTGGCGTTGTGGTTCAAGCGGGGACGCTTGCCGACGGCAAGGTGACGACATTAAACCAGTACGTGCCGAGCCGACGAACGGACTCGGTGAATTGATCGATGTCGACCGGTTTTTGGATGTAGGAATTGCAGCCCAAGTCATAGCTGCGCAGGATGTCCGCTTCCTGTTCGCTGGTCGTCAACACAACGACGGGGATGCGTGACAGATGCTCGTGTTCTTTCAGGTCGCCGAGCACCTCGCGTCCATTTCGTTTGGGCATGTTCAAATCCAGCAGAATCAGATCCGGTGTGGGGGAGGATGCCGGATCTTCAAATTCGCCTTGTCGCGTCAAATACTCCATCGCCTGCACACCGTCGTTGGCGATCCTGAGGTCGACATGGATCGAGTCGTGTTTGAGTGCGCGGCGTGTCAGTTCTTGATCACCGGGATCGTCTTCGACCAGGAGAATCACGGCCGGTCTTCGACGTTGGGGTTGGTCGCTCATCAGAGTTCCATTGGGGTAGCAGAGGGGGGCGGGGTTAACACATCGCTAATTCAACGGGTTCGGTTTCGATCGATTCGGTTGGGGCCTTCGGTTCGATCTGCGGTTCGGCGATCGGCAAGGAGAATCGAAAATGGGCGCCTTGGCCCGGTTCGGATTCCACCCAAATCTCGCCGGCGTGTCGCTGCACCGTTTTCTTGCAGATCGACAGTCCGATGCCGGTGCCCTCGTACTCGCCACGGTTGTGCAATCGTTGAAACGGCTGGAAGATTCGCTCGGCGTATTCAGGCTTCATGCCGATGCCGTTGTCGCGGACGCCGAGCACCCAGTGATCATCGTTTTGCGTGACGGAGATTTCAATGGTGGGAGACGCTTCGTCGGTGAACTTGAGCGCGTTGCTGACCAGGTTTTGGTACAGCTGCGTCAACATGGTTCGGTCACCGATGACGGTGGGGAATTCATCCCGAGTGATCACGGCGCCCGTCTCGTTGATCCGCAGCTCCAATGAATCAAGGGCGTCATCGACACATTGTTCCAGATCGACCGGCTCCTGTTTCATCGCCGACCGGCCGACGCGAGAAAGCTCCAACAACGCCTGCACCAGGCTCCGCATCCGTTTGGCGGCATCGACGATGAATTGCAAGTCGCGTTGGGCGTCTTCGTTCAAGTCGCCGTCGATGTCTTGTTCCAGCAAGCGGCTGAATGAAACCAGTTTGCGAACGGGTTCCTGGAGGTCATGGCTGGCGATGTACGTGAACTGATCGAGTTCTTTGTTCTGCTCTTCGAGGGCCTTGTTGGCGTGAACCAGTTGACGGCTCGCTCGCGCCGTCTGTTCCATCGATTCGCGGAGCTCTTCGGTCCGTCGATTCACCTCGGCTTCGATGCGTGAATTGGTCAATTCCAACTGCGCCTGGTTGCAGGCGTTGCGCGACATATCGGCCAGGCTCTGTCGAATCGTGACGATCAAAAAGATGTCTTCGAACACGACCCAACCGGCGTGTTCGATCAAACGCAGCGGCGCTCCGCCGATCACACCGTAGACCGATTCGGGCCACAGCCAACCGCGCAGACCATGTTCGGCAGCGACGACCACCGTTGCGGTACACAGGACCCGCCAGTCGCGATAGCAGGCCAGGAACGCGAGCGAACCGAAGATGTGAAAGTGCGTTTCGATACGTCCGCCGGTCAAATGGATCAGCAATGCCGACGTGAGCATTTGGCTGATCGCGATGATGTGTCGCGTGACGACTCGTCCGGGTTGTTTCCAAGCCAACAAGACGGGCAACGCGGTAATGACCCCGCCCAGCAGGATCGCGGCCCACACGTGTACGTGGGTTTCGCTCATCGCGCCCGACCAGGTCCGTGGCGAAATCCACAACGCCGCCATGATCCCGGCGATCCACTGGATGACCATGAGCGATGCGAACAGTCGATCGGTGCGAACGTGAATCAGCTGTTGTTGCTCTCGCAATAATTTGTCCGCACGGCGGCGGTCGCCTGCATCCGGCGTGGCAGCTACGGTTGACGACATGATCGATGGGTCTCCTGAAGGTTGGTGCCGAGTTCGCAACCGTAGACCTTGGTGTTGTCCACGTCGCCGGAGCCTTGGTTCAATAATTGGACAATCGTGGAGCGTCCCAGATTGTCGCCGCTGTGTCCGCGCGAGGCCGTGATGCCGCCGCGGAACTTCAATCGGCCGGCCGGGTCGTAAAGCAAGACCAAACCGGAGATCGCTGCAGCGAACCGATTCGCCTCCACGCCACCGGGATCGGCGCACACATTGAGTCCCGGTATTTGTTCGGCGGCCTGCCAAAGCTCGGAGTATTCCCAACCGGGTTCCAGCGAGCAGGCCGGAGGTTTGACGAACAACGCAGAAGCCTGCACCCGGTCCGCACCCTGCGTCATGATTCGGGCCAGTTCGCCGAGCGTGGCGCGAGTGCAAGGACATTTGGGATGGGCGAACAGGACCAGCGTCCAACGCTCCGGTGACCGTTCGATCTGCGAGGCGATCGGCCAACGATCTGGTGCGGCGTGCAGCGGACCAGCGGCGTGTTCGTATTGCCAGACGATGCTCAGTCCGGCCGCCACCATCACGCTCCAGGCGAACACCAGCGTGGGCACCGTCCACCCACCAGGGCGACGCGACACGTGGTCAAACGCCGTCCCCTGGTCGACAGGGGCGTCGCGATCGTCGGAAGGTTTCGGGGTCATCAATTCGTTCGCCGGGGCAAAGACAGTCTCTAGCCAGTGTGGGGAACGTAGACCGTGATTTAAGGGGCCGCTTCTGCAAACCGGCCAAAGGAAGGATTCCCCTCAGGGCCGCCACATGCACGACCTCGTTTGGGGAGGTCCGGCGTGGAGGTCCGACGTGGGGGACGGGGGATAACGCTGTGACGCATTGAATGGCGGCAGGCCGCGAACCGGCAGATGGCAAACGATGATCAGCCGTTTGGCGCGAGCCTACGGGCACCCGATCTCAACGCCGTTCGCGTGCTTTTCGTTTAGCGCGCTGTTGATCGCGAAATCGTTTCTTGCGTTTGGCGTCTTTGGCGGCGTCCTTTTCCGCTTTCTCGGCGGCCAGGGCGGCGGTTTGCGTTTTCTCACGCTCCATGATCTTGGGCGTCTCCAGCGTCAATCGCCCGAAGGCGCCTGATCGCAATTCCGTCACCAGGATTCGTGAGGCGCGATCGATGTCGACAAGATTGTTCTTGCCCAAACAGCCGCGTTTGCGTCCGATCGCTTCGATGGCTTCCAATTCCGTCGTCGGCTTGGGATTCAAGTCGTAGCGCTCGGTCAGCTTGTCGGGGTATTCGGCCAGCATGTACCGCGCGGCGAAGAAACCGATGTCGGCATACTCCATCGCCGTCTCTTTGATCGAACCCAGCAGTGCCAACCGGTAACCGCTGTTGGCGTTGAGCACGTTGGGCCACAGCATTCCCGGCGTGTCCAGCAGCGTGACGCCGTCGCCAATGTTGACGCGTTGTTGCTGTTTGGTGACTGCGGGGGTATTGCCCGTCTTGGCGATCTTTCGCCCCGCCAAATAGTTGATGATCGTCGATTTGCCGACGTTGGGGATCCCCACGACCATCGCCGTTACGGTTCGGCCGCTGCGGTGGGGCACCATCTGGGTCGCGATGGGTTTTAAGCGTCGAATCGTCGGCACGTCATCGGTGGTGACCGCATGGCTGCGTACGCCGACGGTTTGCTCAAAGTAGGCCTGCCAGGTCGCCGTCATCGCTTCATCGGCCAGGTCGCTCTTGGCCAACACCTTCAAGCAGGGTTTGTCGCCGCGCAGTTCGGCCAGCAACGGGTTCTCGCTGGAGTACGGAATCCGCGCATCAAGGATCTCGATGACCACGTCCACTTTCGGCAACGTCGCCTGCATTTCAAGCCGAGCTTTATGCATGTGGCCCGGAAACCACTGAATGGACATGGGACGCTCGATGGGGCATGGGAAGGGAGGATGGCAGTCGTCTAGTGTCACCGTTGAACGGAGTTCTGCTAACCCCCAATCCTGGAGGTCGTGCAGTTTTTAAGTCGTCGATTTCAAACGGTTTTCGTCACGCCCCTGAGGTCGGGCTGAGATGAACCCACGGATGGCAGCGCGGCCCCACGGATGAAAAGCAGCCTGGGATCCGTGGTTCCGCGCTGCTATCCGTGGGCTTGTATTCCACTCAGTTGCAGCGTCCGCCTTGGCACGCCAAGCCGGTGTAGTCGCTCGCCCGCGCCGATGGCGGGCGGGAGGATGACGTTGAAAACGACGCGACCTTGCCGCGTGCGGTCCACCACCGCGTCAAAACAGATGGTAGGCCTTGGCGTCCAAGCGTCTCGCCAATTCGGGATCATTGGCACGCGCCAGCAGGTCATAGTAACCGTAGGGATACTTGAACACGTGGCCGATGCCCAAGGTTTTGTCGCCTCGTTTTTGCCAGTATTCCGCGTCGCGAGGACGCAGCGGGCTGAGGGGGTGATCTTTGATTTTGCGGTCGCCCGGCTGGGGGCCCAACCGCGTGACCGTCACGTATTTTCGAAACGCGGTGCGACAACTCTCGGCCCATTCGACATCTCCCATCGCGGCGAGTTCAACGAGCGACTGACCGAACGTCAACATGTGGCCGGCGAACCCTTGTCCATAGCCGACGAACCGATCGATCGCATCGCTGGCTTCTTGCAGGATAAATCGCGATGCCGCTTCCGAATCGACGAACGGTGGCGGGTCCACGGCGTCGTCTGGTTGGATGTCGCGCCAGGGTTTGAAGGCTTTGATCAAGTTGCAGATTCCGGCAACCCGCTCGGGCGTGGCGGTCTCGGGCAGCATGCGAAACGCCTTGATCGCGTGCATCGCAAAGATGGCATCGTGGCCGACTTCGCGCAACACCCCGCCGCCTTCGGCCAACGCCTTGCCGACCTGTTCGACCGCGTCGGGCACGGGATCCTGGTCCGGGAACGGTTCACACAGCTTCGACGGTGCCCAATTGAGGTCGAATAGTTGGACGATTCTACCGGCGGCCGCATCGTCGAAGCCGTTGTCGACGCACATCAAATGCGCCGAAATCATCGACGCGCCGCGGTGGCCGTCGGCAAAGTAGTTCATTTCGGGCGCTCGCGCGAGGGCGTTGACGCCAAGCCGCACCAGACGCTTCTCGGTCAAGCTGCGTTCTTCTGCCGCGGCTTGGCGATCAACGGCGAGCAGCAATCCACTGATCAGCGCCCCGCTGCCGATTGCAAATCGTCTACGGTCCAGCGAAGGGTTCATCGTTCAGTCTCCCATTTCAGTCGGCGGTCGGCGGAGTCGGCAGTCACACGCCGCCGAACGTTCACCGGCGGCCGTTTGCCGACCTACCGTCCACTTTACGGCCTGTCGATTCAATCGGTGTTCTAATTCTAACACAATGATGCCAGCCCGACGCGTTAGTGAAGCGCGCCGCGTGGCCCCTTGCTCACGCGTGCGGGCTTCAATCGACAGGCCGTTTAGGCGATGGCGGCCTCCGCGAGACAGAAAAAAAGTCGCGACCGAAACACGCCCGCGGATGGGGGTTGGACCGACGCCCCGGCCCCGGCGAGTTGGTCAGCCGCTGGGCGCGAACCGGTCGTGTGGTTGCCAAGCGGGCCGACAACTAGGAAGATCATTCGATAGGAAGATCATCCGAAGGCGATCATCGCACCGCTGGCGTTGCGCCGCGAGTGGAAGGTCGATCATTGAATTCATCCACCGACGTGTTAACCGAACGATGACGTTCTGCATCGGAATCCAAGTCCGCGAGGGGATCATCGCACTGGCGGACACCCGCATCGTTCGTGGCAGCGAGCAGGTCAACAAGCAAAAACTGGCCGCGTTTCAGCACGGCAACAGCGCCCTGTTCACGATGACCAGTGGACTGCGATCGGTCCGCGACAAGACGCTGGTTTACGTCGAAGAATCGCTGCGTGGGGGCGGAGAAACGCAGGATCGGCTGTATCAATTCGCCAACCTGTTCGGCCAACAACTGCGGCGGGTGAAGGAGGAAGACGGCCCATCACTTTCCACCACCGGGCATTCGTTCAACCTGCATGCGATCATCGGCGGTTGTTTGCCCGCCGATCAACGCCCCCAGTTGTTCTATGTCTATCCGGAAGGGAATTGGGTCGAGTGCGCGATCGATTCGCCCTACTTCATGATCGGACGCACCTACTACGGCAAACCCATCTTGGATCGCCTGCTGACGTTCGAGACTCCCTTGCGTGCCGCCCTGGCGCTCGCCTTTCTGGCCTTTGATGCGACGCGTGCCAGTGTCACCGACGTCGGCTATCCGATTGACGTTGCGGTGATTTCAACGCAATGTCGGCTTCCCGTCTATCAACGTTTGACCCAGGCGGATCTTGCCGAAACATCAGACAGCTGGGCACGGGGGCTCAAAGGCATTCTTGCGCAACTGCCGATGTCCTGGGCCGATCCGTTGCTCGATTCTGCCAGCGTTGATGCAGCCGGCTGCTCGGGCGTCGTGAATCCGACCAACCAAGATCAAACTCAATTTTAAGCGTACCATGCCGACCATCAAAGTTGAAAGCCAGCTTCAGTACGACGTGCGTCAGCCGACCAACATGTTGTTTAAAATCGCAGCGGCCCGCACCGATCGGCAGGAGGTGCGCAATGAGCGTCTGGTGGTCCAGCCGGAGATCCAGATGGAAACGCTGGACGTCGGCTTGGAAGGGAACACGATGCAGCGACTTTCCGTGCAACCCTGCCAACTGACGATCGAATACGAAGCCGAGGTCGTCTCGATTTCCCAACCGACCGATCTGGGCAATGTTCCCGAATCAAACGTGGGCAGCCTGCCGATGCAAGTCTTGCCCTACCTCAACCCGAGCCGGTACTGCGAAAGCGATCTGCTGGGCCGCTTCGCGTTTGAAGAGTTCGGTCAGGTTCAGCCCGGGCTGTTGCGAATCCAAGCGATCTGTGATTGGGTCAACGAACATCTCGATTACACGCCGGGAAGCACCGGTGTGATGACCACGGCGGCGGACGTTGTCTTGCAACGAACCGGGGTTTGTCGCGACTACGCGCACCTGGCGATCGCACTGTGCCGGGGCATCGGCGTACCGGCGCGTTACGTGTCGGGCTACGCCGCCCAGTTGCAGCCACCCGATTTCCATGGGTTCATGGAAGTGTTTTTAAGCGGTCAGTGGTACTTTTTTGACCCCACCAAGCTCGCCGCCGTCGACGGTCTGGTCCGCATCGCGACCGGTCGCGATGCCGCCGATGTCCCCTTTGCGACGATCACCGGCGACGCGGGACTGACGTCCAAGAGCGTCAGCGCCGTCTTCTTGCCCGAGTGAGCGGTGCTGTTTGGAATGACAGTTGCACAATGCTTTGAAACCACGTCGGTCAAACGATCTCAACCGTTCACAACACCCGTTCTCTCCGGCGACGTCGCTGGTCGCGGAATCCCGTGAGAGAAGTTTCCAGCCCGCTAGGGATGGGTCGACAGGCGGCGAGCCTGTCCCGCCACGCTCTTGGGAACTGAGCCTCTGTCGACGATTGAACAACCTGCGCCGCAACGAGCGAAGATCGACCGCGCTGGTCGATAATCGACCAGCCTGACAGGGATCGCCCCAGGGCGAGCGTCGATCGTTCGCCAGCGGTGGATCGCGCCGGCCGGAGTCCACTCGATGTGCCCTCAACCAAAAGGAAAACGATTAAAACGCCGAAAATTGTCGTCACGACGACCGGAACACAGAGCTGGCGGATTCGCACCGCAGGCAAGGAAGCCGCCGAGCATTCACGACGCGTGTTTGCATCTCGAGGCCTTCAATGCAGTCAAATCAATCGACGCGACGATGGATTTGCCTTTCAGGCCCGGGTCCCCTCAGCGCCCCCCGAACCGGCGGGTAGGGCGTCCGTCCTGGCCGGTTCCTGAGCACCTTAGCGAGGCCTAAGGGCGCCTCACGCCTCCGCAATTCTTATTGGCATACCACTTGCCACTGGTTAGGGCATTGTTTGTACCTACCACAGGCGGGCTCTCTGCCCGGCCACTGAAACGGATCCAAGAATCAATGAGTTCGATCATCGAATCTGAAAACCACCCCCAACCGAACGACACGATTCCTCAGGTGCTTGCGCCGCCCAGCGAGAGTTTGAACGTTGAGGCGGCCGGCGAATTGAGCATTTGCCTGATCAGCCTACACGGACTGATCCGCGGCACCGACCCCGAACTCGGCTGCGACGCCGACACCGGCGGCCAAGTCAAATACGTCTTGGAACTCGCTCGCGAACTGGGAGCACGGTCGAATGTCCGTCAGGTACAACTGCTCACGCGACAAATCATCGACCCCAAGGTCTCGGAGGACTACGCGGTTCTCGAGGAGCCGATCGGCGAGTGTGCGAAAATCGTTCGCATTCCCTTCGGGCCGAAACGCTACCTGAGGAAAGAGTCTCTCTGGCCCTACATCGAGATGTTCATCGACCAGACGCTCGCGCACTTCAAACGCCACGGCATACCCGATGTGATTCACGGCCATTACGCCGACGCCGGCATCGCCGGTGCGCATCTGGCGCAGTTGCTGCATCTGCCGTACATCTTTACCGGTCACTCGCTCGGCCGTGTGAAGCGCCAACGCTTGAGCGTCGGCAAGACGAATTCCGAACTGCTGGAAAAGAAGTACAAGCTCACGCAGCGGATCGAGGCGGAAGAGACGGCGTTGGAGACGGCCGCGATGGTCGTCACCAGCACGAACCAGGAAGTGAAGCAGCAGTACGAACTGTACGATCATTACGTCCCGGCGAGGATGGAAGTCATCCCCCCCGGCGTGGACTTGTCTCACTTTTCGCCGCTGGCGGACCCGGCTCACGAGCCGCAAATCGGCAGGGCGCTTGAGCCGTTTCTGCGCGAGCCCGACAAACCGATGATTTTGACTTTGGCGCGCCCGGACGAGCGAAAGAATTTGGAGATGCTGGTCAAGGTTTACGGTGAAAGCGAGGAACTACAGAAGGTCGCGAACCTGGTCTTGATCCTGGGGACGCGGGACGACTTGCGCGAGCTTCCCAAGGGGCAGCAGACGATCATCACGAACATTCTGCATTTGATCGACCAGTACGACCTGTATGGCAAGGTGGCCTATCCGAAATCACATCGCCCCTCCGACGTGCCCGATCTGTACCGGATGGTGGCGCAATACAAGGGCGTCTTTATCAACCCCGCCCTGACCGAGCCGTTCGGGCTGACCTTGTTGGAAGCCGGCGCGACCGGGGTGCCGATCGTCGCCACCAACGATGGCGGCCCGCGGGACATTATTTCCAATTGTGAGAATGGGCTGCTGATCGATCCTCACGACTCGGGCGAGATCGAACGGGCCTTGCTGCGGGTTTTGACCGAGGAAGACGTCTGGCAAAAATTCTCCCGGGCGGGGATCGAGGGAACGCGGAAGCATTACGCCTGGAGCAACCACGCCTCGCGTTACCTCCGCGACGTCAAAGAGATTCTTGAGCGGGCAACGTACCCCAGTTCGGTGAACCGGCCGGAACGCAAGCTGCCGCAATTCGATCGCATGATCATCACCGATTTGGACAACACGCTGACCGGTGATGACGAGGCCTTGGCGCGGTTCGCGGACCTGATCCGCGAGAACGATCACATCGGTTTCGGAATCGCGACCGGACGTCGGCTCGACAGCGCCTTGGAACTGATCGAGTCGCTCGGGTTGCCGCAGCCGGATCTGCTCGACACCGACGCGGGGACTCAATTGCACTACGGGGAGTCGATGACCCCTGACCGGACCTGGCAGAAATCGATCGGCTATGCCTGGGATCGGGACGGGATCCTTGCCTGCCTGGAGAATTTGGAAGGGTTGACCCGGCAGTCGGATGACCGACAATCCGATTTCAAGGTCAGCTTCGATATGGACCCGAGCAAAATCACGGTCACAAACGTCAAAAAGACACTGCGAGAGGCCGGACTGAGGGCTAAGGTGGTGTTGTCCCTCGGAATGTTTTTAGATGTAATCCCGGTCCGGGGCGGCAGCGATTTGTCGATGCGGCATGTGCTCTGGAAATGGGGCTTCCAGCCGGATCACGTCTTGGTCGCCGGCGATTCGGGCAACGATGCCGGCATGTTGCTGGGGCGAACATTGGGGGTCGTCGTCGCCAATCATAGCCGTGAGCTTGATCGATTGAAGAATCGACCGCGGATCTATTTCGCAAACACGCCGCACGCGGGCGGAATTTTGGAAGGCATCGAGTACTACAACTTTTTGGACAAAATCGTAATTCCCAATGATCGGATTGATTGACTACGGTACGGAAACCCAGACAGAGCTTGATGAGCTTTCCTTTCAAGCCGATCTATCGCTGCAACGGCTGAAACCGCGGTTGGAGCAGGTTTGGGAAGAGTATGCGACATCGGACGAACGACAGAAGATCTTTGAGTCGCGTTTGCAAGAGCATTGGCGACCGTTGTTCGCCCAGCTGCACGAGCTCTACAGCGGACGCTACGATTTCTTCTATCATCTCGAACAGGTGCTGCTGACCTGCGCCCTGGCATTCGCCCAACGCAGCGAGGACCTCTGTGAAATCGATCGCCATCGGGTGATCGAGCCGGACTGGTTTCAGTCCCAAAACGTGATCGGCGGCGCACTCTACGTCGACCTGTTCAGCGACAATCTGAGCCGGTTGCGAGAGCACGTCGGCTACTTCAAAGATCTGGGGCTGACCTATTTGCACCTGATGCCGCTGTTTGCGGTCCGTCCGGGAAACAACGACGGCGGCTATGCGATCAGCAACTACCGAACCATCGCGCCCAGCCTGGGAACGGTGGAAGATTTGAAGCTGCTGGCCGATGACCTCCGCGAAGCCGGCATCAGCTTGGTGCTGGATTTCGTGTTCAACCACACGTCAGACGATCACGAATGGGCCCAGCGAGCCCAGGCCGGGCAACGGGAGTACCAGGAGTTCTATTACACCTTCGCCGATCGAACGGTGCCGGAACAATACGAACGCAACCTGCGCGAAATCTTTCCCACCGTCCGCCGCGGTAACTTTACCTGGCACGACGGCATGGGACGCTGGGTCTGGACCACATTCAACAGCTTTCAGTGGGATCTGAACTACAGCAATCCCGCCGTCTTTCGGGCGATGCTCGATGAGATGCTGTTTATCGCTAATTTGGGCGTCGACTTTCTGCGTCTCGACGCGGTGGCCTTTATCTGGAAACAGATGGGGACCAGTTGTGAAAATCTGCCCCAAGCACACTTGGTCATCCGCGCGTTCAATCGGTTGGTGCGTTTGGCCGCGCCGGCGCTGGTGTTTAAATCCGAAGCGATCGTGCACCCCGATGAAGTCGTCAAGTACATCGACCAGAACGAATGCCAAGTCTCCTACAACCCGACGTTGATGGCGCTGCTGTGGGAATCCTTGGCGACCCGGCGAACCGATCTATTGGTGCGAACACTCTCGCGACGTTTTTCATTGCCCGATGGGACGTCGTGGGTCAATTACCTGCGCTGCCACGATGACATCGGCTGGACGTTCGATGATGACGACGCGGCGTCGATCGGAATCAACGCCTACGACCATCGGAACTTCCTCAATGCGTTCTATTCAGGTCAGTTCGAAGGTTCCTTCGCCAGGGGCGTTCCGTTCCAGCACAATCACGAGACCGGCGACATGCGGATCTCGGGAACCATGGCGTCGCTGGCCGGCTTGGAACGGGCGATCGAGCAAGAAGACGAAGAGGGCAAAGAACTTGCGATTCGGCGGATGATGCTGCTGCACGGCGTCACGCTCAGCATCGGCGGAATCCCCTTGTTGTACATGGGCGAAGAGTGGGGCATGTTGAACGATTACTCCTTCACCACCGACCCCGCCAAGGCCGGCGATTCCCGATGGATTCACCGGCCACGGATGAAGTGGGAGTACTTGGAGGAGCTCGATGACGAATCCGGACGCGACTCGATTCGCCGACGCATCTTCCGTTCGTTGCAATCGATGATCGCGATCCGAAAACGCACGTTGGCGTTCGCCGGCCAGGAAATGAGTCTGTTTCCGACCGGCAACCATCACTTGCTCGGTTACGTCCGCTCCAACGAAGCATCCAACGTCGTCGTGGTGGCGAACTTCACCGAGCACGCCCAGGTCCTGGACGCAAATCGATTGCGGACCGCCGGACTCGGTCGGTTCTTTAAGAATCTGCTCAACGGTGTTGAGTACGGGACCGCCGAACCCGTGCTGCTGCAACCGTACGAATTGCTGTGGCTTAAGAGAATTTAATCGAGTCGCCGGACGGATCGACAAAGTTCGAAAGTTGCCCGATTACTCACCGCGTCGACCGAGGTGATACATCAATCCGTCCCGGACACCTTCCGGGCCGATTCCGTTGGCCAAGTACAGCCATTGTTGATCTCGCATCGCATCTCTGGTTTCGGCACACAACTGCTCGTCCGCGTTCCCCACCAGCACGGCGCGAACTCCGCTGGTCATCGCCGCGTCCCGTGACAAAGATCAGCTGCAGGGAATGTTCTGCGACCAGACTGCCCAGATGCTTGACCGCCGCGTGCTGCTCGGGACTTTCGTGAACCGGAATGAACGTTCCATCCAAGTCGGTGGCGAGCGTCGTGATGTTCAGATTTGTGTTCAAATTCATGGGCATGGTGGAGCCGGTTTGCTGGGGACATCGATCGTTCGATCGACGGACACTCGTCGAACGGGCACTTCTGCTCGCTCTCCATTGCAATTTCCCAGAACGGCAAACGCAGTGCCAAATGCCAACCGTTCCGAGGGGCGTCGACACGCCCCTGCAAAGCGGGGCGTGCTGAATTGAACACGTTCGACGTCTCGGACGCCATGCTGAGGAGTGCCCTCGGCCGTGGGATTTCCTCCATCATCCCATCGGCCGTCCCCTCGGGGGAGAATGGACATCACCCCCTGGGCAGTATAGGCTCTTGCCTGGCGGATGCTATCTGGGGGGCTCGCCATGCTCCCCAACCAATCGATCAACGGCCTGCCGGCACGATGTCGCGAGGGCGATGAGGACGCTGTCAACGCGTTGGTGCGATTTCACTTGCGAGCGCCGAGCACTGAAACATTTTTTGATCTGCACACGCATCGGGAAAACAAGACATGAGACGTCGAAACGCACACCGGTCAACGCGTCAACGCACCGTACTCTCGAAACAACTGCGTCGCCCGACCCTGCGTCCCCGTCTGGAACGACTGGAAGATCGCCGAGTGCTGGCCGCGGTTTCGGGGCTGATCACCAGCAACATGACGTTCACCGACCCGGCGGATCCGGTGGAGTTCGTCGCTGACACGACGATCGCCTCCGGCGTGAAATTGGAGGTGGGGGCGAATGTCCCGATCCGAATTCCTGAAAACGTCAACATCTACGTCGATGGGATGCTGAAGTTCGATCACGCGGCCGGGGTCGAAATCACTGATGGATTTGGGGGGCAAAATTCAGGAATCGTCGTCAACGGGACCGGAACGTTGGACATCGACGACACCGATTTCACGCGGCGGACGGTCAGCAATGCGACTGATCAAACGCGGATCGCGGTCGTCGCAGGCGGTCAGTTCATGGCTGCCGACTCTCGCTTCTCCTGGGATTTGATCTCGCTCAATGACGGTAGTCTGATCTCGGATCCCACCACCGAATGGCTCCAGGGCAATGAGTTCAATCAGACAATTCGAGTGCCCTACACGCATTTGCAAGATCCATCGCATTTGGGAGGCAATCTGCGTTTCGAAGACATCGAGATCCTCGCGGGTTCCCTACCGACCGGCGAAACACTGAACCTGAATCAGATCGGCACCGCGACGACGGTCAATCTACGCTACGTCTTCCCGAGCGGATTCACCACACAGGCCGGTGCGATGCTGTCTGTCAACCAAGACGTGTCCGTACTGCTCAAGGAAAACCAGCAGTTGATCGTTGACGGTGTATTGAAATTCGACAATGCCGATTCCGTCACGATCGAGGACGGTGCGAACGGCAACACGTCAGGGATCTTGGTCAACGGAACCGGGACCCTTGATGTCGTGAACACAGATTTTTGGCGTCTCGGCATCAGTAATACCACTGATCGCACACGCATCGCCGTCGCGGCGGGGGGAATCTTTAAGGCCGTCGACTCCCGGTTCGACTGGGATTCGCTCACACTCGCCGACGGTAGCCACATCAGCGACGGCCCAACCGCTTGGGTCGAGCGGAACGAATTCACTCAGCCGATCACCGTTTCCTACACACACCTGCAAGCCCCAGCCCATTTAGCGAACAACCTTCGCTTTGAGGACATCGAGATCTATGGCGGTTCCCTGCCGACCGGCGAAACACTGAACCTGAATCAGATCGGCACCGCGACGACGGTCAATCTACGCTA
>NZ_JANZKV010000281.1 GCF_025060895.1 Stieleria sedimenti | reverse complement strand
TGCACACCAACACGCTTGCCGGTGCCATTCAGGTCACGCACCCTAAATTTAGAGGTTGACGGACCATTAGTACTGCCGCGGCGCAGCCGATGCATCGTCCAGGAACGGTTGTTCCCAAGGCGGTGTCATTGGGCGAGTCGCCTGTTGGGGCATCAGCTCTTCGGCCTCCGGGAGGTCTTCGGCGCGATCGAGCAGCTCGCGGCCTTTGGCGATCGCATTGGAGGCGTCGGCGCGAATTTCTTCTCGGTTGAATCGGATGGTCGTCTCGTTTTCATCACGTTGGATCGTGAACCAACCGGCCATGAAGGCGCAAACTGCCAAAACTCCCAAAATCACAAGCGTCCGAAACATCTCACTTCCCTCTTTGGTTCGTATCACCCTGGAACGTTCGTCCCTGAAAGCGGCAGTCTACGAAGAGTCGCTGGAACAGTGAAAGATCAGTCCGTGGGGGCGGGGTGGTGACGACGTTGCCCTTCGAGCACCGCGGTTAGCGGCCACCAAACGTCATGTGTCTTAGCGGCAGGGCGCGAGCCCTCCGGTTTTCCGTTCTTTGTTAGCGGCAGGGCGCGAGCCCTCCGGTCTTCCGTTCTTTGTTAGCGGCAGGGCGCGAGCCCTCCGGTCTTTGAAGCTGTTTCAACGCTGAAACCCGACGGCTCGCGGGCTGTCGATTGAGTGAGCCGTGGTGCGTAAGCGGCCGGGCATTCGGGCGCCCGCCCGAGGCCTTACGGCCAGCGGCTCACCATTGACTCAGCCGATCACGACTAAATCGACAGCCCGCTCGCGCCATTCCGCTAACACCTTCCATTCCGCTCGCACCACCACTCCAATTTTCGACGTTGCCAACAACCGCTACGCCGCTTTCTCTTCGGCGGCATTGAGTTTGTTGTACAGCGTTTTGACGCTCACTCCCAATTCCTCGGCGGCGGCCTTTTTGTCACCGTCGTTTCGTTCGATCGCACGTTCAATTGCAATCATTTCCATTTCTCGAATGGTCATCGGGCCGGCGTCACGAATTTCGCTTCGCAACTGGCGGCGGCTGAAGTGGCGTGGCAAATGTTCCGCATCGATCGGCAGGGCATCGCACAGGATCGCGGCGTGTTCGATCACATTGGCCAGCTCACGCACGTTGCCGGGCCACTTGTGTGCCAGCAGCTCTGCGGTGGCCTGCGGTGTGAACAAGGCGTCATCATCGCCGTCGCTGCGGTGGCGGCGCAGCAGGTGAACGGCCAGCGGCATCAGGTCGTCGATCCGTTCTCGCAGCGGCGGCACATGGATTTCGAAGGTGTTGATGCGAAACATCAGGTCTTCGCGGAACTGTTCCTCGCCGACCATCTTTTCCAGGTCGCGGTGCGTTGCGCAGATGACTCGCACATCGACGCGTTTGGATTGGTTGCTGCCCAATCGCCGGATGTCGCCGGTTTCCAACACGCGCAACAGTTTGGCCTGCATCGTCATCGGCAACTCGCCGATCTCGTCCAGGAAGATCGTGCCACCGTCGGCCACTTCGAACAGTCCGACCCGCGCGTTGTCGGCGCCCGTGAAGGCGCCTTTGACGTGTCCGAACAGTTCGCTCTCGATTAAGTTTTCCGGCAGGGCACCACAGTTGATGGAAACCATCGGCTCGCCGGCCCGCAGACTGGCCTGGTGGACCGCGCGGGCGACCAGCTCTTTGCCGCATCCGGTTTCGCCCAGGATCAAAACCGTGCTGTCGGTCGGCCCCACTTTGTCAATGACCTTGCGGACCTGCAGCATCGACTTGCCGTCGCCCACCAATTCGGAATCTCCCTCCGCTTGGCGGACGCGGTGTTCCAACGCCGCCAAACGTCTTGATTGGGACAGGCGATGATAGACTTCGCTGAGCAAGGCTTTGATTTGTTTGAAACTGCACGGCTTGCTGATGAAGGCAAACACGTGGTTTTCGATCGCGGTCAAGGCGGACTTCAGGTCGGGTTTACCGGTGATCACGACCGCTTCGATCTCTGGGCGGATTTTGCGCGCCCGCGCGATCACTTCGGCACCCTTGATGCCCGGCATGTCCAAATCGACGATCAGGCAATCGAACGGCTCTTGCTCGAGTGCGGCGATCGCTGTTTCTCCATCGGGGCAGACGACCACGCTGTGGCCGAGTTTCTCAAGCTGAGTCTTCATCAGCGTCTGCAGCGACGTTTCGTCGTCGGCGTACAGGACGTGCATGGATTCACATTCAGGCGACTTTTTGGACATCATTCCACTTGGTCGAAGAGGGCAGGTCATCGTGATCGTTCAGCTCCCGCGACGTGAAGAACGTCGAATCGGAAGCGGACTCTTTCTTGGCGGGCTCGGTCGGAAGCCGCAAGATCATTTTGGATCCACGGCCTTCCCCTTCGCTGTGCGGCGTCAAAGATCCGTGGTGCAACGACACGATTCGATAGCTGATACTCAAACCCAATCCGGTGCCGCTGTCGTCGCGGCGGCGGGTAAAGAAAGGCTCAAAGAGATGGTCCATCACTTCCTGGTCCATGCCGCATCCGTCGTCTTCCACTTCGACGACGGCTTCCTTGATGCCGCTGAACGGGTCAATCTCGTGCCGCACGTAGACGTCGACTTTGCCGTCGGTGTCCACCGACTCCAGGGCATTGGAAACCAGATTCAGAACGACCTGCTGGATCTCCTGGGAATTGCAATACGCCGTGACGTTTTCGCCCGCGTGCGTGCGGATCGTTTTGCAGCGGTACTCGCCGACTTTTCCGACCATCGAGACCACTCCCGCGACGAGTTCGCCGAGGTCTTCTGGATTGCGACTGGAATTGCTCAGGCGACTGAAATTGAGCAAGCGTTGGGTGATGCCCTTGCAGCGAAACGCTTCCGATTGAATCAGCCCCAGGTTGGTCTGTAGTTCTTGCAAGAAATCCTGATTGAATCGTTCTTTTTCGTCCGCCGGCAGGTCTTCGAGTGTCCCTTCGAGCGCCTCGGCGCCCCAGGCGATCGCACCGAGCGGATTGTTGATCTCGTGGGCAACGCCGGCGGCCAGGAATCCGACGCTGGCGAGTTGTTCGTTCTGAATCACTTCGCGGGTTCGCTCACGCACCTCCTGTTCGGCACGCTGTTTGGCCAGCGTTTCGTTGGCCACCGCGCGGTTGAATCGGTCGGTGATGTCGTTGACGGTGTCGGCCATCAATCCGATTTCGTCGCTCGTCCCCAACAGGATTTTGTGTTGGTGGTGACCGCTGGCGATCAATTGCGAGCCACGGAACAGGGTTCGAAACGGCACGACGATCAGCGTCCAAAACTGCCACGCCATGAAGATGATCAGAAACGCGGACAATCCCGTGTAAATCCAAAACCCATTGCGGTTCGCCCGCTGTTCGTTGCGGACGTTGTCGCGAAACTTTTTCATCTTTCCTTGGATTTCGCCGAAGTACGCGTTCGTCAGGCTCGCGAGGTCGTCGATGCCCTTGCCAATTTCCAACTGCCTGGCGTCGTGCCGCGAAAACGTTCCCACCAGAAGATTGCGTTGAGACCAGGAGTCGATGACTTTGGTCAACAGGGTGTCAATTTCTCGAAGGCTCACGTCTTGTCGGCCTCTGTCGAGCAACAATCGCGTTTCACCGCGTTCGCTGGGCCGCGCCAGAACGGTCGACATGTAGGGTGCCAGATGCCGACGGAAGTGCGTCAGGCGATCATCGATGCTGAGCTCGTCCATGCCGAGCAGGGGGCCTTCGATGCCCTCGAATCCGATCATTTGATTGGACTCGATGCTTGCCTTTAGACCGATGAACTGCTCGTACGACTGCCTCAGCAACTCCGCCTGTTGATTGAGTTCGTGGGCATGCTCGATCTCGTCGGCCAACAGGCTGATCTCGTTCGCCAGGTAGCGGTCGCGGGCGAGTTGAGACCAGCTGTTAAAGACCAACAGCCCGATCACGAACACCAGGCCACACAGGCCGGCGATCATCTTGGTACGGATTTTCCATTTTCGCATCGCTGCCGGTGCCTTCCCTTGCACGAATCAGAGCCAACTGTCCACCGTGAAACTCGGCTGGCGACGACGATACGGACCGCACCGGTCAGCGGCAAGGTCAACCCGATCCGAATCGGCACAGAGGGGGAAATGCACTCGCTCGGTGGGGGAATTTCGCGATTTCCATCGCGCCGTGAACCTTTTGGCGGGGCGTGCGTCATAGAGCACAGTCAGATTGTTCTTGCTTTTTACTTGCCGAGTAAGGATACTTCTGGTGTCGGGTCGCACTGACGCGGTGCGACGGACTACTTCCGAACGCTTCCGGCACCACTCTTGTTGGCGCAAGGGTCGGACGCGTCAAACCAAAGTTTTAAAAGGAGGTGATCAAGTGGATTATTGCTGTACTAGCCAACGGGGAAGCAACCCGTAGACCAAGTCGGCGGGCTGACGCTTCTGGGTCAGCTTCCCCACTCGAGATCATCTTTTTGATCGCGAGATACATGCCCGTTCGTCGAGATTTTACCTTGGTCTCGGCGAGCGGGTTTTTTTGTGCCGCCCATGGATGCCATCGAGGCGCGCGAGCACCGCCGTCAGAACGCACCCTCCCGCGTGCAGGTCGTGCAGCTTTAAAGCCACCCTCCTGGCAGGAGGGTCGAGCGCAGCGAGGGGAGGTCGAACGGTGAATTGGTCTCCACACCTCTCGCCACGTCAAAAAGGCGACGTCGATTGCGTTTGCTCATGGTTGATTTCCTGTGGCGGGCGTCACTCCGAAGCCTCGACTGCCTCTGGAACCGGTGCCGACGACGATGAGAGCGTCAGCGCGAGAATTCCAAGGAACGTGAGGGCAAATCCGAGCAGCAACAACCAAACCAACGTCCATCCGATGATCGCCAAGCAACCGGTCGTCGACTTGATGTGGGGATCCGTCGTCGGCGTGTAAGGATTCGATTCATTCATCCCCGAAATTGTACCCGCCCCCCGAGCAACCCGCTGGCCTCGTCAACGCCTGCACTCCGAGCGATTCGGCATCAGCCGCTGTCAACCTTCTCGCTGGACTCCGTGACATTGCCGCCAGGGTGCCGGATCGATAAACTTGCGATTCTTGCAACGGGACCGCATTCCGGCGAAGCCTGCCACCAAACGCACGCGCCGCCAGAGCAAACCGCCCCCAACCCCACCCGCGCCCATAGCTCAGCTGGATAGAGCATCGGACTTCTAATCCGACGGTCGGAGGTTCGAATCCTCCTGGGCGTGCCTTGTATCCGGTCCCGTTTCGCCAGACCCCGCCAAAACCGGGGTTTTCTCATCCTCGTCGTCTTCGGTGGTGGGTTCTGGCGGAGGCTGGGCGACACTGGTGACACCACCCGTGACACCACCGAACGGATTGTTGCTGGCAGCGCGTTCCCAATGAGCGTCAGTCGTCTGTAAGTAGTGACGCTCAGCTATGCGGGAAGATTGCCCTAGCCATCCGTTGACAACGTGTGCCGGGAATTGTTCTTCAAGGTCGGTTCTGCAGGACGCACGAAGGTTGACGAAGCATTTCTGCCAAGGAACGAGCCCCGCAGCTTCAATGATGCGGTGGCACTGAGTCCGAAGATTGGTTTCGCGGTCGCGATACCGGCTGACCACATGGATCGCTGGTTCATCCCCGGTTCTATCCCATGCAGCATTGAATAGTGGTCGAAGCGGCTCAAAGATTGGGCAGAAACGCAGGCCGGTTTTCGGTGAATCAATCCGCAATCGGTTTTCATCCCATTGCACGTCGGACCAGGTCAACGCTTGAATCTCACTGGGACAGCGAAGTCCCGCGTATCGGCACAGCCCGATGATCAACGCCCATTCCGAATCACACTGCGATAGAATCGACTTGGTGGCCTCAGCAGTGACATAGAATTGTCGGTCAGGATTCACTTCGCCGCCGATTTTGTGCCCCGTTCCCGGGTTCTCGGCGATGATTTGTGCGTGAACGGCTTCTTTCAAAAGCGTCCTCACCATTTTTGCACGTTTGTTTGCCGTTGCTTCTGCCAATCCTTTCGTCTTGGACATCCAGCGATGCCAAGCAGCGAAATCCGCCTTCGTGATTGAACTGAGGGGCCGATCGTAGCCGAAATGATCAGTGAATGACTTGGCGCCTTGGCGATAGTTGCGGGCCGTTCGTCCTTCCCAACGATCGGTAATCAAGTGCTCGAAGTAATGGCCGCAAAGTTTCATTTCGGCGGTCACCGACGTGCGGCTTACAGCCAGGCCCCACTTGGTCAGCGTCTTATGAATCCGCTGATCAACGCCCCGCACCCACTTCGCAGCCTCGGCGTCGGCCGTAGTATTGGCATCCGCAGCACGAGCGAGTTCTTCGACGTGTCGCATTACCGTGTTGGCAACTCGCTTGGAAGTGTTACCAATCCAAAGTGATCGACGTTTACCACCCTGTCGAAATTGCAGCCTCCAGCCTACTCGGTTGCCGTACTTTTCTTTCCGTAAAGTTGCCATCATCAACTCCCAAGTTGTTGATTCCCAAGATTAATGAACGTCGCGGCGGGTCGGCTTGGGACCGATTTTCGACCGCTAAATCTAGCCGCGACAGCGGCTAGTGTACCTGTTGTTGGGTGAGAAGGGCGGACAATTTCTTCGCAGTCTCGCGCCATTCCCATTCGTTTGTTTCTGTACTGGGATGGGTTCAGCCGGCCGGCGGTTAAACCAATTCACTGAAGTCACTTCAGTACTTTCTCACTTCAGCGATTTCACTGAAGTCACTTCAGTAATCGCGTTCGATCGACTGAAGCAGCAACGTGAGGATCCAATCGTGATAGGGGACTGAACCCATCGCTTCTGATTGTTGTTCGGACTTTTGGGTGGCAATTCTCATCGACTGCAACGGGTCGAGGATTGTGTTCGCACATCCGATCGTGGTGTTTCGAATCCGATGATCAAATGCTTGGTCGCCACTCGCGCGATCGGGCAACGGAATAGGATTCGCCTTCGTGCCCTCCCGGTAGGGGATAAGTCAATCGATGACGAAGAAGGACTCCACCGGCGCGACGGCCCTCGCTTATCTGCCAGCTCGCTCAATAGTGACGCCGTCCGTGGTCAATGAGGTTGTTGCGTTCGAATTGGGACGGGTTGGGACGGGTTTTCCTACTAGCCCCTAAGAAAGTCTTTTCTATGGGGCTAACAGGAACACTGGTCCCAACTGGTCCCAGTGGAATCTAGAACTCATCCATAGGACGGTCATCAAGGAGGCCAATCCCGTGGTAGACGACTTTATCCCGATGTGGACCCGACTTGGCTTTCCCCTTGTGGTAGCGTTCTGCCATAGCCTTACCGAAGGCGGTCGTGCTCCACTTTCCGCCCCAGTCCTTGTATGCGTCGAACAGGAGTCTGCTTCGTGTTTCGGCACCATCTACTTTCACGCAACATTCGGAAATGAACTGGGCAAGATGGTCCTGATCCTCGCGGTATTGTTGGGTGAGCCGCTTGACCGCCTGCGGTTCCACAAACCCATTCTCGCGGTAGTCCCTGTATCCCACAAACAACCAGTTCAGAACGCCCGGGCCCTCGTTGGCAATGATCTCAGCGTGGTAGTCTGGCTTAGGCTTAACACGTTGCCTCAGGTCAACGGCGAACGGAATGATCTTGAGCCGCCGCCAGATCCCTTCATCGGTACCGCTTACTCGCGGCAGGTGATTGGTTGCCAGCCAAAAGGTGTGCGTTCTTCGAAACATCCAGAAATCCTCCCTACATCTACGAGCCATGACGTAGTCATCACCGGTCAATTCCTTCACTCGGCTTTCCCGCATTCGACTGCCTTGTTCCGGCTCGCTGACCGCGACGATTCGCTTTTGGTATAGCGAGGCTTTCTCGGTTGGGTGACTGTTTTTGTCTCCGAGCAGAAGCGAGTCATTTGCTACTAGTCCGTAGTCGCCAACCAAACCAATAATGGTGTTCCAAACGAAACTTTTTCCGTTGCAGCCACTCCCGTATGCAATTGGTAAGAAATGCTCACCCGTTTCCCCAACCAATGAGTATCCCAGGACTTGCTGGACGTATCGAATAAGCTCCTTGTCACCATCAAATATGAGGTCGATAGCTGCATTCCACTTGGGGCATTTCGCCGTCTCGCCGTAGCAAACATCGGCGAGTTGTGTGATCAGGTCTTCGCGACGATGTAGCCTGAATTGCCCAGTAGCCATCTCAAATATCCCGTTTTGGAGGTTGATGAGACTCACATCGGCGTTCAGCGAGCCATGATCGACAATCACACGCTGATCCGCCTTGGCCAACTCGAGAAAGGACTTGATTCCGTGCTGCTTATTCGCCGTTCGAACGAAACTCATTACGGCCTTACATTGTTCCGCGGGTTGGTTACCCTTCTTCACGAAATCGTTGAACAGGATCCAAAGTGAATCCGCGAAACCGCGTGCGTACTGCAAGGCGATGGTGGCGCCGTCATCAATAATCCAACGGCGTCCGTCCCAGATCAGCCACTTGCGCCATCTCGGCACGTACCGGAGATCGTTCCCACAATCGTCTATAAATCGCGTTGCAAGTGAGTTGTCGGTACGTTCGGATTCATCGAGTAGCCAAGACGATCGTGGATGGCCTGCTGAATTCAGCTCATTCGTGGATTCGTGCGCCGGGCCGGAGTGGATGATAGAATTCGATTGAGTCCTGTTCGGGGGTGATTGGTGCTCAGGCATCGGTTGCCCCCTTTTCGCTGTTGGCTTCAATTGAGGAGACTACCGCGGTTGGCCGATACATACGCCGTTTTCCGATTTTGACCGACGGAATTTGTCCGGCACGTCTCGTGCGATCGAGCGTTGACACACTGATGCTCAGCATCGCGGCCATCGTCTCGCCATCGACGAGTTCGGGACGTGCGTCCAGGAGCGGCTTCATCGCATCAACAACGCCACTGATGATCGCAGCCAAATCATGGTCCGATAGCGAGGTTGCGACTTCAAAGCTGTGATTCATCGGTCGCCCTGTAAACGCCCAGGAGCACCATGGGT
>NZ_JANZKV010000280.1 GCF_025060895.1 Stieleria sedimenti | reverse complement strand
CTTAGCGGTATTGGGCTTCAATCGACAGCCCGTGAGTGGATTCCTGCCAGGGCGAAATTCACCAAATGATTCGCATTCCCCTCGAGACCGGATTAAGGTACTGGTCGGTGCCCCCTCCTTTGCACCCGTGCGATTGTCGAATCTAAATCAGGAATCCTCGAAATGTTGAAGAAAGTATCTTTGTTTGTCGCGTTTTCGATCGTTTTCCCCCTCCTGCTGCCCCATGTCGCGATTGCGCAGGACGCCGCCGAGACGCTTCACGAACCGGTCAAAGCGACATGTTACGTGAAGGCGTATTGTATTTCCGTGAATCAGATGAATTACACCTGCAACCCAGGTCTGAGTGACTGGATCAGTCATCCGTCGGGTTGTTCAGAGGCGAAGGCCGCCGCGATTGCAGAGGCAGAGCGTAATATTCCACCAGGCTGCCGGAAGGTCCGAACGGTCGTCTATTGCAATCCGATGCAGGTTTGTGATTGTTGTCAGCAAACGACCGTTGCCGCAACGTCCGGGGCATGCCAGTACGAAGTCACCTACAAGATTCGTTGCTGCAACGATCAGGTGGTCGAATACCGTTTCGCGGACCCGAGCTTTCGAGTCGCGAAGTTCATTGCCAAGGACGGCGCCTGCTTCTTGGCGTCACAGGCGTGTGATACCGGCATCCGTTGCAGCTGGTACACGGTTCGCCGCATCCCGGCATGCCAACCCTGTGTTCCGGCGTGCAGGAATTGAGGGGCTGCGCGGCGCCCCTGTCTCACGCGTCGGGCTGTCATCATGGCATTAATTTCGGAACATCGACGAAATCGACAGCCCGCTGACGCGTCGTGCTGAGATGATCACGCTGATTTCTGAACATCGACTCAATCGACGGCCCGCTCGCGACGTACCGCTAACGCCAGCAGAGCCAAGTTGACGTCGCACAAGGATCGTTACTTGATCAGGAATCGACTTTTCTCTCGATCGGAGAGGACTCTCGGTGCGAGCGATTCGGCCGCCTTGATCGGCTCGATCGGCAAACTGCGAAATTGCAGGTTGTCGAGCCGTTGCGAAAGCATCGAGCCGGATTGCGGAATAAATGGATCGAAGCGATGCATCGGTCCCGGCAACAGACTGATCCGGGGCATCGAGAGCCACTTGAGTTTCCCGTTGAGTTTCCAGAGGATCAATTGATCCTGCCCGGCGACGGCAACATACGTCCCGGATCTGTCGATTGTCGCTGCAACAACGAAGATGCCGGGGTGCGTTAGCTGTTGCTTGATCTGGCCGCTCACGACGTCTCGAAGCGTCACGCTTCCGTCTTGCGTTGCCGAGAGGAACTGACGGCCACTGGGATGAAAGTGTGCCGTGACGATGGGTGATTGATGCGCGATCGATGTCACGGCGCCGCCGCTGACCGGGACGATCAGTACCGAAGCCTGTTCGGGGGAATCGGGGATTTCGGAACGTCGCGGAATGGCGAGTAGGAATCCGCCATCGGGCGAAAATTCCGCCCATTCAATTTTCGTTTGGTTGATCCCCAAATCAATTTCACGTTGTTCCGACAAATCATAAACGTGCAGACCATCGTCTGCGGTCAGGGCGAGCAATTGGTCACCCGCCGAGTTCAGCTCCATCCAACGGAGACTCGATTGTGCCAATTGAAATTCGTGCGTTCGTTGACCGGAGTCCAGATCCCAGCGAATGCATTGCCCATCGTCTGCGGCGGAGACGAGTGAAAGACCGTCAGGCGTGATCGCCAGGCAATTCACGGCAGCCTGATGTCCCGAGAGAGACCTCAGTCGCCGGCCGTCGGCGGCGTTCCAAACCGAGAGGGTCTGGTCCCAAGACGCAGTGATCAGTCGATCCGCATCGGGTGTGAAGGCGCACGCAGTAATCTGCGCGGTGTGACCGGAAATCCGAGAAATGGGCTGGTGTGTGGCGACGTCATAGTTGACCACGCCCGCCATCTGGCTGCCGCTGACCAGCGCCGTGCCTTCGGCGCTCAGAACAAGCTCATAGATTTGGTCGGAGGGCAGATCGATCGAATCGAGTGGCTGCAAACTGGCGCGGCCCCAGCGTTGAAGCACCGATGACGGGGCCTGTCGGGGCGCTGCACGCATTTGCCAGGGTTGATCGGGTAGCGGAACGGCAGAAGCGATCACGATTTTCGATCCATCGCTGGAGTACCGACCTCGAATCATGGGCTGATCTGTCAGCGGCAGACGCCGGTTCTCGTTGTATTCCCAAATCATGGCGCCGTCGTTGTTGGACGTCACCAACACCTCGTGCTGCTCGGGGTGCACATCCAGATGCACGATGCCGGCGGCATCCAGTTTCGAAAGGACCATCCCCGTCTCCGCATCCCAGGCGTGCACCGCGTTGGAATGATTGGATCGGTACGAGAGCAATTGTTTGCCGTCGAAGCTGAATTCCACGCGATTGAACTGGATTCCCGGAGCCTGCAACGTTTGATGCTTTTCGAACGAATCGAGGTTCCAAATCACGGCCCGATTTTGGTCGGTGGCCGCGGCGATCTGGCCAGCGACGGGATTGAAGACGACGTCCAACACACCCGCATCGCACTGCATTTCGGCCTGCAATTCGCCCGAGTCGGCATCCCAAACCCGGACGAAGCCGTCGGCACAGGCGGCCGCCAATCGATCGCCGTCAGGGTTGAAGCGTAAGGTCGAGATGTTCGAGGAATTGGCGGCGATCAAACTCTGTCGATTTTCGTCGGGAAACCAGAGCACCAGCGTTCCGGCGGCCTGGGTCGCGGCCACGCGGTCTCCGTCTCGATTGATGGCGGCTGCTTGAAAGCGGCCATTGGGGCTGGTGATCGCCGCGAGTTCTTTTCCGTCGGCGAGGGCGTGGAGGGACAATCGATTTTCATGGGCCACCACGAACCGTTGCGAGGCCGCGTTGGGCATCCATGTTCGCCCGATCACCTCAAACGATTGATCGGGCTGATCAAAATCTTCCACTCGGCTGAGAGTGAAATCGCCACTGGCGACGATCGCCAGTTGCTTTCCATCGGGACTTGGGACGGCCAGCGGATCATTCGGCCAAGGGCTCGTGGGATAGGTCCTGCGGTCGCGACCGCTTGCGATGTGCCACAAGCGGACCGTTTGGTCGGAGGACGCCGTCGCGATGAGTTTGGAGTCGGGGCTGAATGCGATGTCATTGACGGCAAAAGGATGACCTCTCAAGTACGTCGCGATTTCGCCACGCGCCGCATTCCAAATCGAGACCAGCGAAGCATCGGAATGCCCGATCGTCGCAATCCATCGACCGTCCGGACTGACCTCGGCCTTCTGCATCGGCCCGTCCGTCGACTTCAGCGTGCGAAACGTGATTCCCGTCTCGGCACTGCGGATCGCCAATTGCAAACCACTGGGAGAGTGCGTCAGCATTTGGGGCGCGGCAGGCCAGTAGTGCGCAGCTCCGCCCTCAAGGTGTTGTCGGTTGACTTGTTCTCCCGTCGCAACCTCCCACAAATGAATGCCGTAGGAACGCGAGGCGGTCATCAGGTGCCGGCCGTCGGGGCGGAACACCGCCGAGTCGATTTCGCAGCGGGTGGCATTCGGATCGCGCTTCTGCCACAAATCCAACGCATGAATCAGCTCTCCCGATTCGGCATTCCAGAGACGCACCGTGTTGTCGTCCGAGACGGTGACCACGCGGTCACCTTGCGGGTTGAACGCCGCAAACACGACGCGCCGGTCATGGCCGATCAATCGCACCAAGGGGTGCCCCGCAATGCAATCGTAGATGGTCGCGGTGTGCCCCAATGATGGAAAGACGGCTCGACGACCGTCGGGCGTGAACGCTGAGGGATGAGCCTCGAAGGCAAAGGCGCCTTCAAAGCTCAACAGTTTGTTGAGCTTCACGGCGTCCCACAGGCTTGGCTCCAAACCAACCTGCCGGCCGTCGATGTCGTCGGTCGCTTGCCGGGGACCGGGACTGGACGCGGTCAGAATCCGAAACCGGTCCGGGCTGAACACGGCCGAGGTGATCGTCTTGTCATCTCTCAATTCCCCCAGCCTCTCGCCCGTTTGAATGTCCCAGATCACCGCCGGATCTGGCCCCTGATCGAATCGCTGACTGACGGAGGTGCTGATGAGTTTGGTGCCGCGGTCATCAAAGGCGATTCGTCCGACCGCGGCGACGTGTCCGTCAAACACGCGCGTTTCATGCTGCCGGTCCAGTGCATCAATGATCGCAACGTTTGTTTCACTTCCGGGAAACTGTTTGGCTCCCTCGACGGCCAGCAACAATCCGCGGGTCGGATCGTCCTCGGTCTCGATGATCGAGTTGGCTGCCAGTCGCAATCCCTCGCTGCGCCGCAGCAGACCCTGCACTTCCGCATTCTTTTCCTGTTCCGTCTGCAATGCCGCGGCGGTCACCGCGTAGAGATTCAATGAATTCGCCGCGACCACCACGGCGGCGACCAGGATCGTCAGCAACACGACGGCGGATGACGCAACGAAGGATCGATTTCGTGATGCCCATCGACCGAGACGTCGCGTGACAGGTGGTTTTCGGCCCGTGATCGGTTCATTGTTCCGAAACCGCCGAAGATCATCCGCCAGCTCGCCCGCCGTCTGATATCGGTCTGCGGGGTTTTTTGAGACGGCCTTCATCACGATCGTCTCCAATTCGATCGGAATTCGACGATCCATTTTTCGAAGTGACGGCGGATCATCGAATGTAATCTTGCGAACGATCTTTTCTCGAGTCTCGCCGCTGAATGCGTGTCGAAGCGTCAACATTTCATAGAGCGTCACGCCGAGCGAGTAGATATCCGTTCGATGGTCCACTCCGACGCGTTTTCCCAACACCTGCTCAGGACTCATGTATCGGAGTGTTCCAACCATGGCGCCTGTTGCGGTCAATTCAGGACTGTTCTCGATTTGAGCCAATCCGAAGTCCGATACCCAAACGTCGCCTTCCGAATCCAGCAACAAGTTGGAAGGTTTGATGTCGCGATGGATGATGCCCATTTCGTGAGCGTAATCAAGTGCGTCGGCGACGTGGCAGCAGAGACTCGTCACGGTTCCCCAATAGTGTAGCCCCGCGGTGGAGCCGTTTTTGCTGACATAATCGATCATCTGCTGCTTGTTGAGTAAGGTGTCTTTCTTTGATCGATCGGACCGGTGAGTCGAATCGCGTTTCCCAGACTTGGACCTGGTCTCGCGGGGACCACCGGCATGCGTCGGCTTGGGTGACCCCGTCGGAGGCCGACTCCAAAGACGCTTGAATCGCCAGAATCGAGCCGGATCGGCGGGGGCATGGTTCTCCGATCCTTGCACGCGGACAGCCGCTCGCAGCGAGTGAAGCAAATCGCCGAGATCGGTGCCGTCGATGTACTGCATCGCATAGAAGAAAATGCCCCGTTCCGACCCGAACTGATAGACCGGAACGATATTTCGGTGCTGGAGTTGAGCGGCAGCCCAAGCTTCATTCTGAAAGCGTTTGACGGCGCGGCGATCCAACACGGCCGAATGGGGGAGCACTTTGACGGCGACGCGTTTTCCGAGTGAACGTTGTTTGGCTTCGAAAACAACGCCCATGCCCCCGCGACCGATTTCCTGGACCAGTTCAAAGTCGCCCAAACACTCGCCCGGCCCCGCCTGAGTCACGCCCTGATCGCCGCCGGTTGTGGGCGACTGTGCGGTCGACTCTTCGGGCGGCTGTGGATCGAACTCCAACGGCCTGGTGGAGACGGAATAAATCGAATCCGCCCGATCTTCCGGTGGCGACGTGGCGGAATGACTTTCGCCAGAGGAATCGGCTGACCTGGGGTCGTCGGAATCGATCGACATCAAAACGCTCCAGCAATTTTCACGTGCGGGTGAATGACAACGGTCTTGCTAAAGCATATCGTCTCGGATGAACGCTCGTCCAATTGAAGCGGCTTGAAGCGCGTTGGCCGCGACGCTCAGCTTGTGACGGGGATCGGGAATTCCATCAGCACCTTATCCCGAAGGATCCTGAAGGACGCGTTCAATCGAACGTTCGAGCGATTCGCAAAAGCTTGGCGTCCACCATTGCCGAAAACGCGACTCCGCTTGCTTCATCTTTCGTTTTTCGTTTCTGGCGAGCACCTTGAACTGCGTTGCGCGATGCGACTTGCGTTCTTGGCACGCCAATCGTTTCATGCGTTCACGGGCAATCGAATGGTCGTGCAACTCGCCCAGCAGCTCTTGGACGTTGCAAACGACCGGATAGATCTCGGTGCGAATCTCCGCGGGCAAGACGTCACCGAGTAGCTCGACGGTGTATCGGAATCGCTTCGCCTGGATGCGGAATCGATGCAGTTCGTCAATGCGGTCGAGATCGCGTTTGGCGTGCTTGAAGAAACACTGCGAACGCTGGGCCAGTTGCGTTTTTGCGAACGCCTTTAAATCTTGTGGCGATTGGCAGCGGATCGACTTGAGCAGCTTCTTCACGCGTCTTGCCAAATGGTCCTTGTCCATCAGTGCGTGATTCAGGTCCGCGATCGATCTCCGAGCCTTTCGCCGCAGCGGTGTTAATCGTCGCACCAACCGCTTGTGTTTTTGCGAATCCGAGTCGCGATAACGCAGGGCGAGCACGTCCAGATCACGAGCGACACCGGCAACCTGACGAATGCGTTTCATCCGCCGCTCCATCCGAAGCGCCTGTTTGTCGGGCAAGACGTCCTTGTACAGTTGCAACACGGCGATGACCCGTCGCGTGCTGACGCGCAATTGATGCACATGCTCGATCGATGCGTCCGACCGCGAACTCGCCCGGGGCAGATGGTACAGCACCGCCGCGAGCCGGCTGGAGAGGGTCAGTCGAGCGGCGGTGGCGACGCAGCCTTCGGCGTTTTCAAGACGGACCCATTTCCCCGTATCCTGCGCAGGCAGACCGTGTTTCGATTTGTTACGCTTGGAAGACATGAAGAGGATCAAGATCGCAGTTTAGGATTCAGCATGGAGTCGCCTCTCGGGACGACATTGTACTCCATCCCACGCAGCCCCTTCCGGAATCGGGGAGTGGGTCATCAGCCTGAGTCACTGGAGGTCCGAGAACCGTTTTCGAATCCGGTCCAGCTCGCGTCGGTACCCCTCCGCGTCACCGAATTGGCAAAACAGACATTGCCGCGTATGGCAGCCCTTCGCCCGCCGCGCATGCTTGATCGGGCACCAGTATTGCTCGGTCCGAGAAGCGATTTCCCGGGCATAGGCCAGCACGCCGTTGGAGTAACCGCAGTACACGCAGTTCAGTTTTTCGATCCCATTGAGATAGGCCAATTGGTACCGATCGATGACCACGTACTCGTGTCGGTCGACATTCGGAATCCGATAGACCGGAAAGCAAACCGATTGGTAGACCGTCACGAATAAATCCAGCATCGCGATGGGGATCAACAACGCATAGATCACCGGTGCGGTGAGCACCGTCATCACCGTCGAACCGAGCATGTAACGCCAAAGAGAGGTTGCGAAGGCGCGATGGCGACGGCGGAGAACCGCGTCGAAGACCACGTTTTCAGTTTGCCGTTCGTCGGGAGGCTCGCCCGCCGACTGGTGGATTTTTTCCGCCACGCTGCGCTCGAGTGATTGGATCTCGGCGATCAACTTTTCGAGGGGGTGACTCATCCGCGTCGGACTGCTGGTTGGAGGGCATTGAGCACGGATCAGACCACTCGAACAACTCGTACCCGGACGAAGCCCTACGCCGTGGACGATTTGTTTCCCGTGTTTTAGGAGGTGTTAGCGGCAGGGCGCAAGCGGGGTGTCGCTGGAGTGAGCCGCGACGCGTAAGCGGCCGGGCATCCAGGCGCGCGCCCTGCCGCTAACAAATCGTTCACTGCGTCGGGCGGAGCCCGGAACGAGTCAAAGGACCAAGAGCGCGCCCGAAGGCGCGCTCTCGTCTTGGTCACCTGCGGGAACGTGCGATGGTGCACGCCCAGTGATTTCCATTCAATCCATCATCGCCATTTTCGCGAATTGGATTCTCTCATATTCTTCGTCGGGTGATTGCAGCAACGCTTGAACGGATGGATCGATCAAGCTTTCCAGCCACTGTCCCGGGGGAATGTCATGGGACCGTTGGGCGAAGCAATCGAAGGCATTGAGGAAGACTTCTTCGACAATGTCGGACACCTGAAAGGGGTGCTCCAAGCGCGAGCCGATTTCGGGGTAGCGTTCGATCCAATGGCTGATCCGCGAGGCCAGCGAGGACTCGAAAACATCCATTTCATGGCGAAACTGCTGGTAATCGTCATTGCCCACGGCTTGGACGATGGCCTCGACATTGATTTCTCCCAGGGGGGCGACATCGTGTCGGGTGCCCGCGGCGAGTTTTTCGGTCACCTCGCCGACCCGCATCTGGCGTTTATAGGCGCGAACCTTTTTGGTCAGTTTTCTGATACAGCTTTCGAACGCCGGATGGACCTTTTGGTGACGTTCGCCGGTGAACAGCATTTTCCCGGAGAGCCCTAGACTGGTTTTGACGTGGTAGTCACGCGCTTTTTGGTGATAGACGACCGTGATGTGCAGATCTGACACAGGGAAGTCCGCCACCAGGTTCCGCAACGTGTGGAGATCGAGTTCCATGTCTTCGATCTCGTCGGCCGACAATTCGCAGCCTTTGGTGTCCAGTTCAATTCTTAGGTTGTAGCTCTCGTCGGAAAACGTCATTGTTTAGCTCCTCTGCAACGATTTGATGCGATCGTGTACCGGTCAAGTGTCGTCGAAGTTGCACGCCTGATCCGATACGTCGCGCGACAGCAACGCCTGCTGTCCGTGATCGCAGTCAGGCGAGCAAAGCCTGTGCCGCGTCGGGCGAAACCGCACACTTTGTGAGCTTTTCTGAATCAGGCGATTCCGATCGTGATGGCGGTCTCGCGATTGCACAAGCGGACCAGTCGTAGAGTCCGGCTCGTCAGAGAGGTCGTGGACGAGGTGACGAGTCCTGCGGCGCGACTTGGTGCAGGTGTGGTCTGCCCGTCCGGTTGGCCTCGCTCGGCACGACACGGTCGACCCGCTCGAGATTCTTTGTGCCGGTAACGACATAGGTGTCCTGGGCGTTGACCTCGCGTTGATAACGGCGGCGATAGCGATCACCATAGCCGTAGCCGATCGACTGGTAGCTTCCACTGGCACTGCTCTGGTAAGACGCTGTGGAGTGGGGCGAGGTGAATTTATTGATGACCACGCCCATCACCCGTGATCCGGTCCAACGCAGCATCGCGACGGCTTCTTTCGCGTTCGGTTTGCAACGACGTCGGATCCGCATCACCAAGATCGCGGCATCGACATAGGTGGTCACAATCGTGGGGTCGCTGACCATCAGCAGTGGAGGCGTGTCGACGATGATGAAGTCGTAGTTGGCCCGCGCCCACTGGAAAACGTCAGCCAGCTCGGTCAAGGTCAGCGCTTCGGCGGGGTTGGCCGGCAGCGGACCGCAGGGCAGGATGTCAAGGTTTTCGATCGGCGATTGATGGACCGCCTGGGCGGCACTCAATTCACCATTGAGCACGTTTGCCAAGCCGATCTTGGTATCCAGATTAAAACGCAGCGAAAGTCTCGGGCTTCGCAGGTCCAAGTCGATCAGCAGGGTTCGCTTTCCCGACTGGGCGATGGAACAGCCGACGTTGGCCGCCAGCGTGCTTTTTCCGTCACCCGGCAAAGGGCTGGTGATCTGAAAAACCTTGCTGTCCATTTTTTGACGGTCCAACAGCATGGCGGTGCGGACGGCGCGCACCGATTCTGCCGCCGGTGAATGCGGCCGATGAATCACCGCCAGCTTGGGATCCAATCGCGCGATCGAGTTGGCGGGCATTGGCTTTTGGTTTTGGCCGCGTCCCCCGTCAAAGGGAATGTGCGTCAGCACGGGGGCCTGCAATTCGAGCTGAATCGCTTCGGCGCTGCGAAAGGTCTTCGCACCGGCTTCAAACAGCAGCGCCAACAGGCCGCTCAAACCGAGGCCCAGCATGGTGAACACGGCCAAATCTTTTTTCAATTCGGGGCCGGTCCGATGCGCTTTGCCGGTCGCCAACAGCGGTTCGACAAGGATCCCGCCGTTGATGTCGATCAATTCCAGGGCAGCCAGTTGCTGTTCCAGTTGAATCAACATGCCTTGAAGACTGGCGATGCGTCGACGGAACGAGGCGTCGGTGTCTTCAAATTTCTTCAGCTCGTCGGCGGCCAGTTTTTCGGCCTCGATTTTCCGATCCACGTCGTTCAGGTCTTCGTTGGCGACACGTAAGCGTTCGCTCAATCCGCGAATGTAGGCGTCGACCGCTTCACCGGCACGCACCACCTGGGCTTTGCTCGATCCGTCTGCTTCAGCGATCTGTTGACTTTGCTCGCTCAGTTCTTTGCGACGTCGGTCGACCTGAGCGATCAACTCATTCAATTTACTTTGAGAACTTTCGATCTGCATCACGATCGATTTGACTTCGGGGTGCGATCGACCGTACGCCATCTCCAATTGTTCCCGCCGGATCACCAACGGAACGAGTTTCTTTTCGACCTCGATCTTTTGCATTTCCAGATCGTCCGTTGCCAGACTCTTGGTTGCCCCCCCATTGAGCATCAAACGCGAGTCTTCGAAGACATCACTCAATTGACCGATGATCATCGCAACCATCAGTGGATTCTTGTGACGGCTTCGCATGCTCTCGGCGAATCGCAATTCGCCGTCGAGCTGACGATGCTTTCGCTCCAGTTGATCGCGAAAGGATTGCAGTTGAAACTGACGTTGACGGTGGGGATTGACGACCTGGCCGTTGGGGTCCCATTCCAACGGAGCGGCTTCACGAAATGTCTTGTAGGCTTCTTCCAGTTCGGCCTGTTGCGGCAACAGTTTTTCTTGAGCTTGGCTGACCAATTGCTCAAATTCATTCACCCGCAACTCACGTTCTTCTTGGAAGTGCGATTGGATCGCATCGCTGACCGAGTTGACGGCGGCGACGCAGACCTCTGGATCGTGTCCGTCGAAATGGACCGCCGCGATCAGACGGTCGCGAGAATCCTTCAGATCCGTGATCGTTTGAAACTGAATCCCGCCCCGCACCAAGGCGATGAATTGATCGTCCGTCAGTTCCCGCAAGGCCGGAATCGAGCGCAGTTGTTCATCCAAGTGGACCCGCCCGGCGATCGCATCGGAACTGATCAGCGATTGCATCAGATTGCCGCTGGGGATTCCACCGCGGATCAGGCCGGTGGACGTGTCGAGCGTCAAGGGCGTGTCGGTCCTGAACATCAACCGGGTTGTCGCACGATAGGTCATCGGTTTGTGCCGGTTGACCCAGTACCCCAACAGTGTTCCGATCGGCAACAAAATCCCGATCAGCCATTTGTAACGCCACAGAACCGTCCCGATCGGCTCCCCATCCATTCGCCCACCGTCGCGTTCCATCGCATGACCGGAGTCAGAATGAACGTTGGGAGACGATGGTTCCAACATGAATGGCGGCAGAGGCTAGAGTCAGCGAGGCGGGAAGGGAACACGTGCAATGATCTGGTTGACTCTAGGGCAGAATTAGTCAAAACGATAACGCCCGAAGCTCCCGATTGATGTCGGACTTCCCTCGCAGACCATGGATCACTCGATCGCATCCACATCGACATCACAGAGCACGAATGGCCGGGTCGCCTGTCCGCGGTCGGCTTTCAGCCATTGCCCGCGTTCGTCTTCAATTTCGCCTAAAATTCGCTGTGCGTCGGCTGGGGTGAGGGTCCCCGCTTCGCCGGCGTAGGCGAGTTGAACACCACGCCAGCCCAGCGCTTCCAGGGGGCGATGGAGTTGTTGCAGCAGTTCGGCCAGCTGCGACATCACTGCGGTATCGCGAGTTTCCTGCGATGCCATCGCGGCGCCGATCGTGGTGGTTTTCCGGATCGTCTCCGCCCTGCGGCTTACCGCCTCCGCTTCGTCGACCGCCCCCAGTTCACGCAGCGACTGGCTCATCAACGCATAGGCGTGGTGATCGGTTTGATCCCGAAGCACACATTCGGCAAGTGCTTTCACGGCTGCGGCGTGGTCGCCCTGAAGCGACGCCGCGACGCCTCTGGCCAGCCAGGCATCGGGGTATCGATCGACTGCGTCGCTGCTGTCGGCGATCCAATTCCCCAGCGCCTCGCCGTCGTTGAGTTGAGCATAGGCTCGTCCCAACAGAGCGTCTTCCGAGGCGCTGCGAACTTGGGATGCTTCCAGACGCGATCGAACCGATGCCCATTGATCGCCACTCAACTCCACCCGTGCCCATCCCAACGTTCCAATCGGATCAAAGCTGTCCTTGGTCACGTCACCGGGAAAGGGATGCGAGATGGAGAGCAACGCTCGGAGTTCATCTTCCATGATGTCGCCGAGTGAACAGAGCACGATCAGGTGCTCGGCGGCTTCGATACGTCGCCCTTGCCGCAGCATCAACCGTGACAAATTACGATGCACCAGGGCAGCATCGGGTACTTCGTCCAGCAGCCTTCGATAGCGCCTTTCGGCTTGGGAGTAATGCCCGAAGCGGACCATCCATTCGGCCGTCTGCCCCAACACCGGCAGCCGGACATCGGGGGTTGTCGTCGCCAATTCGTCGAGCATCTTGATGGCCTCCGGAAAACGCTTGCGATTGCCCAAGACCATCGCCATCAGAAAAACCACTTGCGGGTCATCGGGGGCCAGTCGCATGGCCTGCCGCGCCAATTGGAATGCCTCTTCATCCTGTCCGGCCTGCAATGCCAGCATCGCTCGATGGTGCAGCGTTGCGGGATCCGGCGTGGGGGGCTGGTCCGCTGCCGATGCCATCGGCTCGGCGGAATTCCGCGTCGCCTGATTCGACGATGCAGGAGCCGTGTCCGCAGAAGCCGTGTCCGCCACGCTCGGATCCGCCGCGTCGGTTGGAGATGCCTGCGACGGCTTGGGTGACGCATGCTTATTGTCACAGCCGCCCCACACGGCAATCGACAGGATGAGGCACGCGGAAACAACGATGCTCTGGTGATGTCGCACGTTCAATCGACTGTTCCCCTGCGCTGGTATACTTGCTTTCTGGCGTTTCGTTGATTGTCGGTCGAATCGCCTTGCGGCACAATTGGGAAGTTCGTCGTCGACGCGATGGATTCACTTTGGCCGTGACAAAACATTGGTGCCCCTTGGGAGTGAGACGGGTGAATCGTGGACTGATCCTTCCCATCGCGGGCGTTTGCTTGATTCTGATCGCGTTTGCGACGTTTCGCGGATCACAGGATCTGGCGGACGTCGACGATCGGATGAACGTTGCCGCGGATGATGCGACGGGCAAGGCGTCGCCCGCCCCCACGCTGGTCGGTCGTCAGGTCTGTCGCGAATGTCATGCCGAGAACTTCGCCCTGCATGCCGAACATGGCCATGCCTCAACGTTTCATCTGGTTTCGCAAACCGATCTTGCCAAGACGTTTGACGACCAGTCGTTCGACGCAGGCGAGCCGTACGGGACCTACCACTATCATGCCGAGGGACAAGGCAGACTCTCGGTCTCGCTACCGCAGCGGTTTGAACAGGAGCGTTTTCCACTGCAATACGCGTTGGGATCGGGACACCACGCCCAAACGTTGCTCACGCTGACCACGGCGGTCGACGGCCAAACCGAGGGAATCGAACACCGTGTAACCTGCTATTCCGATGGCCGCCTCGCACTGACGCCGGGACACGCGAACAAGACACCCCGCGATGCGCTGGAATACTTTGGCGATTCATCGCGGGGCGAACCACTGCAGCGGTGCATCTACTGCCACACGACGAACGCGAAAATTGTCGGTGAATCGATCGTCGACCTGGTCGCAAGCATCAATTGCGAGAAGTGTCATGGCCCGGGCAGCGAGCATGTGCGTGCGGCGCGGTTGAACCCCACCTCGCCGCCGCCCTATTCGGTCGGTCAGCCGTCCTGGGACACCGAATCGGAATTTCAGCTTTGCGGGGATTGTCACCGATTGCCACGCAGCATCTCCGAAAAGGAGATCCGAGACTATCCGAAACTGTTGGCGCGGTTTCAACCGGTCGGACTGTTGCGCAGCCGCTGCTATCTGGAATCCGATCGCGAGCTGAAATGCACCACCTGCCACAACCCGCACCGAACCATCGACGCGATCGAGCGATCCGATCACGAGCAACATTGCGTCACTTGCCACCAGCCTGAAGTTTCCGAGCATGTCGCCTGTCCGGTTTCACCGACAACCGGCTGCATCGAATGTCACATGCCGGTCGTCGAGCTGGACGAAGGGTTGCAGTTCCACGATCACTGGATTCGAGTGCATCAACCCTCGCCGCAGAGCAGCGAAACAGGCGGCTAAAGCCCAATGCCGCTAAGTTAA
>NZ_JANZKV010000028.1 GCF_025060895.1 Stieleria sedimenti | reverse complement strand
GGCGTGCTTCCCGGAGGTGGCGCTGCGCTGACCTCCGGCTACTCGCTGGCATCCCTCCGGGATACTGGACTCGCTGGCGCGAGTCCTCCGGTCGTTCAATGCTGAAACCGGACGGCTCGCGCCGTTCCGCTAACTCCTTCAGTGCCCAATGCCGCTAAAAAATACTTCACAGCGTTACCAGGGAGGTTTGCTCCGTTGGTGTGCGCCCCGGTCGCATTGGTACAATCGGTTACGCAAGATTCTCGCTGACCGCTCGAATCACCGAATATGCTGATCGATCACCTCTTTCTTTTGCCATCCAGGAATCGTCCGATGACCGTCCAAGCATTGTCGCCTTTTCGGTGTTCGAACCGGTCTCTCGCCGCGTTTGCGTTGACGGTCTTCCTGGCCAGTCCCACGTCGGCGGAAGATGCGAACCAGGGCGACCGGCGAACCGCGGCCGAATTGTTGCCCGCCAGCGTCGTCGCGTACGTCGAAGTGCCGCAACTGGGCGACGTCATCGAACTGGTCGCGGGGCACCCGCTGCGTCAGTCGATTCAGGACATGCCCGCGGTTCGCGCGATCGGCGGTTCGGATCAAGTGCGACCGCTGCGTGACGGAATCGCGGCGTTTGAGGGCGGCATGGGGCGTCCCTGGAACGAAGCCATGGGTGTGTTGACCGACGGCGGGATTCACTTGGCCTTCGACGCCCCGACTCAAGGTGCAGCGCTGCTGATCAAGTCCTCCAGCCGCGAACAGCTGGAACGTTTCCGCGGCGTCGTCCTGGCCCTGGCGCAGCTCGGCCAAGGGGATTTTGGCATCGCCCGCCAAGCCGATTATCGAGGCTTCACCGCGTACGCGGTCAACGACAACATCAAGCTGGCGCTGGTCGACCACTGGTTGCTGATGACCAACAAACCCGAGTTGGGGAAATCGATCATCGATCGTTACCTTGATGGCGACAAGCAATCGCTCGCCGCGTCCGATTCCTTTGCGGCGGCGATGGCCGGTGTCGGTGACGCGTCGATGAAAGCCTATGTCGATGTGGAAACGATTCGCGACGCGGGGGTCGCGCCACAACTGTACGCCGGCAAAACCGAGAACGTCGCCGCCGAAGCGCTGTTCGGCGGGATCGTTGCCAACCTGGCCCACACGCCTTCGGCCGTCGCGACCTTGGATATCGATCCTTCGGGCGTCCGGCTGACGCTGGCGACTCCCCACCAGAGCGAATGGGAAACCGGCCGTGAGTACTTTTTTGGCGAAGACTCGGGCGCGTCGGCACCACCGCTGCTGCAAGTTCCCAACCGGCTTCTGGCGATCAGCACCCACCGCGACCTCTCGCAAATGTGGTTGCGTGCACCGGACCTGATGACGGACAAGGCGAACGAAGATCTCGCCCAGGCGGACACGAACCTGACCACGTTCTTCTCCGGCCGCGATTTCGGCGAGGACATCTTGGGATCGTTGCGTCCCGGCATCCAGTTGGTCGTCCATCGACAATCCTTTGATGCCGCGTCGCCGCAACCGGCGATCAAGTTGCCCGCTTTTGCGATGCAGTTCACGATGCGGACTCCGGAAGAAACCACGCGCGAGTTTCGCCGAGTCTTCCAGAACGTGGTCGGATTCATCAACGTGGTCGGCGCGATGCAAGGGCAGCCCCAATTGGATCTGGATTTCGAGCAATCCGATTCGGCAACCCTGGTCACCGCCACCTACGTCCCGCCACGCGAGGAAGATGAATTGGCTGCCGTGCCGATCAACTACAATTTTTCGCCGACCATCGCCTTTGCCGGCGAGCGGATGATCGTCTCCAGCAGCACGCAACTGGCACGCACCCTCACGGGGTTATCCCCGCAAACGGAATCGGATGTGAAGCAGCCCAATACCGTTGCGGTTCTCAACGCCGACGCGTTGGCCGAGACGCTGCGTGACAACAAACAGCAGCTCGTCGCGCAGAACATGCTCGAAAAAGGTCACGGGCCGGACCAGGCCAACGCAGAAATCGATGTCCTGTTCGATCTGCTCGCCTTGTTCAAGGATGTGACGGTGGAGCTGGACGTGGACGACGGTCAATTGAAATTGACGACGGACGTACAGCTGCAATCGAAGTAGCCGAAACGAGAGCTTGGTAAGAAGATTTCGGAGGTAAGAAAATTGAAGACACGAACACTTCAATGAAAGACCGGTTCCAAAATCTTCCTACCATCCAAAATCTTCCTACCATCCAAAATCATAACATTCCATGGCTGCGGATACCCAAATCGATCCCATCTGGGCCTGGCAACCCTTCACGCCGAGCGACTCCCAACCCTGGGATCGATCGCTCGCGGCGCACCTGTACCGTCGTGCCGGTTTTGGCGCCGACCTGCAGTTGTTGGACGAGGCGGTTGCAAAAAGTCCCGCTGACGTTGTCGACGAATTGATCGCGCTCAATCTGGAAACGTCTGACTTTCGCGCCGTCGCGGATTCGCTCGCCCAAACCCTGTTGGCCGGCGGCGACCCGATGAAGTTGTCGGCCGCTTGGGTCTATCGGTTGCTGTTCACACCGGCTCAGCTGCTGGAGAAAACAACGCTTTTCTGGCACGGTCATTTCGCCACCGGCGCCGACAAGGTCAAAGATGCGGCGATGATGTGGCGGCAGAATCAGCTGCTGCGTCGACACGCGCTGGGCGACTTTCAAGCGTTGGCCCAAGCGATCGCCAAGGATCCGGCGATGTTGATCTATTTGGATTCGACGTCGAATCGAAAGTCGCATCCCAACGAAAACTTCGCCCGCGAGCTGATGGAATTGTTTTGTCTTGGGGAAGGGCATTACAGCGAAACCGACGTCGTCGAACTGGCACGCTGCTTCACCGGTTGGGAAATCCGTCGCGATCGATTCCGTAAAAACCGGTATCAACACGATGCCGGCGAAAAGTCGATTCTGGGTCAGCGCGGCGCGTTTGACGGCGAGCAGGCCGTTGAAATCGTTGTCGGGCGTGATGACATGCCGCGTTTCATCTGCCGGAAACTCGCGCGGTACTTCATCGCGGATGAACTGGATCTGACCGACGATCTGATCGAGATCCCGGCGACGACGATGCGCGAGAATAACCTGAAGATCGCTCCTGTGCTCAAGCAGATGCTGTCAAGCAATTTGTTCTATTCTTCACATGCCCGGGCCAGAAAAATCAAGTCGCCGGTCGAACTTGTGATCGGGATGCTGCGAGGTTTGAATGGAACGACCAACAGTCAGCTGGTGGCACGTGGGTTACGCGACATCGGCCAAGGCTTGTTCTATCCTCCCAACGTCAAAGGCTGGGACGGAGGCCGGGCTTGGATCAATTCGTCGACCGTGCTCGGGCGGGCCAACTTGTTCGAAGCGATTCTGTCCAATGAAGACACAAAATTTGACGGGCAGTCGCTGACGCAATCTTTGGCCGACCATGGTATCCACGACGTCGAACACGCAATCGATCATTTTGAACGCTGTCTGATGGCGGTGCCGATCAACCCGGCGACGCGTCGGCAACTGAATTCGCAATTCGGTACGCTCGGCAAGGATCACGAAAAGACGTCTCGCCGACTGCTTCACGCCGTCTGCTCACTCCCCGAATTTCAACTCGCCTAAAAACGGTCATTTCGATGTTTCAGCAGTTCACCAATCGACGTCGATTCCTTCACGTTACCGGGGGCGGTGCACTGGCGGTCGGGATCGGGTCGTCGCTGCCGAGTTGCTTCTTGCAAGCCGCGGAGTCGGCGACCAGCGACGAAGATCGGATTCTGGTCGTCGTGCAGCTCTCCGGCGGCAACGACGGGCTGAACACGGTGATCCCGTATGCCGACGACGCCTACCGTGCCGCTCGAACGACTTTGGCCGTGCCCCGATCCGAGGTGCTGACGATCGATGACCATGTCGGGTTTCACCCGTCGCTGCGAGGGATGAAGGACCTGCTCGAAGACGGACAGGTCGCCGTGGTTCAAGGCGTCGGCTATGAGAACCCCAATCGATCTCACTTTGAATCGATGGATATTTGGCACAGCTGTGTCCGCAAGGATCAGCCGCGCACCGACGGCTGGATCGGACGCGCCCTGGAACAATTCAGCGGCGCCGAAGGCGGTGATGTGCCCGCCTTGCATTTCGGTGAACAGCAACAACCGTTCGCGCTCGCCTCGGAGACGATCCGTGTGCCGACCGTCAACCAACTCGAAGCATTCCAGCTGCGCGGTTCGGATTCGACGGCGTTGCGTCGGCTGCTCAATGGGCCGCCGACACCCGCCCTCGACCAGGCCGGTGACGGCTTGCTCGGCTTTTTGCAGTCGAGCACCCAAGGCGCAATCTCGGCCAGCCAGCGCGTCACCGCGGCGGCGGAGGACTATCAGAGCGACATCGAATATCCCCAGTCGCGTCTGGGAGAACAATTACGCTTGGTGGCTCAACTGATCAGCGCCGGGATGAGGACGCGGATTTATTACTTACAACTGGACGGCTTCGACACGCATGCCCAGCAAGGCGACACGCATGCCATCTTGCTGCGTCAGTGGAGCGATGCGGTGGCGGCGTTTCTGGGTGACATGAAGGCCCGGGATCACACCGATCGCGTTTGTGTGATGACGTTCAGCGAATTCGGTCGACGGGTGGCCGAGAACGCCAGTGCGGGAACCGATCACGGTGCGGCCGGTCCGATGTTTCTGTGCGGCGGCGGGCTAAATGCGGGGCTGATCGGCAAGCCGCCACGTCTGGACGATCTGGAGCAAGGCGACTTGAAGCACAGCGTCGATTTCCGCAGCGTCTATGCATCGGTGCTGAAAGATTGGCTCGGGACCGACCCCGATCAAGTTCTCCGCGGTCACTATGAAACGCTGCCCGTGTTTGCGACGGCGTAGTGCTTTGGCAACTCTTCAACTCAGGGTAAGACCGGACGGCTCGTGCCATACCGCTAACGCGTCAGCTTGGTAGCGGCAGGGCGCAAGCCCTCCGGTCTCACCGCACCGGACGGCTCGCGCCGTTCCGCTAACACTTTCAGCGGGCGGAGTAGCTGGCATGACCCCGGCGGGGTCAAAGCGAGTAGCCGGAGGCGAGCGCAGCGACACCTCCGGACATCCGGCCACACGTCGGATGCGACCCCGGAGGGTGTCGAAGCAAATCACGCCCGAGCCCTCGGACCCGGCCTGCCGCCGCGCGGAAACGAGCATCCCGATCAACTCTTTTAGAAACGCGGACTGCGGCACCGTCGGCGGATTGATTCGCTGCGACCCCGGACGGGGTCGATGGGGATTTTGAGACGTGCGTCCCGGAGGTGTCGCTGCGCTCACCTCCGGCTACTCGCTGGCATCCCTCCGGGATGCTGTCACCGGACGGCTCGCGCCGTTCCGCTAACACTTTCAGCGGGCGCGCCGCGCGACCGCGCAACAAATGCTGTCCCCGATGTGGCACAATATCCCCCGGCGGCGTGACGTCAGACAAAATGGCGCGGGGTTTGGATGCAAGGGAGGGATGAGATGGTGTCAACGGTCCAGGAAGACGCTTGGGTGGATGCCGAGCGAGAGTACAAGTTGGGGCTTCGGGCGGGAAAACTGGTCTGTCAAAATCCCAAGGGCAAATCACTCGCCTCGGTCCCGAAGTGGCTCAAGGAAACGGAAACGGCCGAGTCGTTGCTCGCTCTGGCCGATTGGTTGGCCGAACACGAGCTGGATTGTTTGCACACGGTCGAGCGATGGATGTTGCGATCGCTGCCGATCCCGCGCGCCGTGGTGACGGAAATTTGGGCGGATTCGGCTTGGCGAGACTGCATCGAAAACATGGTGGTCGTGCCCGTCGCTGCCGGTGGTACCTTCGATCTCGAAAACGCCGGGTTACTGAAAGACGTCGACGCGAAACGCGGACTCGGCGTCATCGATCTGGACGGCGAAACCCAGTGGATCAAAACCGATTCGTTCGCTGTGCCGCACCCGATCCTGATCGGTGACTTGGAAGAGTTGCGTGAGTTGGCCGGGGACCTGGGCATCCGACAAGCGATCGACCAGCTCTATCGCCCGATCCATCAACCGACCCGAGAGCAGCTGGATCTGACGTCCATCAATGACTTTTCCGGAGGCCACTTCGAACAATTGAATTTTGCCACGTCCCACTGTCGCCGCTTGGGCTACCCCGTTCGCGGCGGCTACGCGACGTGTCGGATCTGGGAAAACAACGCCCTGATCGAGGCTCGGTATTTCATCGGGGACGAATACCCCGAATCACCAACTTGGACCGGCGGATTGGTGTTCGTCGACGAGAGTCAGCAGCCACAAAAAATCAATTCGATCGGTCCGGTCACGTTCAGCGAAGGCGTCCGCATGGCCTCGGAGATCTACGCCAAACGCAAAGTCGACGCCACGGAGGAAGACCAGTGAGTGTTGCAACGAAGAAACCCGGCAAATCAAAGAAAGCTCTGGAGGCTCAGTTGGTCGCCGGCGGCATGTTGCCGATCAAGGCCAAGGTCGACCCCAAGAGCTCCGAACAGGTCGTCGCGCGTACCTACACCGGCCAAGTCCTCGGTGACCGCAAAATTGTGCGACTGGGTGCCGAACGTCTGGGACCGGCCGAAGACTTGGCGATGGAGTTTTTGGGGCTTCAATCGGCCGGCGAAAGCAAACCGCTGGCGATTCAAGGACGACGCGCGCTGGGGTTTGCCAGTTGGGCATTGATCACGCATCCGGAAAACGCCAAGGACGCATTGGTGTTGGTCAAACGGATCAAAGCCGCGGCCCGCAAGGCGAAGTCGAAACCCGGCCACGCCTGGGACGCGTTCTCCGAAATGGCCGAGGAACTGAATCGATCGGTCCGACATTTTCTGCCGCCGTTCTGGGAGGAGGCCGCCAGGATCTTCAAAGAGCTGGGCAACCACACCTACGCCGGACGCGGACTCGGCAAGGCACTCGAAGCCGAACGTGTCCACGCCCTCGACGTCGACCGCGAACGACGACGTGATGCCGTGCTGGAATTTGCCCTCAGCGGTTGCTTGTCCGGGAAAGCACTCGGGGAATACACCAAGGACTTGGAGAATCAATTCGAACCGGAGGAAGCTTTTGAAACGTTTCGCGATTTGCTCGTGCGGCGGACGCTCGGTGGCATGCCGCCGATGGCCGGTGCGGCGAAAGATATGATTCGGCTGGCAAAGCTGGCGGGCAAAGATCCCGATGCGGAAATCGATCGGTTGTTGAAGGAGATCATTTCCGCGCCGTCGATGTCGCGCGCGCCGCAGCAATTTTGGTCCTCGGTCAGCAAACGGATCGCACTGCTGGTCAAGCAATCCGATTCCTTCGGCGTTTGGTTGCTGGTCCACACCAATTGCGAATCCAACTACTACTCCGAGTCCACGGCTTGGAAATGGATCGATCAACTTGAAAAATGGAACGTGCTTCGGTTGCTCGCGTTGCCGGCCGACAAGTTTCCTGCCGACGTCGAAATCCCCGGTGGACGGGCGGGCTGGTTCAGCCGACTTTCGATGGCGAGCACGCCTCCGCCGAAACGCTTTTTCGACTTGCTCGAATCGGCCGCCGCCGCGCTCCGTCAAGACGCGATCCCGTTGCAATTGGGCAAATCGCAAGGCTGGGCGTCCGTGCCGGCCGACGTTGATGTGATCGAAGCCTGTTTGGATCTTAAAATCCCGTTGGCCGACATTCCCCCAGGGACCGGGATCGGGTTCGGCGGTTGGATGCAATCCGACGTCGACCATTCGCGCCGAAACTCATCGCTTGTTCATGTTTTGGACGAGGAACGTTTTGCATCGCGGGTGCGCAACATGATTCCAAACCTGATCTGCCGCGACCAGTCTACGCGGCGGTATGGTGACCAGTACGGACATGGTGGGCGTCGATTCGACCAAGCCGCCGCCGGGCACGAGGCGCTCAAAGATATCTGGTGGGAGTTTTTGGATCACAAGTTGTCGATATTGGAAAGCGGCGGTCTGGCGGATTTCGAAGTCACGTTGAATCAAATTCGTTCGGCCATCGGACGCAGTACCATCGAACGGTTTCCCGATGTTCTGAAGCGACTGAGAAAGCTGGATCTGGTCGGCACGCTCAGGCGCACGTTGGTCGGCGGCATTTTGGATGAATACGGTTGGCAACCGCTCGATGATGCCGATGACGAGAGTCGGTTGCCGGTGATCAAGAGCCGGCGACGAAACGATTCCTTTTATGAATCGTTTCCCACGTTGATTTTTGCCCGCGATGGAAAGATCGACGAATTCGGGCCCGCCGGACACCGGGTCCGCGCGGAGTTTACGTTCACCAAGTCCACCGAGCCCCAGGCGGTTCTGCCTGTCGGAAACGACACCGCGGTCGTCTTCCGAGACACCTCCAACTACGAAGGCAAGATCTGTTGGCTCAGCGACCCCGGTGACGTCAAAAAACTCGATGGCGGTTACTGGTATTCGCCTCCGGGATTCTGGATGCCATATCAGGACGGCGTGTTCTTTGGCAGCCGGATGCTCAAGCCGGGCGATACGAAATTGCCGACGTGGACGCATTGGTTGAGTGACGGTGGGCGTTGCTGGATCCAGAAAACCGATCCCGCACAGTACCACTATCACGCAGACTCCGGGGAAATGATCGGCACGACCTCGCTGGTCGAACTCGATCCGATCAGCGGAAAAAAAATCCGCGAGTGCGTGCCGGATTGGTTTGAACAAGATCTTTCTGCGAGCAACACCGTTCACTGGCAACATTGTTTTTTGATGCCGGCACCCGAGGGCATGGATGCGTCGCCGCTGGGAATCGCCGACGGCATGCTCGGTTGGAGCGTTCTGACCACACGTGACGGCAGCGCGATCGGGCGCGGCATCGACGGCCGGACCTGCACCCTGCAAAAGGACCCGCACGGGTTCGAAAACACCAGGATTCCCCTTGCGATCATGGACAAACCCGAATCGAAACATCACTGGATCATCACCGCCGATGGAATCGTCATCGACAGTGAAACAGGAATCGGCATCGCGTTGTTGCAAGAACGATCGAACCGTTATCACATCGGCCAGCCGATGCATTTGTCGTATCGGTTCTTTCACCACTACACCGTCCGCTCCAAGCAGGCGTCGGCAAAACTGCGGAAGATCTCGGCCAAGCAATGCAAGTTGTTTCTCGACGCCGGAAAGGCTCAGCATCAAGCGTTGCGAAAGAAGAAGGAAGAAGCCGAGACGGATCCCCACCGCAATGCCGTTGCCGAAGCGGTCGCGAAATGGTTGCCCGACGCGCCGCCGAGGTTGCAGAAAGGACTCGGAAAAATCATCAGCATCATGGCGGCCGAACAAGCGTCGCTGGGGGGCTTTTTGGATCGGATCACGGAACCACCCAAAGAAAAGGAAACGCCGACGGAGTCGAACGAGAAGCGAGAGTTCGCGCCCTCGGCAGCCGGCGTCGCGGATCTGATCTACACTTGGCCCGGCTCGGACCGTCCGGGGATCTATCGCTATGGGGCGTCAAACGTATCCCAAGCTCACATCGAGGTCGTGACGAACTTTCTGGAAACCGGCAACCAACAAAAGCTCCCCGGCGGCAATCCCGATTGGATTTCCGCGATCGACGATCCCTGTTCGGCGGCTTGGAAATGGTTTTGGACCCAGTCCACGGTGGGTGCTGATCTGACAGCGACTCAGGACGCCCCGGCCAAGTCTCGCTTTGACGACAGCCTGGGCCTCCAGGGACTCGCCTACTTGGCCAAACGCGGCATCCTGGACTGGAAAGGCAAATTCGTCTACTACATCGCCAAAGGGTTTTCCGAAGCCGACGCCAAGCTGGACAAGAACAAACCTTACGCGCCGGCACGTGACAAAGCCGTCGCGTTTACCGATGGAAAACATCGCTACATCGCGTATTCGTACGGAGGTTACGGCACCGAAGAGATACACGTGCTGGAATACATCGAGTCGGGCAAGCCGAAGCCGCCCAAGCCCTATTCGATTCTGGAGACCATCGAGGTCAAACGCACCTGGGGATCGAAGCAAGTCAATCAATTCGTCGATGCGGTCCGCAAGCTGGAAACGCTGCCGCTGGTGGATGCAGAGTTGCTCGCCGACGCCGCCGGACAGCTGGGCGCGTCACCCGTCCAAGTCGGATTGGCGTGGATGGCGGATCTGCGGACCAGCCGCTACGGCCAAGAAAAGCTGACCAAGGAACTGCGGTCGCACTACGGTTGGAAGCTCAACGAAATCAAAGCGGCTATCTCGGGGCTCGACGGGGAGGCGTTGCCGATGTCGTTGATGTCCACCGGCCTGTTGGATGATCCAGCAGGCGCGATCGGCGCAGGAAAGAACGAAGCATTTGCCCGAATGGTTGCCGCTTGGAAAAAGCGACGCGAATCATCGGTGACGCTTCCACCCGAAGCGGCGGCGCCGTTGGAACACGTCGGGTTCGGCTATCCAAGATTGGACCGCAAAGCGTTCTTGGGTTTGCTTTCCGATCCCCAAGGGTCGCATGTTCTGGACCCTCGCAAGACGACGTTTCAGTATTCGTCGCAATCCAAGCGGCATCAGCAACACATTCTCGATGCCGCCTACACCCCCGAACCTCCACTCGACTTGCAAAAGGTCTTGCCCCAATTGTTGGATGCCGTGGGCTGGATCAATTACGCGACGCCATTGGGCGATCCCGCACGCCGCAAGATCCCCGAATTGATCGAAGCGACGCGAGCCTGGTTGGATGATCCCTCGACCACGCTGCCGTTCGGGGCGACCTACACGGCAAAGAATTGGTATGGCGATCATAAAGTGGATGTCGAAGCGACGGTCGACCAGTTTTCCAAGCTGATTGCACCCTGCCAACGAAAGAAGGACGGGCATTATGAGTTCGACGGAGGATTGATCCTCGGCGCGCTCTACCCGCCGGTTTGTCGGCTGCATTTCCGCACGTCGAAACTGCACACGACGGATGATTTTGCGATGCTTGCCGCGGCGGGAAAGATCACGTTTCATTACGAAGGCGATGGATCGGGAATGCTGGAATTCGCCAGATTCGTGTTGGAACTGCGCTCGGACGTTGCCGACGAATTGATGGCCGCCAACCTTGGCGACGATCTCCCGGACGGTTCCTGGGAACAGGACCCACGTGTCTCCGTGCCTGACTTGGTGGCCCAAGTCGCAAAGGATCAGGGCATCCGTGACGATGCCGCAACGTTGTATCTGCAAATCTTGGCGCTGCCGGATCCGACGTCCAAAAACATTCAAGGCTGGAACGGTTGGAAACCCGCGGAATACAAGAAGGCTGCGGCCGAATTAGTCGACAAGGAATTGGTGGTGAGCGCCAAACGCAGCCGCGCCGGTCGCGACATCTTTTTGCCCGGCGGATGGGAACCGCTCAAGCTTCCCAACCTACCGGTGGAAACTTGGAAGCTCTCGATGTACGGCCACGACGGAACCGATCGACTGCGCGGAGCCAACGCGGCGTTGTTGGTTTGCAAACGCCCCGTCCCGTCACAATTTCGATTTGCCTACAACCGTGTCACCGAGGGTGACGCGCCGCGTTATGAAGAGACGTTGGGAGGGTGAGTGGTGCAGTTCCAACCGCGGCCGCTCCGCCGAATCATTCGCCGGCGTAACAGGGCACTATCATGTCATTCGGCTCCCCTCTCCCCCAGCCCCTCTCCCCCGGATTCCACGCGAGCTCCACTCACGTGGAATCCGAGGGAGAGGGGAGCCCGAGTAATTGAGCATTGACCTCCCCACCGACACGTCAGCCCATGGCAAAAAAGAAAACTCCCGCATCCATTTCCCCACCGACGCGAAAGATCCAGGCACCGCCGGCGGAGGTTCGGTATGCGGAGGAACTGGCGGTGATGCGTGATGCGGATTCCAATCCTCGCCCCGACGGCTGGCTGCTCTCGCCGGCTTCGATCGTCGATTTCATCTGTGGCACCGACGGCCAGAAGGTCGGCACGAAAAAGTCGACGGCGCTGGCGATCAGCGAAAAATTTGTCGGACCCCGCGACATCATCCAACGCTGCGTCGTCACGCTGGCCGGTGAGCGCGGGTTGATGCTGGTCGGCGAACCCGGTACCGCCAAGTCGATGCTGGGCGAACTGCTGGCCGTCGCGATCAGCGGCACCGGCGCGTTGGCCGTTCAAGGCACCGCCGGCACGACCGAAGACCAAATCCGTTACGGCTGGAACTATGCCATGCTGCTCGACCGCGGCCCGACGAATGAAGCACTGGTGCCGTCGCCGGTCATGCAAGCGATGCGGCGAGGAAAGATTGTCCGCTTCGAAGAAGTCACGCGCTGTTTGCCCGAAGTCCAAGACGCGTTGATCTCGATCTTGAGCGAACGACGCATGATGGTGCCCGAACTCGGCGACGAAGATTCCAGTGTCTTCGCTGCGCCGGGGTTCTCTCTGATTGCGACGGCGAACTTGCGCGACCGCGGCGTGTCCGAAATGTCGGCGGCCCTGAAACGGCGATTCAATTTCGAAACCATTGCGCCGATCTCCGACGCCCAGCGTGAATGTCAATTGGTGTCCTCCCGCGCCGCCGCGCTGCTGCACGAATCGGGCAGCGACAAACCGATCGACGAGTCGTTGATCGAACTACTGGTCACGGTGTTTCGCGACCTTCGCAGCGGACGCACCGACGAAGGTTGGCAGGTCAATCGGCCGAGCACGGTGATGAGTACCGCCGAAGCGGTCGCGGTCGCCACCGCCATCATGCGCGAAAGCGCCTTTTTCCCTTCCGGATTCGATCCCGTTTCGCGGATGCCCGGTCACCTGCTGGGTGTCGTGCTCAAAGACGACGCGAAAGACCGTGAACGATTGCTCGGATACTGGGACGGTCCCGTCCAACGTCGCGCGAAAAACGGTGAGCCGCTGTGGACAAAGCTGAGCGAAATGCGCGGCGTGCTGGATGAAACGATGTAGCTCGTTTTTCTCGCGTCACCCTCCCGTGTGGAGGTCGTGCTTTTTTGAAAGTCACCCTCCTGGCAGGAGGGTCGAGCGCAGCGAGGGGAGGTCGAATGGTGAATCGTGAGTTTTACTTCACCTGCCAGAGTCGTGTGCCAAGCAGCAAACAGAACCCTCTCCTCGCTTTGCTCGACTCTCCCAGCGGGAGAGTGACTTCACCTCCATAACGAACCGACGGCTGAACTTGATGCCCATGGATCCCATCGCCGCTTGCACCGCGCTGCACCAATGCACCGAACCGTTGTTGATCGGGGTACGTCATCATTCGGCGATGCTTGCCCGAGCGATGCCGGTGCTGTTGGAGCGTTTTGCGCCCGATGCGATCCTAATCGAGCTGCCGTCGGATCTATCCGATTGGATGCAGCACATCGCTGATCCGCAAACGCAGGCCCCGATCGCGATCTCCGCGGTCGATCCCGACGGCGGCATGATGTTCTATCCGCTGGCTGATTTTTCACCCGAGTTTGCCGCGATCCGCTGGGCGTCGGTCAACGGCGTTCCCGTCCGTGCCTGCGACCTTTCGGTTTCGGTCAAATCCAAGTCCGCCGCACCGGAATCCAAACCGACACCATCGCGTCGGGCTACCGAGTCGTCCGACGTTCTATCGCAATTAAAACGACGCGTCGGTGCCAGCGACGTCGGTGATCTTTGGCAGCGGTTGGTGGAATCGCCCGGTTGCGATGCGGACCCGGAAATCATTCGCCGCACGGCGCTGACGTTCGGCTGGGCGGTCCGAGTGGATGATCGTGAACCCTCGCCGCGTGATTTGCTTCGCGAAGCCGCGATGCGTCAGGCGATCCGAGAGAGCGATGGGAAGACGGTCGCCATCGTCGGCGCCTTTCACGCGCCGGTCTTGCTGCCCGACATCGTTGAAACGTTACACGACCGTGATCAAGCGGACCTTGCCGCGATCGAATCCGACACGTCATCGGTCGGCGTTTCTTTGATCCCGTATTCCTTCGAACAACTCGACGAACGCAGTGGCTATATGGCCGGAGTGTTGGATCCCGTTTGGCATCAACGAATGGTGCAAGCGAAATCGAACGCGGACATGGAAGACGCCGCCGTGGAGCTTGCCACCGGCGTCTGCCGTCGTTTACGTCAGTTCGGCCATGTCGCCGGAACACCCGACGCAGCTGAAACGCTGCGGATGATGCGCGATCTGGCGCGGCTGCGCGGGCTGGCCGTTCCCGGTCGCGGCGAGTTCGTTGAATCTTTGCAATCGTGCTTGGTACACGGCGACGTGATGGGGCGTGGTCGAGCCGTCTCGGCTGCCGCCGGTGATGTGCTGATCGGGGACCGGACAGGAACGGTCACGCCGTCCGCACCACGCTGCGGTCTTTCCGTTTCGATCGATCAACTGCTTCAGCAACTGGGGCTGCCGGGGCGAGAGGCAGCCGCCAAAGCGAAACCGCAACGGCAGCGGGGACGATTTCAATCGACGCGATCGGAAAGTGAAAAAGAGCTCCGCTTGGACGTTTTGCGCAGCCCCAAGGATCGGGCCCGCGCGGTCGTGCTGCGGCGGATGGCGGCGGCAGGAATCCCGTATGCCCAGCGCGTCGACACGGTGACGCAGGGGAACCGTGAAAACTTGACCGAGCGTTGGCGGGTCGAGTGGCAGCAGACGACGGCGGCCACGATCGAAAGTGTCGCCCGCTTCGGCGTCACCCTGACTCAGGTCGCCGAAGAAATCATTCGCAGGGCCGGGCGCCGTGTCGGTCCCGATGACGCGAACGATCGATCGCCAAGAATGATCTTGGATCAATTGGGGATCGCCAGCGAATGCGGACTGCAGACGTTGACGACGCAGGCATTGTGTCGGCTGGACGAGACGTTTTGTCAAACCGCCGCAATCTCGGAACTGGTCGAAGCCGTCACGTTGATGGTGCGGATCGCTGCGTCACATCTGCCCGGGTTACCGCTCGACCCGGCCGATGCGGCGCCCCCGATCGTGCCGGTGTACCGGATGCCCGATGCGAGGGTTTCAGCGGAGGAATTGTTGCGTGCCTGTTTGGAGCGTCTGCAGGGGCTGCGCGGCAGTTCGTCGATCGAAGACGTGGTTTGTCTGGCGGACTTGATTCAGTGGTTCAGTGGGGATCTGCATGCGTTGATTCAACGGTCGGAATCGCAACAAGCAGATGCTGCAGGGCATCAACGGCAACTGCTGACTTGGTGCCGTCAAACGATTCGTCACGGAAGCGACCGCATGCGCGGTGCCGCGGCGGCCGGCTTGTGCGCGCTCGATGCGATGGACGCGGCCACGCTGGGCCAGTTATTGATCGGATGGTTGGACGGGGCCGGCGACCGCGACGGACGGGCACGCTTGCGCGACGGACTGTCCGGTGCCGTGCAGATCTTGTTGTCGCGCATGCAGAACGATCCGCTGTGGCTGGACCCGTTCCAATCCGGTTTGAATCAATTGTCAGACGGGGAGTTTCTGTCACGATTGCCGGCACTTCGGGGGGCCTTTGATCCGTTTTCGCCGGCCGATCGACAGCGGCTGCTGGAATTGCGATTGCAGGGACTGGGCCAGCGCGGATCGGCCATCGATCACCGGCACTGGGCCAATGACGGCGATGCCGACACGATCACGTTGCACGTCGCCCGATTGCGACACGCCGACTTGGCTGCGGCAGCGTCCGTCGCAGACGCGTTTCCCAGCGTCGATCGCTTCATTCGCGAAGCGGACCAGGGCGTGCCTGATCAACACGACTCGGATCCCGACGCGGTTGCCGATTCATCGCGTTCCGATTCGATCTCTGACAGCGTGAACAACGAAATCAAGATGGCTGATCGTTGGCGATTGATTTTCGGCCTGCCGCCGGAAAACCCTTCGCGAAATGCATCGATTGCCGCCCAGTCATTGGACCAGCTGTTCGGCAAAGGACGCGGCGAAGGTTCACGTGGTGATTTTCAGCAACGGCGTGGCAGCGGCGGACAAGAAGCACCGCAACCGACGACCGCCCAGTGGGCCGACGACTTGGAGGCGTTGTTCGGCGGCGACGTCTGCCAGGAAGTGCTCGGACAAGCCGCGGCGGCAGGCAACGCGACCGCGGTCGGACACTTGGACGTCGATTCCGTCACGCCGTCGATCGATTTACTGCAACAAGTGCTTTCGCTGGCCGGTGCGATGCCGGAATCACGCATGGCCAAGCTGCGACAGCTTGCCCAAAAGATCACCGATGACCTTGCCCGGCAGTTGGCCGTTCGTCTGCAAACCGCGCTGAGTGGACTTTCCACGCCAAGACCGACTCGCCGTCGATCGCGGCGGCTGAATCTTTCACGCACCATCCGCGCCAACCTGGTCAATGGGCGGCGTCGATCCGATGGCCGTCCCACCATCGTCGCCGATCAATTGATCTTCAACGCGCCCGCACGGCGGGAATTGGACTGGCACGTGACGTTTGTGGTCGACGTTTCGGCATCGATGTCCGCGTCGGTGGTTTACAGCGCGCTGGTCGCCGCGATCTTTGACGCCTTGCCCGCGTTGTCCGTGCGGTTTCTGGCATTCAGCACCGAACTGATCGACTTGAGCGATCAAGTCGATGATCCGCTGGCGCTGTTGTTGGAAGTCGATGTCGGCGGCGGAACCGACATCGGACTCGGTCTGCGTGGGGCTCGCGCGGGCATCAAGGTGCCGTCGCGTTCGATCGTCGTGTTGGTCACCGACTTTGAAGAAGGCGTCTCGATTCCCGGGATGCTGGCCGAAGTGCGGGCCCTGGTCGACTCGGGCGTTCGCTGTCTCGGGTTGGCATCGTTGGATGATTCCGGCCAAGCTCGGTTCCACCAGGGGCTGGCGCAAATGATGGCGTCGGCGGGGATGTCGGTCGCCGCGGTCAGTCCCGAAAAACTGGCGCAGTGGGTGGGCGATCAAATCCGTGGCAACGTCGCCGGAGGCTCGATCGATGGATGATTCGGATCGCCCGGGCGTCTGCGGGCAACTGAGTGTTCGCGCCGACTTGCTCGCCAGCTTGATCGACCTGGCGCCGTCGCGCGTGCGCAAACGTTTGGACAAAGATCCCGCGATCGCGCACGCTTGGACTTGGACCGCCGAAGCGACTTGCGTGACGATTAGCACCGGTGACGAAACCGTGCGATTGGAATGGGATGCCGAGTCGAAACGGGTGACGCACCTCGAACAGGTTTCTTGTTCGTGCCTGCTGTCGCCCAAGTGTTTTCATCTGCTGGCTTGCGTCAGCTGTTTGCCGATCGAAACGGATGCGGCCAGTTCGGAGCACAAGGCGACTCCGCCGCGAGCATCCGAATCGGAGCCTAGCGACGAACCCTCGATGTTCGAAATCACCACAGCGATGCGTGACGCAGCCGGCCGCAGTCTCGATGCAATCGAATTGATGTTGTGCAGCGGCGCGCGGCGCTGTGGCGTCGTGTTGCAATCGGCGTTGTTGCGGGCGGCGCATCAGTGCCGCGCCGCGGGGCTGATCCATTTGTCGTCGGCCCTCCTGAGTGTCGTCGAGGGCGTCGTCCGGCTGCGGGCGCAATCGGGCAACACGGATGTCTCGCAGTTGCAGATCGATCTCGCCCGCGCGGTCGTCATCGCACGACATGTGCTCCGGCAACCTGCGGCCGACCTTGAAACGATCGGTCAGGTCCGTCGATCGTTTGAACCGGTCGATGTTTCGCGGCTGCTCAGTCTGTTGGCCGAACCGATCGTGACGCGGTCCGGCTACGCGGGAGTGTGCGTCTATTTGATGGCAGACGACGGAACAATTTATCAAGTCAGCGAAGTCCGTCCCGGAGAAGCAGACTTGGCGTCGCAAGCCTATCACGGAGGAATCGAATTGGGCGGCACGATGATTTCTGCGTTTCAGCTTTGCCGATCGAGTGTGGACGTTCAAAACATGACGGCATCGCCGGATCGGCGGCTGGGACGCGGATCAAAGACTCGCTGGGCCGTGCGGAAACAGACCGGCCGGCCGATCGATGAATCACCCGCATGGAAAAAACGTTGCGGGCGATCCCTGGCCGACCAAGTCGACCAGCTATTGGCGGCACACGAATCGGTCGGCGCGACGACTCGAGCGGAAACAGACTTCGTCGCGTTTCGCTGTCAGGTACTCGGGCGGCACGAAGACGCTGTGCTGGTGAAGGCGGACGATGTCTCGCGTCCGTTGAAGCTGCGGATCGCGCTGGACACTGATCAGGTGCCGTATCGTGAAAACTTGGAACTGCTCGCCCGCAGCCCGGGACTGAAAGTGTTCGTCATCGGACGTGTCCGACGCCACCAAGCCGGATCGATTGATGCCTTGGCGATCCACGTTGAAGCGTGCCATGATGGTTCCGATGACGATCCGAGACTGGACTTACCCGAATCGTGGCAAAACGTCTGCCAGTTGGGTCTGGATCGACTGGAGCGCCACTTCTTTTCGCAGACCGATCCGGAGTTGGGGAGCCCTTCGCTCGCTGCGGCCGTTGATTCACGCCGTCAGACGGAGCCCAGCATCGATGGCGTCGCAGAGCTCGCGAGACAGCAACGGACGCTCGTCCTCGGTGGTCGCGGCAGTGTGGCGTCGCCGGGCTCCGGCGGGCATCGTCGGATGATCCGAATGTTGAAGCGTCAACTGTTGCCGACGGCCGCGAGGCTCGCCGATGCCGTGGCGTCGGCAGCGGTGGCGATCGATTCGAGAGCTTCGGATTCTGGGGGCGAAGATGATCGACCCGGCTTGTGCGATCTGTTGGCCGCTAGCGATCGTTATCAAAACGTGTTTCGTGCCGACTACCATCGACAGGCTTGGAATGATTGGTTGTCGTGAGACGTAGTCGGGAGGGAGGGCAGAATAATGGGGACAGAAAAAGGGGGGGCAGAATAATACGGGGCAAAACGATGGGGGCAAAACGATGGGGGCAAAACGATGGGGGCAAAACGATGGGGGCAAAACGATGGGGCGCGGATTTGACGTCGGGTTGCGATCGGCCTATAAGCTTGCGCACGGAAATTCAAGCCGCCGCCCTGGGGCAAGGGGCTGCTGGCGTGCCCCCGGAAACCGAGTCGAATGTGACGTCCCGTGAGCTTTTTTAAAATCGCACAATACGCGCAGTCGGCTGACGGGATCGTTTTCGACTTCTCCAACGCTCCGTTCAGTCTGCTGTTCATCGGCGGATTGCTGGTTGTCACCCCGGGTTTCTCGAATCCCGGTCGCGGACGTGCGGGCGATTCGCATCGACAGTGTCGATTGGCAGAACACGCGCAACGGTAGTCCCGATGGTCCTGTGCGAACCACCTATTTCATTCGATTGGACGTCGCCGGAGAACGGGTGATTCTGGTGGTGGGCAGCTCACGCGACCGGGCGCACACCGAAGCGGTCGCGGACCAGTTGGTCCGCTTCCTTCGCGCCCATCCGGATCACGAGCCGCGCGGGTTCTACGAGCGGTTGTAGGGGGCGACGCGAACGGGTTGGGTCTTCCGTTATCCGCTCGCGCCGTTCCGCTAACACCGTCAGGGCCGGAGTGGCTGGCATGACCCCGGCGGGGTCAAAGCCAGTAGCCGGAGGTGAGCGCAGCGACACCTCCGGACATTCTTCAGCGCTACAACCGCTCACACGTCACGGTTCAGCCATTCAAACGACGTCCCCGCCTTTCCTCGACCGGGCGACTTGTCGTCCGTGACCGAGGCTTCCGGTGAACTGGCCGTCGCGAACGGAGACTTTTCCGCGGCAGGTGACGAGGGCGGGGCGGCCGATGATTTCAAAACCTTCGAATCCGTCGTAGTCGGTATCCATCGTGTGCGTGGCCGCCGAGATCGTGCCCCGGTAGTCCGGATCCCAAATCACCAAATCGGCGTCGCAGCCCGGTTGGATGCTTCCTTTGCGTGGGAACATTCCGAACTGCTTGGCCGCCGACGTCGACAGCAATTCGACGAAGCGGTGCACGTCGATGCGGCCGGTCGCAACGCCGTGGGTGTACAGCAGCGTGGGGCGATGTTCGACCGACGGGATGCCATTGGGGATTTTTGTGAAGTCGGATTCGGGCGGCTTGCCCATTTCCTTTTGCCCGACAAAGTCGAAGGGGGCGTGATCGGTGGCAACGGTGGAGATGACGCCCGACCGCAGCGCATTCCAAAGGTAGGCTTGATGCGCGACATCGCGGATCGGGGGACTCATCACATACTTGGCGCCTTCAAAGTTCGGACGTTCCGCGTACGTCTTGTCGAGTACCAGGTAGGGGATCACGGTTTCGAGTTTTACGTCGACGCCCTGGACTTGAAACTTGAGTGCCGCTTCGACGGCGTCCCGGCACGACGTATGGACGATATAGCCGGCCGCGCCGGTCATCTTCAAGAACGTACAAAAATGGTGCACCCCTTCGGCTTCCACGGCGACCGGACGAGACGGTTCGTGGAATTCCGGACCGACCTTGCCGGCCGCGACCAAGGACGCCTGCAGCTGGGCAACCAGGTCCGCGTTCTCACAGTGCGCCGTGACCACCACGCCCAACTCTTTCGCCAAGCGACAGGTTCGATAGAGTTCCTCGTCGCTCACGCCGAACGCGCCTTTGTAGGCCAGGAAAACTTTGAACGACGTGACGCCATCTGCAACGATGCGCCGCAGCAGTGGTTCGGTCGTCTCGTCGAACCGAGTCACGCCCATGTGAAACGAGTAATCGCACGCCGAGAGGCCTGCCGCTTTACTCTTCCACAACTGATACGCATCCCAGGGGTCGTCTTCGCGTGCCGGACAGCACATTTCGATCAGCGTCGTCGTGCCGCCGACCAGTGCGGCACGGCTGCCGGAGTCGTACGTGTCCTTGGCGTAGGTCCCCATGAACGGCAGGTAGATGTGGACGTGTGGGTCGATGAAACCCGGAAACACATACTTGCCCTTTGCGTCGATGATCTCCACATCCCCGACGTCCGAGGTGTCGATCACGGGGGCGATGCGGTAAATCGACTCGCCTTGGATCAAGATGTCAGCGACGTAACGCTGATCGGGGGTGATGATCGTGCCGTTTTGAATCAACAGTGACATCGCGCTTTGTAAGCTATAAGTTTGCGGGTTGCGTTTGCCGAGCGGAAAAGGGGGCAGGTACGGATGGCACGGGAATAAGTCACAAAGGATTCAGCAACCGTTGGTGTTTAGCCTTTAGGCGATTCCCGGTCGCTGCGACGCAGCGAGAATGGGCGGCTAAAGCCCAATACCGCTAAGTTAACATGAATGAGGGGGCCCGGACGCTGGCGCGAACCGGCTGATGTCAAACGAATATCAGCCGTTTGGCGCGAGCCTACGGGCCCTCATCT
>NZ_JANZKV010000279.1 GCF_025060895.1 Stieleria sedimenti | reverse complement strand
CGGTATTGGCCTAAAGGCTGAACACCAACGGTCTCAAACCGGCCTGTCGATTGAGTCACTGTTCCGAAATCAACTTGACCATGGCAGAGCGACGCGTCGGCAAGGGGCGCCGCCTGGCCCCTTGCAAACGCGCGGGCTTAAATCGACAGCCCGTGACGCATCCCGCTGACAATCCTTTCTAACGCAACTTTGCGGCGAAGTGGGGTCCGCCGTACAACGCCGCGTCGCCGAGCATTTCTTCGATTCGGAGCAACTGGTTGTACTTTGCCATCCGGTCACTGCGGCTGGCCGACCCGGTCTTGATCTGGCCGGTGCACAGGGCGACGGCCAAGTCGGCGATCGTGCTGTCTTCGGTTTCACCGCTGCGGTGACTGGTCACGGCGGTGTAGCCGTGACGTCCGGCCAACTGAATCGCGTCGATCGTTTCGGTCAACGAACCAATTTGATTGACTTTGATCAGGATGCTGTTGGCGATTCCTTCGTCGATCCCTTTTTGCAGGCGGGTGACGTTGGTGACGAACAAGTCGTCGCCGACCAACTGGACCCGGTCGCCGACACGTTCGGTCAGCTTCTTCCAGGTGTCCCAATCGTCTTCGTCGCAGCCATCTTCGATGCTGCAGATCGGGTACTTCTCACACCAGTCGGCGAGGAAGTCGACCATTTCGTCGCCGGACAATTCCTTGCCGTCGATCGCATACTTTTTCTTGTCGCGGTCATAAAATTCCGTCGATGCCGCGTCGAGTGCGATCCAGACCTGCTCGCCGGCTTTGTAACCCGCCTGGTCGATCGCTTGCATGATGACGTCGAGCGCTTCTTGGTTGCTCTTCAGGTCCGGCGCGAAGCCGCCCTCGTCGCCGACGGCGGTGTTGTATCCCTTGCTGCTGAGCACCTTTTTCAGGTTGTGGAAGATTTCGGTACCGCATCGCAGTGCATCGCTGAATCGTTCGAAGCCGAGAGGCATGACCATGAATTCTTGGATGTCGACCGAGTTATCGGCATGCTCTCCACCGTTGATGATGTTCATCATCGGCGCGGGCAGCAGGCGTGCACCGACGCCGCCGAGATAGCGGAACAGGGGTTGTCCGGTCGATGCGGCTGCGGCGTGTGCGGTCGCCAGCGAAACACCCAGGATGGCGTTCGCGCCCAGGTTGCTTTTGTTTTCGGTGCCGTCCAAGGCCAACATCGCGGAGTCGATTTCCGCTTGGTCGAGAGCGTCCATCCCTTGCAGGGCTTGGCCGATTTTTTCGTTGACGTTGGTGACGGCCGTTTGAACGCCCTTGCCCATGTAAACGGACTTGTCGCCGTCACGCAATTCCCAAGCCTCGTGGGCGCCGGTGCTGGCGCCGCTGGGGACGGCCGCGCGGCCGTGGGCGCCGTCTTCCAGCAGGACTTCGCATTCAATGGTCGGGTTGCCGCGGCTGTCCAGAATTTGGCGGGCGTGGATCGCTTCGATCAGGGTCATCGGGGACCTCTCGAGGGTGTTGGGGGTGTGGCGGGAAGTGTTTTGTTGACGACGAGCGCGTGCCATCGCTTGTCCGATTGGTCGGCATTCTGTCCAATGCGGGTCACAGTGGCTACCCGCCGAGTATTTTTGACGCATTTTCCGCCGTTCTGCTATCTGCAATGTTTACTGGTCTGGTCGAAACAATGGGCGATCTCGTCGAAATGGTCGACGATCCCCCCGGCAAGCGGCTTCGCATCCGTTCTCCGCTGATCACCGGTGATGCTGCGATCGGCGACAGCATCTGCATCAACGGATGCTGCCTGACGATCGTCGCCCTCGACGGTGACGTCGCTGATTTCGAAGCCGGCCAGGAAACGCTTTCGCGGACCAATTTGGGCCAACTCGTCGCCGGGGACCGCGTCAACCTGGAACGCTCCCTCGCCGTCGGCAGCCGGATGGGCGGCCACTACGTCAGCGGTCACGTCGACACCCTCGGCGAGCTGATCGAGCGCACCGAAGACCCGCCCTGGGCCAATCTGCGTTTTCGGATCCCCGCCCAGTACGCCAGCCAGGTCGCCAGCAAGGGCAGCATCGCGATCGACGGGATCAGTCTGACGGTGGTCGACGCCGACGAAGATTCCTTTAGCGTTGCCTTGATCCCGCACACGTTGGCCATGACCACCTTGGGATTTCGCAAGATCGGTGATGCCGTGAACCTGGAGACCGACATCTTGGCCAAATACGTGCAACGTTCGTTGGGTTTGCTCTCAGACGACCAGATTCACGATCCAAACCGCAAAGCAGACGGATGAATCAACCACGTCAAACAGCCAGCTACCTGTCCAAGCGACTCGCCGAAGCCGGGTTGCGGCCCGTTTCCAAGTATGGCCAGAATTTTTTGATCGACCTGAATCTGGTCGACCTGATCGCAAACTCGGCCGAGCTGCGAAAAACCGACGTGGTCTTAGAAGTCGGAACGGGTGTCGGGTCACTCACCTCGCGACTCTCCGATGCGGCCGGTGCCGTGTTGTCGATCGAAATTGACATGAATCTGCACCAACTGGCCAGCGAAGAATTGGCCGGGCGGCCGAATGTGAAACTGCTCCAAGGCGACGCGCTGCGGAACAAGAACTCCTTGCGCGACGACTTGAAAGGATTGGTCGTCGATGCCATGCGGCGCATCGGCCAGGACGCGCGGTTCTTGCTGGTCGCCAACCTCCCCTACAACGTTGCCACACCGATCATTTCCAATCTGCTGCATCAGACGCCGCCGCCCGATGCCATGGTCGTGACGATCCAAAAAGAACTGGCCGAGAGAATCGTCGCCTCGCCTGGGACCAAGGACTACGGGGCACTGAGCATTTGGATTCAGTCGCTGTGTCACGCCGAAATCGTACGGATCCTCGGCCCCAAAGTGTTTTGGCCGCGTCCCAAAGTCGACTCGGCGGTGATCCGCTTGGATCTGGATCACCAGAAGCGCGACGCCATCGCCGACCTGGACTATTTTCACCAGACGGTCCGAGCGTTGTTTTTCCACCGACGAAAGTTCTTGCGCAGCAACGTCATCAGCGCGATGAAGAACCGGCTGGACAAGTCCCAAGTCGACGAGGTCCTGCAGTCACTCGGGCACGGCGAGACCGCGCGTGCGGAAGAACTGTCCGTCGAACAAATCCAACAGCTGGTCGAAGCCCTGCGGATCGCCGAAGGAAATGTAGGATAGAGCCCCGGCACCGACACCCCAGCGGGACGCGTCAGCGAGCGGCGCGTGCCATCTACTTTGACGCCAGGCGTTTTCGATGTTAGCGGTAGGGCGCGAGCCCTCCGGTCTTTTACGGTGTTGTTGCAACGCTACCGGACGGCTCGCGCCGTTCCGCTAACACCGTTGAGTTTGATGTTAGCGGTAGGGCGCGAGCCCTCCGGTCTTTCACTGTGTTTTTGAAACGCAACCGGACGGCTCGCGCCGTTCCGCTAACACCGTTGAGTTTGATGTTAGCGGTAGGGCGCGAGCCCTCCGGTCTTTTACGGTGTTTTTAAAACGCAACCGGACGGCTCGCGCCGTTCCGCTAACCCGTTGAGTTTGATGTTAGCGGTAGGGCGCGAGCCCTCCGGTCTTTTACGGTGTTTTTGAAACGCAACCGGACGGCTCGCGCCGTTCCGCTAACCCGTTGAGTTTGAGGTTAGCGGTAGGGCGCGAGCCCTCCGGTCTTTTACGGTGTTTTTGAAACGCAACCGGACGGCTCGCGCCGTTCCGCTAACACCGTTGAGTTTGAGGTTAGCGGTAGGGCGCGAGCCCTCCGGTCTTTCACGGTGTTTTTGAAACGCAACCGGACGGCTCGCGCCGTTCCGCTAACCCGTTGAGTTTGAGGTTAGCGGTAGGGCGCGAGCCCTCCGGTCTTTTACGGTGTTATTGCAACGCAACCGGCCCGCTCGCGCCGTTCCGCTAACCCGTTGAGTTTGAGGTTAGCGGTAGGGCGCGAGCCCTCCGGTCTTTTACGGTGTTGTTGCAACGCTACCGGACGGCTTGCGCCGTTCCGCTAACCCGTTGAGTTTGATGTTAGCGGTAGGGCGCGAGCCCTCCGGTCTTTTACGGTGTTGTTGCAACGCAACCGGACGGCTCGCGCCGTTCCGCTAACCCGTTGTGTTTGAGGTTAGCGGTAGGGCGCGAGCCCTTCGGTCTTTCACGGTGTTTTTGAAACGCAATCTGACGGCTCGCGCCGTTCCGCTAACACCGTTGAGTTTGATGTTAGCGGTAGGGCGCGAGCCCTCCGGTCTTTCACGGTGTTTTTGAAACGCAACCGGACGGCTCGCGCCGTTCCGCTAACACCGTTCGAGGGCTCACGCCACTCGGCTGACGTCATGCGACCGCCTGCTACTCTTCAACCAACGCCTCAACACGTACCGGCGTGGCGAACTCCCCCGCCATCTCATAGGGCAATTCCCAGACACGCCCACCGGTTGAATCGGCAAAGTACAGGTGGCTTTCGCTCAGCTTCGTCGGATCCCCGTCGGCCCAAAAAACGAAAAACGGATCCTTGGCTCCGAGCGGACGACGCGCGTAATTGTGGTTGCGTTCGCTCTCGGATGTGATTTGCGTTTCCCGCTGCCACGTCGCCCCTTGATCCATGCTCGTCCACGTCACCAATTCGCCGCCGCCTTGGTAGGGTTGCGGTCCCGGCTGAGACGGAACGCGACAGGTCCAGGTTTGCTCGTCCAGATACAAGCTGCCCATGTCGTAATTGTGGTCGGTGCCACAGACGATCGACGTTTTCCATGCCTCTCCATCCCAGCGGGTCACGCGGAAATGACGAGGGTCGTTCGGCGGGCCCGGCTCGTGGCCCGGGCTGGTGACGTACAGCAGGACCGGATGTCCCTCGCGGTCGAACCCCATGTCCTTTAAATAGACGTTCAACTTCTGCGAGGCATAGTCGATCACGCGCGCCGGGGATGCGACATCCTGAAGAGGCGGTTGGACCGGCGTTCCATCGACCGTCGTCCACGTCCGGCCCCGGTCCGGTGTCTGGACATAATAAAGATCGGTGCGCTGATCGACGACGCCGTTGGGATGCCGATTGAAGAATGTACCGGTCAGTCCGCCGCGCGTCGCGCTGGTCTGGTAGTGTCCGCCACGACTATCACCCGGCTCGCGAATACCGGCCAGTTTCTGATCGGCGGTCCAGGCAACACCGTCATCGCTGGTTTCCCAGTACAGCTCACGGACGCCGGTGTACTTCGTAAACAGGTGCAAGAATCCTTCGCCCGCCACGTGATGCGGTTGCGGGTATGTCATCTCTTCCTCGGAAATCAATTCAAAGCCATCGATGCTGTACGGCTTGTTGCTCTTGTACTTGAATCCCGGTCGCACGCGTCCACGCCCGCTCACGAAAATCCAGAGGTAGCCGGCATCGTCGACGGCGATGCTGGGGTTGTCGTGTGGATCATTGACGGTTTGTTTGTCATGGACCACAACGGGCTTGGGAACCCGGTTCAAGGCGTGATCGTAATAAGAAACCATGCACAGCAAATGCCGATCGTTTGGCCCCGTCGTTCCACCATAAACAAAAAACGTCTTCTCGACTTGGGGACAATAAATCGCAAGCGGCGTGTGTTTGGCGGTGTAGGTCCCCAGTCCGCCGGAGTATTTATCACCATAGGGAAACACCGGTTTTCGCGACGCTTTTCCATACGACTGTCCATCGCTTCCTTTGCCGTAGAACTGCCCGAGCGTGAACCAGATGCCCTTGTATCCGTCCATCCGCTGCCCGTTCAAGCTTGACGGCGATCCCTTCGGGGCTTGCGCCGCAACGCCGCTGGCAAGAATGGCACCGATCACCAACGACAGCCAGCGCGGGTGTGTAGCGTTGACGCGTTCGGCAACGCCCGTCAGTCGTTTCGTACTGCCGAGGAATCGGCTCAAGCCCGGACACCAACCATTGGTGCTCGTGTTACTCGTATTAGTCATCAGTTCTTGGCTCCCAAACAGTAAAGAGATTCCTGGCGTCGGTCACCTTCATAATGGGCGATCCTCATGAAGATGTGACTGTCACAGATCGTGGGCGTGGCGAACACGCTCTCACCCAGCTTGTTTTCGGCGACCTTTTCAAATCGCTCCGGGCTTGCCTTGAACACGAACGTTTGCCCCTGTTCGTTGGTCGCGTAGATCAAATCATCAACCAAGACCGGCGAACTGCTGAACACGCCTCCGAGCCTGGCTTTCCATACCGTGTCGCCGGTTGCACAGTCGACACATTCGGCGATTCCGGCGTCGAGCGTCATGTACAGGTAGCCGTCTTTGTGCAGCATCGAAGGGACGTAGGTTCGAGAATGGGTCCGCCAAGCGACCTTTCCCGAGCCGTCGGCGAGAACGGCCGAGACGTGGTTGTCGGGATATCCGCCGCTGGTAAACACGTGTTGGCCATCGGTCAGTGTCGTCGTCACGCACTCTGTCGTCGCCCCTTCAATCTCCCAAAGCGTCGCGCCCGTGGCGGGATCCAGACTGGTGACCAGATCACAACCGGTCAACACCAACTGGTCTCTACCCGAGACGTTCACGATCGACGGTGAGGGGTAATTCGGTTTTTCGGGACGATCACGACGCCAAACAATTTCACCCGTCGCACGCTCCATGGCAACGATCGCGCCGCCTCCCTTGTTGTCCGCCGAGCAAATGACCAGCTGCTTGTAGATCGCCGGCGAGGAACCGTAACCTTGGTGAATGACGTAGTCGGACAGTTTCTGCTGCCAAAGGATGGTCCCCTTCAGATCGAGCGCCGTCGTGTGAATGGCTCCGTCGTTGAAGAAGTTGATGAACAACCGTTCGCCATCGGTGGCGACGGTCGATGATGCCCACGACGCTTTTTCATTTGCTTTGCGTTTGCCCTTCGTTTCGTAGTTGCCTTGGTGCACTACCGATTCCCATTGCAATGATCCCGTCTGGCGATCAAAACAAAGCACCACTTGTACCTTGCGCGCGTCATCGGCGGTGGCCAGATAAACATGTCGCCCGAACAACATCGGCGATCCGTGGCCTCGACCGGGAATCGCGGTTTTCCAGACCACGTTTTCATCTTCACTCCACTGCACCGGCGGGTTCTGGTCCGGCGCGGCGCTGCCGTCTCGCTGCTGCCCCCGCCACCACGGCCAATCGGTCGCGGGAAACGTGGGCGTCTGGGCGGACGCACTGTTCAACGCGAATGTGCTGTTCAACGCGAACGTGCTGCCCAACGCGACGGTGAGCAGAGCAACGGCAAAAAAGGAGGTCTTGAACATCTTCAGTGCAAAATACTCGAGAGACGATTTGGTGTTTTGTAGAGGCCACAGCATAACGGGGTTCGCCGACCATGCGTGGACCGAGTGAGAAAGCCCACCGATGACAAAGCGGCCCCACGGTTCGATTGCGTACCTGGCATCCGTGGGTACGCCTTGCCATCCGTGGGTCCGTTTTCTCACGGCACTCCAATTGATGGATCACGGTGGCACTAGGCCCCTAAGGCCAATACCGCTAAGT
>NZ_JANZKV010000278.1 GCF_025060895.1 Stieleria sedimenti | reverse complement strand
GCGACGCTGATGAACTGTGTGTAAGTGATTGAAGAAGCGGAAGGTGCTCAGTGGGGCAGATTGTTCGATGTGGCCGGGCGCCGTGAGGTGCGTCCTTGCGAGAGATCGCGTCGGCATCCGTGCCTGATGCAGGAGTGCAGAAAGGATGTGCGACCCCGTCGGGGCAACGCTGTGAAGCATTTTTTAGCGGCAGGGCGCGAGCCCTCCGGTGTTTTGGCAGAGATGAAGAACCGGAGGGCTCGCGCCCTGCCGCTAAAACCTCAAGAAACACATGGGAAAAATGCTTCACGGCGTTGCCTGCCAGGGAGGGTTGCTTAAGAGGTGTAGATACCAATGCCTGCGTTGCGAAGCCGCTTGGGAAAGCCGGTCGGTCCCGTTGGCCGATCGGAATCCTCTTGCTGATCATCCTGATTGGCGGTGCCGATAGGGTCCAGGCCGAGCGGCCGATCGACTTCAACAAACAGATCCGTCCGATTCTGACGCAGTACTGCACCTCTTGTCACGGCGGGGTGAAACAAGCCGGTGACCTGTCGTTTGTGTACGCCGACAAAGTGTTGCCGCCCGACGGATGGGTGGTCGAGCCCGGTGATCCCGACGCGTCGATCTTGATCGAGCGGGTCAAGTCCGACGACCCCGACGAGCGGATGCCGCCGCCGCATGAGCATCCCGATCCGTTGTCGGCGGGCGAGATCGAGTTGCTGGAACGATGGATTCGTGAAGGTGCGAAGTGGGGCGGGCTGTGGTCGTTGGAACCGCTTCAACCGGCCACGATCGCGGCCGGAAGCGACGGGTCGAATTGGCCCCGGCAACCGCTCGATGGACAGGTACTCGAACGACTGAAACGCCAAGGTCTTGCTCCATCACCCGAAGCCGATCCAGAGGAATGGCTGCGTCGTGTCTCGTTCGACCTGACCGGTTTGCCGCCGTCGATGGAACGCATCGCATCGTTCAGGACCGAACTGAATCGAGTCTTTGACGCTGCGTCACGGGAGCTGGTGTATGTGCGCGAAGTCGACCGGTTGCTCGGCAGCGAGCGATTCGGCGAACGATGGGCGTCGGTCTGGATGGATTTGGCACGCTATGCCGATTCGAAAGGGTTTGAGAAAGACCCACATCGAGACATGTGGCCGTATCGCGATTGGTTGATTCGGGCTTTCAATGACGACATGCCGTATGACGAGTTCACCATCCGCCAGCTGGCCGGTGACCTGCTGGAGCAGCCCACGCCGGACGACCTGATTGCGACCGCATTTCACCGTAATACGCAAACCAATACCGAAGGCGGGACCGACGACGAAGAGTTTCGCGTCGCGGCATTGATCGACCGGATCAACACCACTTGGACCGTCTGGCAGGCGACAACGTTTGGGTGTGTCCAGTGCCATTCCCATCCCTATGACGCGTTCAAGCACGAAGAGTATTACGCCTGCATGGCGATCATGAACGACACGTTGGATGCCGATTTGCCCTCGGACTATCCGACGTTGAAAATCCCCGACGATCCGGCACGTCTTGCGGCGGCGGTCGAAGTCCAACGGACCTACCAGCGGCGGCGTGTCGAACGCAATCAAATGGGCAGCCAGCTTGCCGGGAAGGTTGCTTGGAGCCCGCTGGTGCCGTCGAACGCCTCAAGCACCGAAGGCGAATTGCGGATCGACGGCGATCGCGTTCGCACCGCCGGCGGCACGTTCCCGCCGGGGGTTCGCTACACGGTCCAGGCCGACGCTCCGCCGCTGACCGCCCTGCGAATTGAAATTTTGCCCGCCTCGGACAACCCCGCCAACTGGCCCGAACAAGGCTCGGTTTTGAGTCAGTTGAAACTGTCCGTGCAGAAGGCGGACGGGACCGTGGTTCCGGTGCCGATCGCCGACGTCTTCGCCGACGCACTGACCGGTCCGGAAGATCCGCGATCGAGTCTGGACAAGGACGCGGCCGGCGTCGGCGGTTATCCGAAACTGTATCGTCCCCGTTGGGCCGTCTTTGTGCTCCGTGATCGTCTGGTGCCCGAAGCGTTCGGCCCCGGCGCGGTGCTGCGGTTGGAGATGCTGCAATCCAACAGCGTTGCCGGTAATCTGGCGACGCCGATCCGTCATTTTCGTTGGCAGGTCTGCGACGAATCGGCTTGGATCGAGTTGATCGCATCGAAGGTACTTGCTGACGCGACCGAAGCGTTGGAGCAGGCGAAGCAAGCGGCCGCAAAAGTTCGTGGCGCGGATCTGCCCGTGATGCAGCAACGTCAAGCCGCGGTCGGCCGGGCGACACGTCAATTCATTCGCGGAAATTGGCTCGATCGTGGCCAAGAGATCCCGCCGGGAATCCCCGCCGTTTTTGGCACCGGGCAAACGGTTCGCAACCGATTGGACTTTGCCCGCTGGATCGTTTCGAGCGACAACCCGCTGGCCGCCCGCGTCTGGGTCAATCGTATCTGGGCGCAGCTGTTTGGAATCGGCTTGGTCGAGACCTTGGAAGATTTCGGGTCCAGCGGAACTCAACCGGCCGATCGCGAACTGTTGGACCATCTCGCGTTGCGTTTGCGTGAGCAACACCGTTGGCAGCTGAAGCCGTTGTTGCGAGAACTCGTGCTGTCGTCGGTGTATCGTCAGACCAGTGCGGCGCCGGAATCGCTGCGTGAGCAAGACCCGCGCAACCGATGGCTGGCACGCGGTCCGCGAACACGGTTGACGGCCGAGATGATTCGTGATCAAGCGTTGTCGGTTGCGGGGCTCCTGGAAAATCGTCTCGGTGGGCCTTCGGTCATGCCGCCGCAACCCGAGGGTGTTTGGCAAACCGTTTACAGTGGCGCGCAGTGGAAGACGCCTGAAGGGGCCGACCGGTATCGACGGGCGCTCTACACGTATTGGCGACGCACCAGTCCCTATCCCAGTTTCTTGATGTTCGATGCGCCGACACGCGACCTTTGCTCGGCTCGGCGGATCGCGACCAACACCCCGTTGCAAGCGCTGGTCACATTAAACGATCCCGTCTACGTCGAATGTGGACGGGCACTGGCAAATCGCGCGACCGAGTTGTCCACGGCGGATGTCGCCACGGACGTCGGGGACGCGATCGAGTGGATGTACTGGGCGGTGACACAGCGGCCGCCCGGCCAACTCGAGATCGATGAATTGACGCAACTGTATCACGATTTGCGGGAAGACCCATCGGCTGATGTTGCCCGTGATGAGATCGCCCCGGACGCCCTGGCGATCGTCGCCAACACCATTCTGAATTTGGATCGAGCGGTAACGAAATGAAAAGTATTGACGACCGGGTTCAAGAAGAATTCGCACGACTGCAGACGCGGAAGCATTTCCTAAGAAACTGCTCGATGGGGCTCGCCGGGGTCTGGTTGGGCGAACGATCGGTTGCCGCCGACCGGGACGGCACGCTCTCGGACGCCTCTGATGCCGGGCAATCGATCCCGCACTTTCCGCCACGGGCCAAGCGGGTCATTTTTCTGCACATGGCCGGTTCACCCAGCCAACTGGAATTGTTCGACTACAAGCCCGAACTGCAAAAACTTGATGGCCAGGATTGTCCCGCCAGTTTCTTAGAGGGCAAACGTTTCGCCTTCATCCAAGGTGTTCCAAAGATGCTGGGGCCGCAGTATCCGTTTCAACAATGCGGTCAAAGCGGTGCCTGGGTCTCCGATCGCATGCCCGAGTTTCAATCGGTCGTCGATCGGGTTTGTTTCGTCAAATCGATGCACACCAGCCAGTTCAACCATGGACCAGCGCAATTGCTGCTGCACACGGGAAACCAGAATTTGGGCAGTGCGTCGTTCGGTGCGTGGACCATGTATGGTCTGGGCAGCGAAAGCGAAAACCTGCCGGGTTTCATCGTGCTGGTCTCAGGCGGCAAGACGCCGTCGGCCGGAAAGAGCGTTTGGGGATCCGGTTTTTTGCCCTCGGTTTACCAGGGTGTTCAGTGTCGGTCCAAGGGTGATCCGGTGTTGTACTTGTCCAACCCCGACGGCGTTTCGCTGCAACAGCGACGTCGGGCCTTGGACGCGATCGGAAGGATCAATCAGCAAACGTTCAATGAAACCGGTGATCCGGAAGTGTTGACGCGCATCTCCCAATACGAGATGGCGTTTCGGATGCAAACCCATGCAACCGAAGCGTTTGATTTGCGACAGGAAGACAAGGCCACACACGCCCTGTACGGCACCGAGCCGGGCAAAGAGTCGTTTGCCAACAATTGTCTGCTCGCCCGACGCTTGGCCGAGCGTGGTGTGCGTTTCATCCAGCTGTTTCACTGGGGTTGGGATTCGCACGGTGCGGCCGAAAGCGAAGCCCTCAACGGCGGTTTTAAGACGCGATGCGAAGAGGTCGATCGACCGATCGCGGCACTGTTGAATGATCTCGGTCGGCGCGGGTTGCTCGACGACACGCTGGTGGTTTGGGGCGGCGAGTTCGGTCGCACACCGATGCGGGAAAACCGTGGCGGTCGCGAGATGCGGTTCGTCGGCCGCGATCACAATCCCGGTGCGTTCACGATGTGGATGGCCGGCGGCGGAATCAAACCCGGGATCTCGTACGGCGAAACGGACGAGATTGGTTACGAAGCGATCGAGAACAAGGTCTCACCGCATGACCTGCACGCGACACTGCTGCATTTGCTGGGGATCGACCACAAACGATTGACCTACATGCATCAAGGGCTGCCGCAACGATTGTCCAACGTCACGCAGCCCTCGCGGGTGGTGGAAGAGATCATGGCGTGACCGGAATGGGCAGGGACATCAGTGAAAAGGGATTCAGCAACCGTTGGTGTTTAGCCTTCAGACGATTCCCGGTCGCTGCTTCGCAGCG
>NZ_JANZKV010000277.1 GCF_025060895.1 Stieleria sedimenti | reverse complement strand
TTAGCGGTATTGGGCTTAAATCGACAGCCCGCTCGCTGCGTGCGACCCACCTGCCAGGTGGGTTGCTTCGTAAATCGCACGGCCTCCAAGCCGGGGGCGATGCCCATTGCCCGCCTCGGTTGTTAGATTCCCGTATCCGGGAACGCACCGAAGTCAGCTCCGACTTTGAATGAAGCTGCACAGGGAGTGCCAGAAACAGCACGGTTGCCTGACAACGTCGCGGAATCGGCGTTGATCCGGCCAATCAAGCCGTCCGAACGAGAATGGAGGCGGTGGGGCAGGCGTCTGCCGGGAGATCAATTTGATGACAATGTGTGATCAACCGCGTGGCGCCGTCGGGCGAGCGCTCCCGCGAGACATTCGGCGGGCGACGGGGCCGCCGCCGAGTTGGTTTCCACGCGCCGCAATGGCAAGCACGGTAGACTTCATCGCTCCGCAAGTCGCAGCCTGACCCCATTCCCGCTTGGACCACCACAAGATGGAACTTCTCGATCAATACCTTGCCGACGCGTCCAGTATCCTGCCGTTGCTCGGCACCATCGCCGTCGTCCTGGTCGGCTTGGTGCTGGTCGATCGAATCCTGAAACGACGATGGGAAGACAATCCAGATGCGCAGTTTCGTTTTCAGCTGATCATGCTGTTGTTGACGTTTGCCGGCCTGTTGTTGATCATCCTTGCCCTGCCGGTGACGGTCGAAACGCGTGGGCAACTGCTCAGCCTGATCGGCATCTTGCTCAGTGCCGCGATCGCATTATCTTCGGCGACCTTCATCGGCAACATCATGGCCGGCATCATGTTGAAGGCCGTAAAGAGTGCCCGCCCCGGCGATTTCATCACGGTGGCCGACTTGACCGGCCGGATCACCGAGATGGGACTGCTGCACACCGAAGTCCAAACGGAATTGCGAGACCTTGTCACCGTGCCCAACCTGTACATGGTCACGCATCCGATCCGCGTGGTACGTGCTTCGGGCACGATCATCAAGTCCGACATTTCACTGGGATACGATGTCCCACAACAAGACGTTTTTCGAGTCCTGACGGAGGCAGCCACCAACGCCGGACTGAAAGACGGTTTCGTTCAAATCCGCGGGCTCGGCGATTATTCCATCACCTATCGTGTCGCCGGTTTACTCGAAGACGTCAAGAGCCTGATCTCGTCGCGCTCTCGTCTGAATGAAGCGGCGCTCGACGCCTTGCACGCCGCCGACATCGAGATCGTTTCGCCGTCGTTCATGAACACCCGCCCGATTCCCGAAGACAAACGGTTCATCCCCCAGCCGACGCTCAAGGTGGTTGCCCGACAGCCGGGAAAGACGCCTTCCGCAGAAGACGTCGCGTTTGACAAAGCGGAAGACGCGGCGACGGTCGAGGAACTCCGCACGTCGATCCAGCTGACCGATGGTGAAATCATTGCACGCAAGCAAGAAAAGACCGATGCCCCGGGGCCCTCGGTGGAACAGCTGATCGCGCGAAGAGAACGTCTGCTGGAAAAACTCAAGGTCGCCGAAGAGGGGCTGAAGGATTGATCGAGCGGCGAGATTTTAGATTCTGGCCAACAGCACCAACAGACAACTTCCGTCATCGATCACATTGATGCCGGCAGCGCGGGCGGACTCGCTGGCCTGTTCGTCTTCGGCACCCGGCTGCATCCAAATGTGTTGCACTCCGGCTGCAATCGCGTCCGCGACCACCTTGCGAGTGACGGCCGGTGGCGTGATGATCGACAGGGCTTCGGGGACCAGCGGCAGATCGGCGATCGACGCAAACGCCCGATGCCCCTCAATCTCCTGTTGGGCCGGATTCAGCGGATACGCGTCGCGCCCGGACGTTAACAACGCCCGGAACACCTTGTTGCCGTACTTCTCCCGGCGTGTAGAAGCCCCCGCGACGGCGTAGGATTTTGATGCGAGAAACTGTTGAAGATTGCTCATGGCGTAGCGATTCGAATTGAAGGACAACTACAAACGGCATCGGACACCACCCACATCGAATCGACACGGGTGCCGAACGTGGACCAAGCCGGGTGGCGATGCGCGATTGACCGCCCATAAGAATTTACCCCGCCAATGCGGCGACGTGAGCGTGCAAAGGGAATGTTCAGGTGCCGGATGAATCCGCCAAACATCCTGTTTATTTCACGAATCATCTTTTTTCTAGAAAGGTATTCGCCTGTCCTAGGGTTATTACCCGTTGAAGCCCAGCGCGGCGACTGCCGGGGCTTTGTCCCAATCACGAAGTCGACGAGCTCTGGCAAAAATCGATGAGGAATCGTACCAAACCATGTTGAATTTGAATCACGAGAAAACAATCTCCGCAGGTTTACTGGCACTGCGAGTCGGCATCGGCTGTTTCATGTTGGTCCACGGGCTGGCAAAGCTGAACGGTTTCAGCACAATGGCTGACAGTTTTCCAGATCCGATCGGCATGGGAAGCAGGTTGAGCCTGGTGATGGCGATCGGCGCCGAAGTCGGTTGCTCGCTGCTGTTGATCGTCGGGTTCGCCAGCCGATTGGCGTCGCTGCCGTTGGCGTTCACGATGATCGTCGCGCTGTTTGTCGTTCATGCGGCCGATCCGTGGAAGATCAAAGAACTGGCTGCAGTGTATCTGCTGGTTTACATTTCCCTGGCGCTGACCGGGCCAGGATTATTCTCGGTCGACCACGCCTTGTTCGGGCGAAAAAAGTCAGCATCACTTCATTCTGAGGAAACGGCGTGAAGAGGATAATTCGTGGAACAGTACTCGGTTCCACCGTGTGTGCCGGTGCACTGTTGTTGTTGTCACCCGGCTGCAATCAAGCCCCCTCGGGGCCGCCGCAGATGCCGGTCCCCTCCGTCACGGTCGCCAAACCGGTTGTCAAGCAAATCGTCGAATGGGACGCCTACACCGGCCGATTGGAAGCGGTCGACTTGGTCGAGGTGCGCGCTCGTGTCGGGGGTTATTTGCAATCGGTTCATTTCGATGAAGGACAGGTCGTCAACGAAGGAGACCTGTTGTTCGTCATCGATCCCCGGCCCTTCGAAGCGGAACTGAATGCCGCCAAGGCAACCTTACAACAGTCGCAATCGGGTTTGAAACAAGCGATGGCGAAACGCGATGAAGCCGACGCGCGGGCGTTGCAATCCGACGCGCAATTGAATCTCGCCGATCTGCGCTACAAGCGCGCCAAGGTTTTGAATCAACAAAGCGCTTCCTCCCAAGAGGAAGTCGACGAACGAGAAGCTGAATTCTTACAGGCCAAAGCGGACATCGAAGGCGCCAAAGCGGCCGTCAGTTCCGCCGAGGCCGCGATCGCGACCGCCCACGCTCAAATCGAATTGGCCAAAGCGGGCGTTGAAACCGCGGAATTGAACCTTCAATACACGCGCATTCGCGCTCCGGTGACCGGGCGGATCAGCCGTCAGGCCGTCACCGAAGGCAACTTGATCGCCGGTGGGACGAACACGTCTTCTCTGCTGACCACGATCACCTCGATGCAACCGATCTACTGCGTGTTCGACGCCAGCGAACAAGACGTGTTGAAGTACATGCGGTTGGCAAAATCCGGGGAACGGGAAAGTTCCCGCGTGGTCAAAAACCCGGCCTTCATCGGACTGGTCGACGAGGACGGATTTCCACACCGCGGACACATGGACTTCGTCGACAATCGATTCGACATCGATACGGCCAGCATGCGAGCCCGATGCGTGTTCCCCAATGACGATCAACTCTTGCTGCCCGGCATGTTCGCCCGCGTGCGTATCCCCGGCAGCGCCTCCCGCGAAGCCGTCTTGATTCCCGACTCGGCGATCGGAACGGACCAATCGTCCCAATACGTGTATGTCGTCGTCGATGAAACGATCCAGCGTCGCCCCATCAAACCGGGGCCGATCGTCGATGGGTTGAGGGTCATACGCGAAGGGCTTCAAGGCGATGAATCCTTGGTGATCGAAGGCTTGCTGCAATCCCGGCCGGATCAAAAGGTCCAGACGGTCGACGGAACGATCGAAGTCGTCGAAGACGGGTTGCCGGATGATTACGAACCGGTTCCCGAAAGCGAATGGATTTCTCCCGTCCCCGATCCATTGCCAGAAACCGCGTGGCGTAAGCGTCCAACCTGCGAATCCCATCAGATGGCACGTTGCATTTCGACGTCTAACGCCTCCAACGGGGAACGACACTCATGAAATTCCCCCACTTCTTTATCGAGCGACCGATCTTTGCGGCCGTGCTGTCGTTCTTGATCGTGCTGGTCGGCGGAATCGTTTATTTCTCGTTGCCCGTTTCACAGTATCCCAGCGTCGCACCGCCCACCGTGCTGGTGCGGGCGTCCTACCCCGGTGCCACACCGCAGGTCATCGCCGACACCGTCGCCACGCCCATCGAACAAGAGATGAACGGTGTGGACGACATGTTGTACATGGAATCGTCTTCCAGTTCCGACGGCACGATGCAGTTGACCGTCACGTTCAAGCTCGGGACGGACTTGGACGACGCTCAAGTGTTGGTGCAGAACCGTGTGGCGATCGCCGAATCACGTTTGCCCGAGCAAGTCCGCCAGATCGGGGTCACGACCACCAAGCAGATCCCCGACATGTTGATGGTCGTCCACCTCAACTCGCCCGACAACAGCCGTGACCAACTCTACATCAGTAACTACGCGTTTCTGCGGGTCCGTGATGCATTGATGCGGCTGGACGGCGTCGGAGAAATTCGGATCGCCGGCGGGAACGAATACGCGATGCGCGTGTGGCTGGATATCGAAAAGATGACCCACGTTGATTTGACGGCCGGTGAAGTGGTCGAGGCGATCCGCAGCCAGAACGTGCAAGTCGCCGCCGGAGTGATCGGACAGCCGCCGATCGACGATGCGGGTGATTTTCAATTGAACGTCACGACGCAAGGCCGCTTGATCCGCGAAGAAGAATTTGGCGAAATCATCGTGAAACGCGGCACCGACGGCCGTGTCACACGCCTGCGCGACGTCGCACGGATCGAACTGGGGGCCCAAGACTATTCGCGTCTCAGCTATCTGGACGGAAAATCCGCGATCGCCGTTCTCGTCTATCAGCGTCCGGGCACCAATGCGGTCGACACGGCTGCCCAAGTCAAGCAGACGATGGCGGCGATGAGCAAGGAGTTTCCCCAGGGGATCGACTACAAGATCGCTTACAACCCGACCGACTATGTCGAAGAGTCGATCAGCGAGGTCTTTCAAACACTGTTCATCACCACGTTGTTTGTGGTGTTGACCGTGTTTCTATTCTTGCACGGCTGGCGGCCCACGATTATTCCCGTGATCGCCATTCCGATCTCGTTGATCGGGACATTCGCCATCATGCAGTTTCTCGGCGTGACCTTGAACACGTTGTCGTTGTTCGGATTGGTGTTGGCCATCGGGATCGTGGTCGACGACGCGATTGTGGTGGTCGAAAACGTCGAACGCTTGATCGCCGAGGGGCTGACGGCGCGCGAAGCGACGCACAAGGCGATGGACGAAGTCGGTTCGGCGTTGATCGCCACCACGCTGGTGTTGATCGCCGTGTTTGTGCCGACCGTGTTCGTGCCGGGGATCAGTGGACAGTTCTACCAACAGTTCGCGCTGACCATTTCCATCTCGACGGCGATTTCGACCTTCGTTTCGTTGACACTCAGCCCCGCATTGTGCGCGATCTTGCTCAAACCCAAAGACGCACCGAAAAATCGCATCGGCCGAGTGGTCGATTTCCTGTTCGGTTGGTTCTTTCGGCTGTTCAATCGGACCTTTGACTTTTCCAGCAACGTCTACGCCGGCATCATCGGTCGACTGGTCAAAAAGAGCGGTATCGCCATGGTGCTTTACGGAGTGCTGCTCGTTTTCACGGGCCTGAGTTTCGGCTTGGTGCCGACCGGATTTATTCCCGATCAAGACCAAGGCTATGTGATTGTTGCCATCAACCTGCCCGACGGTGCGGCGCTCTCACGCACCGATGCTGTGGTGCGCCGCGTCGCAGAAATCGGCAAAGGCATCGACGGGGTCAAGCATGCCGTCGGGATCGCCGGCCTTTCCGGAGCAACGTTCACGATCAAACCGAACGCCGCAGTGACGTTCTTGCCGTTGGAAGATGCGAAGGAACGCGCCGAACGAGGGCGAAGCGTCCAGGCAATCGTCTCCGACATGCGGCGTGGTGTCTCCGAAATCAACGAGGCTCAGATTCTGATCATTCCGCCACCGCCGATTCGTGGCATCGGTCGCGGTGGCGGTTTTAAGATGTATGTCCAGGATCGTAGCGGGGCCGGAATCGATGCGCTCAATCAGGTCACCGGGAGCATGCTGGCGGCGGCAAATGCACAAGCCGGCGTGACGCAGGTGTTCACCAATTTGCGTCCCAACGTGCCACAGGTGTACGCGGACGTTGATCGAACGAAGGCTCAGATGCTGGACGTTCCGGTCAGCAACGTGTTCGACGCGTTGCAGATCTATTTGGGATCGGTTTACGTCAACGATTTCAACTTTCTGGGGCGCACTTATCGGGTGACCGCACAAGCGGAGCCGGAGTTCCGTGACGACGCCAGCGACATCGTCAAGATTCGTACCCGCAGTGCCCGCGGCGCGAGCGTTTCGCTGGGGTCGGTCGTCGATGTCCAGCGAACCGCCGGACCGGATCGTTTGGTGCGTTTCAATCTGTTTCCGTCGGCCGACCTCAACGGCACGACGGTACAGGGTTTCAGCACGGGCCAATCACTCGCGACCATGGAATCGCTGGCGGAACAAAACCTGCCTCCCGGTTTTGGCTACGAGTGGACCGAGATCGCCTTTCAAGAAAAGCAAGCCGGCAACACAATCGTTTTCCTGTTTCCGTTGGCCGTGCTGTTCGTCTTCCTGGCATTGGCGGCCCAGTACGAGAGCTGGTTATTGCCGCTGGCGATCATCTTGATCGTTCCGCTGTGCTTGTTGTTCGCGTTGATCGGAGTCTGGTTCCGAGGCATGGACAACAACGTGCTGACCCAAATCGGATTCATCGTCTTGATCGGGTTGGCATGCAAGAACGCGATTCTGATCGTCGAATTTGCCAAAGCGGAAGAGGACGCCGGGAAAAACCGCTTCGACGCCGCCATCGCAGCTTGCCGTTTGCGACTGCGTCCCATTTTGATGACCGCGTTTTCCTTCATCTTGGGCGTGGTGCCGCTGTTGGTCGCAACGGGAGCCGGTTTCGAAATGCGACGCGTGTTGGGAACCGCCGTGTTCAGCGGCATGCTGGGCGTGACCTTGTTCGGGCTGTTCTTGACGCCGGTGTTCTATGTCTTGCTGCGACGGTTTGCTCAGAAAACGCAAACCGTAGCCGACGTTACTCCCGAGCCCCAAGCCGAGCCGAAGCCAACGAGTGACGAGGCTGAGGTCTTGGCAGAAAACGCTTCGTCGGCCTAGTGCGGCAGCCGACCGCCAAGGGGCGATAGTGCTTTGTCTCGATTGAATAGAGGGGCGTGACCCGAATGGCACGGGCAAGCGAGTTGCTTCTCAGCCAATTAAAAATTGCTGTGCACCCACAGATTCTGGGGATGAGGCAAACTGTTTTACCGCGTCACCCGTGAGCGATTCGGCTCTCTCGAACCGTCAGGGGCAGGGAAATGACCGCTAGAGATTTCCCCAATTGAATCGACCGCCCGTTGCCGCTACCTTCAAGGAATGGGTAGTGACGATGAGAAACCACAACCAGGCAAGTGACGTGTCGAATCGAATGACCGAGGAACAAGCCGAGAAGATCTCCCGACAGATTAAGTTGTTGATCTTTCTGTTGGTCGTCGTGCCGATCGTGCTGATCGTCATTTTTGTTGAGTTTCGACTGCGTTCGATCGCCGGCAGCATTCCCTATCAAACGCCCAGCCTGCGCGACGAAGCGCGGATGGAAGTCGACGCGTTGCCCTGGCATCCGGTCGAAGGGCAACGGCTTTACGTGCCCGCCTATTCGCATGTCTATCACCAAAAGGGCGAGCCGTATCCGCTCACGGTGACACTAAACATCCGTAACACCGACGCCGCCAACGAAATCGCCATCACGTCAGTCCGATACTTTGACACCGCCGGCAAGGAACTACGCTCGCTGCTAAACAAACCGCTGCGTCTGGGGCCACTCGCGGCGACGGAATTCGTGATCGCCCGAGATGACAAGTTGGGCGGTGCCGGCGCCAGTTTCATCGTCGAGTGGCAGGCCGGGACGAAGGTTACCCAACCGGTGGTCGAAACCGTGATGGTCGACACCACCAACACCCAAGGCCTGTCCTTCATCGCCCCCGCGGTCATCCTTAGCGAAGGCGTCCACACTCCCAACGATGCAGAGTGACATTCAATCGCCGATCTCAATCCGGTCAATCTGTGTGAACTTTCCGATCTCCATGTCTGCACCGCCGACCATCAACAACGCACCATCGCCGGTCGGCAACATGCGGTGAAAGAATCGAGCCCGATCACTCTTGGCAATCGTTTCCCAACGCTGTCCGTCGCTGGAGAGCCGGTGCAGCTTTCCGTCCATCGTGCTGACGTAGAGGGTTTTTCCCGCCGCAAAGGACGCCGCCCCGAAACCCATCATGCCGCGTCCGGGCAATGACGGCCCCTGACTCCACGATTCCTCTTTCGGATCATAGACGTCCACGCGTGTGGTCGGCTTACCACCAGAATTCATGCCGCCGATGACGTAGAGTTTGCCGTCGTGAGCCGCGACGCTGATCGCACGTCGCTTGAACGGCGGCGTGGCCACCGGTTGCCATGTCGCCGCAGGATCACTGAGGTCCAACGACCACGCGGTTTGATGCCATTGGCTCTCCGTGCTCTTTCCATCCAGCTTCCAACCACCGAACACATACACGCGATCTCCGAGGACCGCGGCGTCCAGCGACGAACGGGCTTCGGGAAGCGCCGGCAGATCCGTCCATGCGTTCGTTGCGGGATCGTAGCTGGCGACGGACGCTTGCGAGCGCAGGTCCTGTTCTTCGCCGAGTTCATTGACGGCTGTGAATCCGCCGATGCGAATCAGTCGGTTCCGAGACGCGACCAACGCCAACCCTTGCAGCGACGGTCCGCCGGGCAATGATTTCCACTGCCCCGATTTGCCCGCCGACAGATCCAAACTCCAGAACCGATCGGATTGCTCTGCGGTCGAGTACGAATGGGCGTCGCCGGTGTGACCGCCGTAGACGTAAAGCGTCTGGTCTGCGATCGCCGCGCCGAAACTGGTCAGTTCCTCGGGCAGATCGGGCAATGCGGCGGGACCGATCGAAACGCTGCTATCAGTTTCCATGACCGGTCGTTGGGGTTCGCGATGGGGTCGGGGTTTCGGTTCGGATGAAGACGACTTGCCGGGAATTCGAAAGGTCGCCGTCAAATAATCGGTCGTGCTGCCGTATCGCTTTCCATCGAGCGTCCCACTCGCCTGCTCGTCGGTCACCCCCACTACGATCGCGTTCAATCCCGGTTCCAAGACTTGCTTTTGAAACACCACGATCCCCGCAATGTCCGTCTCACCCGACGCTTCTTCGTGGCCGTCTTCACAATACAGCTTCACTTGCAGTCCTTCCGCCGGCTTGCCGTCTCGCAACACCGTTACCTGGACGCCTCCGCCAGTCGATGCCATCATGATCGACTGCAACGGCGCGTCGGATCGCGGTTCGTCCGGCCAATCGTTGGGATCCGAGTGGGGCAAGTGTTCGACGTGATAGGTCAACTTCGTGTCATGATACAGCCCATAGGTTACGCTGCCAGTCATCTCACGCGTCGGATCGATTGGATTTTTGCTGCGCAGTCCGATCAACGACTCGCTGTCGATCGCCGTCGTCGCGATGGCCGTCGCGCCGCTGGAAAGCTCGATCGCGGCGATCGGGCCCGGCAGGTGGTACGTCCGATCCGCCGGCGATTCGCCGAACCACAACACGGCATGCCCGTCATCATCGGTCGCCAACCAAGGCATGTGCGCCCGGGCGGCTGACGCGCTGAACAAGCAGACAGCAAACGCGACGACGCGACAGGCACCAGTGACTTGAAACGAAAGGAAAGATTTCATTTTGATCTCAATTTTGTTTGTTTGGTTTAAGTGGGAGAGGTGTCCAGATTGTCAATTCCGAACGAAACGGCTTGGTAGCCGAAGGTGCAATTCATGCGCCCAATCATCATTTCAAAAACTCGACCGCAAACGCCAACGCGTTCGGCTGATCGGGCTTCAAGTCGCAACTCAGTTGGCTCTCGGCATCGAACGATGGATCGATCACGGCACCAGCCGGTGGCAACGACGCCGCTTGCTCGCTGGGAAGTTTGACGAGCAATTCGGTGGGGATCATCGCCACGCGAACGCGGTAGGTCCCGCCGTGCAGTCCGGCGCTGGCGGGCACCTCGAACCGGCCATCAAACACCGGCGCCGATGCATTCGGTCCCGTCGTTTGTCGCATCGGTTCCAGCGTGATGACAGCCCCCGACAGAGGTTCGCCGGCAACGTGCACCGTTCCGGTGGCCGTGACGTTCGGCTGCGGCGGAGAGTTGCATCCGGTGGTCAGCAGGATCATGGCAAGAACCAATGCCGTGGCGAACGGTAATCGATCGGCACCGTTGATCTTGCAATCCGACTTCGTCAACATGTCCATCACCACGGTGCCCTGTCCACGATTTCGCCATCGTTGCGACTGGTCAATCGATGCAACGTCACCGCATCGACCGACTCGGTCAAAAATCGCACGCTGCCGTCGCTCAACACAAACTGAACGCCGGCCGCATGGGGACCGCGAAACGATTCGTAGGATGGGATGTCGAATAGCGAGATTTGATTGGCGTTGAAACTGCCGAACGTCGAGGCGCTGGAATGATACGGGTAGCTGATCGCCCATTCGCCCGCACTTTGGCCGCCGGATCCCGGGTAGGGGAACGGCAACGACGACGTCTCACGAACCTGGACGCCAAACTCACCGGCTAACAACGTATTGGACGTTCCATCGGCGTTGGAGATGTCATCGACGTCCACCCAGGACAGCCACGATGAGGCTTCGGGGATTCCCGCCATGACCCGCTCGCTTTGAAACACATTCATCGCATCGACGATCGCACCGTTGTGAAGTTGATTGCGGTACTTTTTCGTTCCCGTGGAAATCGCATAGCTTGAATAACCGTTGGGCGTTCCGCCGCTGTCGGGCAACGACATCGACGGGCACAAATACACTTCCGGTGTCTGCTTGGCCGGCTCCTCGTTCTCCGGTGCCCAAGCATCGGCGTTCAGATCAAATCGGGCGAACAGCGCGTCTTGTTCGACGAATGGCAAAATGGAAACGAATGCCGTCAGCCCGCCGCGGTGGATCGGCCGTCGACTCGTCCCACCGACACGAATCCCCAACGCACTCGGCGGCAGTGCTCCGTGAACATTGTCGTAGTTGTGCATCGCTAACCCGATCTGCTTTAAATTGTTGCTGCACGACATCCGCCGCGCCGCTTCGCGTGCCGCTTGCACACCGGGCAACAACAGACCGACCAGGATCCCGATGATCGCGATCACCACCAACAATTCGACCAGCGTGAACGCGTTGCGCGAGGTTCGCGGCAATCGTTGGGGTGCACGGGCAACCGATGGCCGCGATCTTCGAATTCCTACCCGACGTCGGCGCCGAAGCACCAATCCGCCGGCGACGATTCCCAACAGCGTCACGCCACCCGGTTCCGGCACCGCCGACGGCGTGATGAACGGCGTGTTTTGGGTGAATGTGTCGATTCGAAACTGATCGAGCGACATGCTGGTGGATTGGGCATTGAAATCGAACCGATACTCGGGCTGCGACGAATCCAAATCCCACAGTGCGAGATAGCTGACGCCTTCACCGCCAAAGGTCCCGCCCAACGAATCACGTGCGGTTTCAATCACGAAACTCGGTGCGATCGTGCCGGCGGTGGCCGCGGAGGCACTCAGCAAGATCGACGAGTAGTCCAGCTCCGATCCCAACGTTTCAAACTGCGCCACGATCCGCGTGAATCCGCCGCCGGAGGTTCCCGAGCGGACCGTCGTGTACGCTTGGGTCAAGAAACTCGAACTGTCGCCAGGCCCGAACAGACCACCATACGCGTTGCCGCTTGAGGCCAATGATTGGTTGGATTCGAAGGTTAGCGAACTGATCGGTCCGCCATCGCCAAAACTCTCGTTCGCGGTCGGCGACGTCCCCGCGGGCAGGAATCCGGGTGTCGACCCGCCCGGGAAATCGGCGAAGCTGTCCCAGAATGCAAAGCTGCTGCCCGCGGCCGATTCAGACCACGTGAACACCTCGCCGCTGACCTCCGGCACCGAATCGCCGGGAGTAAAGATGGCTGCAAACGCAACCGGCGCGGTGCCGATCGGACCACAGCCGATGGAGACCGCCAAGAAAATGAACTGACACCAACGCACAGCATTGACCTCTCGATGCAAGTAGAACAATCGCCCACACGTCGCCCAGTGCGACGGGGGATCGAAGCTTCGTTCTTGCTCGCTGGGTCGATCAGCGACTGCCGTGCGAACTCGTCGATTCAGACGACCGATCGCGGCGTCGCTGTGCCTGGCTAGCTACCTTTGAAAGCTATTGAGAACAGGTCTCAACAAAACAGAGGATAGCCGCTGAAATTTCGTTTTGAAAGCCCACCTCTGGCTGCAAATCCCTTCGCGTCTTGGGGGTGGACACGATTGGACCGGAAAATTGCCGCCACAAATGTTTTCACAACGGATGTTGACAAAATTGCTGAGAGCGGGTTTCTTATTGAGACCCACTCGCAACATGGTGTTTTTGTGGTGAGTCTCCCCCAATTCGGCGTACCCATGTCTTCCCATTCCAGCGACGATCTGAACGCCAATCTGTCGGAAATAGCGGGAATGAATCTCGACAATTCGCTCCGCAAGATCGTGCGTTTTTCAGATCTCGCGCGTTGCGGCGACGAGGTTTGGATTGAATACGAAGGCAAGCTCTACCGACTGCAAAGCACCCGCCAAGGCAAGCTCGTCCTGACGAAGTGAACCACGAATGATGCCAAATGCCAGCTGCAATCAGATGTTGCCGGCAGGTTCGGTGGGTGGCACAGGATGACGTGGTCGCCCATCTTTCTAACGATCAGTTGCGGTGATCTGGTCCTGAGCGTGCGGTGCCGAAGATATTCCTGCCACCGGGCGCGGGGGCGATGGCGGGATCGCGATCGGGAAGATTCCGGGGGCGAAGTCAATCGGTACCACGCGATTCGGCGGTTCGATGTGATTGAGCTTCCAGTCCAATCGTCGCCAAAACGAAAGGCCGCGGGCCCAGCGGTCGATAGCCGACCGGATTTCAGCGGCTGCCGGCGCGTCGCGGTCTTTCAGTTCCCCCAGCACGTCGAGCGCTCCGCTGGGCAAGTTTCCCAACAGCAATGCGGTCGCATAATTGATCAGCAGCACGTCATCGGCGTCACCGCGAACGACGGTGGTACCGGGATTGAGCGACAGGCAACGGAAGATCTGGATGGCTTCGTCGATTTTCCCCGTTCGCATCGCGCACACCCCCAAACAAATTCGATGGATCTGGTTGGGGGGAAGTGTGCGTAACGAGTGGCAGGCATTGGCGTAGTTGCCACTCCTGATCTGGTTGAAAACGGACCTTGGCAGGTCGCCGCCGTCGAGCCGTGTGGCGGCGGAGTCAGGTTGATGGGCAGCATCGACGGCTGCGGTGATGGCACGCGAAAGTGTATTGGGCAGAGTATTGGGCTTGGACATTGCGATCTCCAGGCAGACCGGTTGCGCGGTTCAATCCGGCAGCCGAGTCTGAGACGGGTTCAGTTTGCAGAAAATTTCAGGGACAATGAAACATCGCCCCGCGTCTAAATCTGCAAACGAACTCCGAGCGCGGTGAGAGACGTTCGTCCGTGCCAAGCCTCGCCGGATCGCAGAAGCGAATCGTTTTCGAGCGGCAATCTGTCAAAACCACGAACCGGAACGAGGGCACACGCCGCATTCGGTTGCCCCGGTTTGGAACCCTCTCGATCGAATTGGCCGATCGATTCACCCGGCAACGCGGCCTGATCCAGAACGCTGCCAACCAATTGCGACTGTCGGTCTTCCCGGTCGAGACGGGCGGCGCGGGGCGAAGCAACGATGCCGAAACCAAAGCCGACGAGGCACGCCCAGACAAGCGTCTGGCGTAAGTCGAAAGCACGGCTGGATCGGCGCGATGTCATGTTCGCGGGTACTAAGAAAGGATGAACTCAGAGTTCATGATCACACGTCCGAATCACCAGTCAAGGGGCGAGCAGCATCTGCCCTCGGGAAATGTGAAAGTTCGCCGTAGTCGGGAGCCTTCACGGCCGCAGCGACAAACGTTCCACGCAAGCGGTTGACCACCAGGGTTGCGAGTGCTTCACCTTCGACATCTTCGGCGATGATCAACAACGCCTTGCCGCTCCGGAGCCGCCGTCAATTTCGCACAACGCCAGCGGCGGCGGACGCTGTGGCAACCGCTGTACCAATGCTGTGCCATTCGTACCTGACCCCTTTTCCGCTCGACAAAACCTGACCCGGAAATTGAAGGCCGACAGAGCACTACAGGGGTTCGGATTCGTAGGGGTTCGGCAACGTCGCCAGCACGTCGGATGCTTCGGCGAACGACTTGTACGGCCCGCCCTCGACCAAAACGCCGCCGAATTGCGTGGCGATCGATTCCGGGGTGGAACCTGCGGGGACTTCGGCAATGGTAAACCCGTCGTCGACTTCGATGATGATGAAACCAGTCATTTCACGTCTCCTTCGGTTTGGGGTGGGCGATGGCTTCCCCGGGCGTCTCGCGGACATGTCGGAGCCATGTCAGAGCTGAGCCACGGGAGAGGACAGCGTTGCAAATCGCGTGACCAAAACACTCGTTATCCGCCGAACAGATCGTGAAAATGATTTTTCGTAGGTGATTTCGGGTGAAAGTGGCGTTGGTGGTTTGGACGATCGTGAACAAATCGCAGTAACAGGTGTCTAACAGGTGTCAGCGAGAGCGAGTGTGTGAGTTGGTGGTTCACCGTTGCCGCTGGCAGACGACAAATTGGCACCATGACGACAATCTGTCATCACAAGCTGGCAAGTCGGCTGCGTGGCACGTAAAATGCATTCGACGACGGAGTAAGGCTTTTCTCGCACTGCGGAGGTCACTTCGATGGATTTCTTGGGTCACGTTCTGACGCGGGCCGGCCAGTGGATTGAGCACTGGTACGTGGCGTTTACCACGGTTGAGACGGAGTTACTCGACGGAGACGAATGGGTCGAGTTCCTCGGCGGACCACTCGACGGCTATCGACACGTCGTAGACCCCGCTCGCATTTACCATCTGCCGCCTTCACTGGTGCTGCCCATTAGCGCATCGCGAATTGCTCGTTTTGGCGACATCGTGGACGAAAGCGAACCAGTCGAGCCGATGGGCCGCCCGAGCAGCTACGCCTTATATGATTTGGAACCCTGTGGGGACCGTTGGTGTTATCGGTTCAGCCAAGAAGAAGCATAGGCACCCGCGACGCATGCGGCCGGCACCGCATCATCCTTATCATCCTTATCATCCTTTCGGTCCTTCATGAAGACGACGTGTCGCCGCAAAATGCCTGACTCGGCGCCTGATGCCTGACGGCTTGCTTGATTGGCACAAACGTTGCAACCGTGAAAGTCAGCACACGACAGCGATGACGCTGTAGGCACACTCAACGTCAGAACCATCGAGGAGACGAATCATGCTGGTGTTATCACGGAAAGAGAACGAACGCATTCAAATCGGTGACGAGATCGTGCTGACGATCACTGCGATCAAGGGAAATCGTGTTTCCGTCGGGATTGACGCTCCGCAGGAAGTCGCCATCCGCCGTGGTGAACTGCACCGCATCGCAACCGACCGGCAAGACCACGCGAAATCGAATCCGCGACGCCGACGAGTCGCCTAAGGCACTTTGCCGTGCCTCCCATCGTTCTGCCTCTCGTTGTTTTGCCACCGTCAGCGCGTCACGTCAGGATCGTCCAACGCCGCGCGGTCGCAAGCAGGCTCCAGGTAGGGCGGAATCCCTTCACACCGCCACATTTGGCCACTTCGAAATGCCGGATTGCGTGGATCGATCCCCCCAGTTGCTTGAGTCCATCGTGTCATTGTCTAAAGTTTAGCGGGTCGTTGGACCGCATCGGGCTCTCCACCGGGGAGTTGGCTCGCGTCGGGGCGGTCGCGGGCTTTATGATCCAAATGGACGAGTGTGAAGATGCAAGGCGGAAAAAGGGGGCGACATCGCACAATGGGCGGACGACCGCTGCGTCGCCTCGTGCCCGAGATGCTCGAGCGACGCTGGATGCTCGCCGGCAACGTGGTGGAGTCGGAACCGAATGACGACATGGCTACGGCCGATGTGTTTTCCGAACCACAAGTTTTGAGCGGGTCCTTTTCGACACCCGCCGATAGCGACTTCTTTCGCACATCGCTGCAGCACGGCGATTCGATGATCATCGACCCGCGATATTCTGAAAGTGCACGCGGGGACCGCCAGCCGTTTACCGCATTCGATCTGCTGGACGCCTCGGGCAGCGTCGTGATCGAGTCGACGGATTTGTTTCAAAGCATTTTTGTCGCTCCGAAATCGGGCGACTACTTTCTGCGTGTTCACGCGGGAAATCGCTTCAACTTGCCGGGCACGAATTACGCGATCAGCGTGTCCATCGATTCGTTTAGTGGACGCGACGAAATCGAGCCGAACGAGTCGGTGAGTGAGGCCACGGAGGTCGCTGCGCCGACGATGCTCCGGGGCGAACTGGATGACTCCGCGGATCTCGACGTGTTTTCGGTTCAAGCTTCCGCCGGCCAAACACTGATCCTGGATCTGGCCAACAATCCCCTCGGTCCACTGGGGGCCGCTCCGGAGGTTTCGCTCCACAATCCCGTCGGAACACTCGTCGCTGCGGACACCAACGGCTTGGGATTGGTGCATCCGGTCCAACAAAGCGGACGCTATTCCCTGACATTTAAAACGCCAGATTCCGCCACCACTCCCCTTCCTTACGCCGCGTCGCTCTCGCTCTTCGCAGACGCGATGGTTGAGCCGGAGCACGGGAATGAACTCCAAGATCATGGGAGTGTCTGGCACGTCACCGAAGCGGTCACCACCAGGGCATCGGTTTTGGAAGCGGTCGGCGACGTCGATGTGATTACGTTAGAGGGGCGTGGATTGGAGACGTTTCGCTTTGATTTTCGCACCAATTCCAATGACCACATGGCGCTTGCCGGTCGACGTCTGACGCTGCTCAATGGGTACGGTCAGTTGCTCGCGTACGCCGATCAGCAGCGTTTTGACCAGCAACTTCTACCGGCACTTTCGACGCCCGGTCGCTACTTTCTGCTGATCGAAGCCACCTCCGAATTGGGTCTCGGTGCCTATGCGGTCAGCGGTTCGACGATTGGGATGTTTGCCAATCAACGCGACGTACCGCTCTTCTTTTTCGACTTCGATCAACAGTTGGCGGAGCACCGTGGACGTTCGTTCGACACGGCATTCGAGGATCCTCAAAATATTCCATTTCTGATCGGCGGTTTTGAGGCCATCTATGATCGCCACGATGTCGATGTGACCACGGTATTGCCACCCGAAGGTGACAGCTACATCCCACACGGAACCGGAGGGTTTGAAGGATCCGGACACTCTGGAAATGGTCATCGCGGATTCCGAACCGCAGAAGGTTCTTCGCTTGCCGATTCGGTGCGTGGCTTTCCGACCGGCAACATCTATCACGAAGTCGGCCATGCGATGTCGCTCAATCACGTGCGGGATCCTCTTCAACAAGTGACTTGGGCGAACTTTGGGAAAGGGTTGTATCCGGGAACGGCGTTCGGATTCAACATCGGGCCCATCGCAACTGAGGTGATCTACAACCATGCTGATCAGGCGGATTGGGTGCTCCAGTCGGGGGCGCAGCAACGCCATGAAATCGGCGACGATTCCGCGGTTGACTTGAATCGGTTGATCGACGAGATGAAGTACGAAGTGGACGAGCACCCTCCGCTGCCTGTCGGTCAGCAGCCGCACTCGATCGTCAAAGGCGACTTCGATGGCAACGGCTTTCGGGACTTGGCGACGGCCAACAGCGGCGACGGAACGGTCAGCGTGCTGTTTGCGGCGCCCGACGGCTCATTCGCTCAGACCGTGCAACTCAATGTCGGCCCCGATGCCACGTTTGCCGACACGCTGGTGGCTGCCGACTTCAACCACGACGGAATCGACGACCTCGCCCACACCCGATACGAAACCGTCGGCAGCGTTTCGATTTTTCTGGGCAGCGAAAATGGTCAGTTTGTCGATGGGGGCAGTCTTCCGGCGGGGAATCGGCCGAACTCGATACGCAGTGCGGACTTCAACGGCGACGGCAATCCCGACTTGGCGGTGGTCAACTATTTCGGTGCCAGCGTCACCCTTCTGATCGGCAACGGCAATGGCACGTTCGCCACCGGCGAGACACTCACGACGGGCGGTCGCCGATCCAACGGAATCGAGATCTCTGATGTCAACGATGACGGCAACATCGACCTGTTGGTCAGTGACGCTTTGGGGGCCGCCGTCACGGTTCTGCTGGGACGCGGCGATGGAACGTTCGAGTCCGGAAAACGATTCGTCGTGCCGTCGGATTCCCAAGATGTCGTCGCATTGAACCTGAACAACGATCGTTTCCCGGACGTCGCCAGCATCAGCCGGACGACGGGATCCATCGACTTGTTTCTCGCCGACGAGAATGGCGATCTTAGCCTGCATGAATCCATTCCCGGAAGCGACGGGGCCTTTATGCTCGAAACCGGTGACTTCAACGGGGATGGTCACGACGACCTCGCCGTTCCCGTTCGTAACCATTCGATCGTGGAAGTGCACCTGAATGATGGTGAAGGGCGTTTCAGTCGGGCCATCCAATTTGATCCCGGGGGACTGTATGAAGCGGGGATTCTGGTGGAAGACGCCGATGGCGACGGGGCGGACGATCTTTGGATCGCGGAGTCCGAAGGCGATTCAGTTCGGCTGCTGACGTCCGCGGCGAACGATCCACGCAACGATCGAGCCGTCATCCACGCTTCGATCGACGCTCCGCAGCAAGTCGATCATTTCGTCTTGCAAGCGGAAGCGGGTGAGACTTTTCTGTTCGATATCGAAGCGGCCGAGTATCAATACTCGCTCGATGCCGGACTTGTTCTCAAGAACGAGCAAGGCGTGGTGATCGCAGAGAACTCGCAGGCGATCGACTCCGGCAGCGGGATCGCCTCGGTTGACCCGAGCCTGATGCATTCCTTTAGCGTCTCGGGCCGTTATACCCTGGAGGTTTTCGGGGAACATCAATCGCAGGGAAAGTATCGCTTGAAAGTGACGCCCCAATCAGCGTTTGACGATGCAGGGCCACGAGTGTTGAGGGCCTTGCCAGAACAAGATGACGTTATCGATCAAACGCGCCAGTTGATCTTTTGGCTCAATGACGCGATTGATCCCGAATCGATGACGCCGCAGACCATTCGCGTTGTCGGTGAACTTTCAGGCCTGCGTTCCGGACGGGCAACCTTTGATCCCGTCAATAAGATTCTTATCTGGACGGCCGATGAGCTGCTCCCCGTCGATGAATATTCCGTGACCCTTGACGGATTGACCGATCCGCTCGGCAACGCGTTGGACGGAGAGTCGGCCGGGCTTCATTTTCCATCGATCAGCGGTAACGGGACCGCGGGCGGCGCGCTGCAGTATTCGTTTACCATCGATCGAACGGACACAACCGCCGCAAACCTCGACAGCGTTGACGTCGTGGAAACGGAATACGATACCCACGTGATTCACCTGCAGTTCAACGAACACCTGGACATCCCCCTGACGCATGAACGTGACGCCGTTCTGACGTATTCTGGAACCGATCAGGTGTTCGGCACGGCAGACGACTACACGGTGCCGTTGGACGCCTTCTATCAACGCGACTACTCGCACGTCGAGTCACCGGGGCACCTCCGGTTGATGTCGCGGGGGTATCTGAAACCCGGATCCTATCGTTTGTCTGCAGATCTGGTGGACGAATCCGGAAAGTCGATTGCATTGGACGAGACGCTGACGGTTCAGCCAACCGTGTCGCCTTTCGGAGTGTCCGTCACCGACGCAAATTTCCAACCCGGCACGGCTCACCAGCTCGGCTCACTGCAGCAGATCGAGATGCGTTTTAGTCATCCCGTCGATCCCGACACACTGACGACCGACAACTTTCGCATTCGCTATTCCTTCGACGCTAACTTTTTCGAATCGGATGACCAATTTCTGCTCGAGTCCGACGGGGCGATTGAGTGGCAGCCGCAGACGTTGACGGCGGTGTTTCGTCCGGCAGCACCTCTCCCTGAAGGTTTTTATTTGGTCGAATTGAACGGGGACGCCACGGGGATTCTCGATACCGCGGGGGAACAGCTTGATGGCGAGTTCTTAGATTCAAACGTTGCCGGATCAGGTGACTGGGCCATCTATGCGGACGTCGCTTCGGGTGATGGTCGTCCTGGCGGCGACTACCGCGCGTTCTTTCAGATCGTTGATCGGACTCCCGGAGCCCCGGATCTGAACCGCGTCGTCCGACACGCCCCGTTGAACGAATCGACCCATGCCGATTCACTGCAATTCCGACTCGAGTTTAGTGAACAGGTCGGCCAGGTCGACGCTTCGGACTTCGTCGTCGTTGGGGGATCGACGGCGCTTGTGACAAACGTTGCAGGGGTTCAAAGCACCGGAGAAATCGTGTTCGAACTGACTGTATCGGGTGGTGACCTTCCCGATTTCGACGGCATCGTCGGGATTGACCTCTCCGAGACGCACGACATCCAGGATGTTCTCGGGAACCCACTCGGTGAGGCGTCCCCCGAGGTCCATGACGTCTTCTTCGTTGACAACACGGCTCCAACGTCTGGCACGGTGGTGACCGATGGCGGACAACACAGTATCGTCCGATCGATCAGCGTCACGTTTGACTCGCCGGTCACGATTGACGAAGGCGCCTTTGAAGTCGTCACGCTCGACGGCATGGGCGTTTCGATTACATCACAAATCGAAGTGTTGCCGGAGGGAACGCGGGCAACCATCGGGTTCCAGGGTCCCTTGGTCGACGCGTACGGATCGCTGTCGGACGGGATCTATCGGCTTGTGATCCGCGATGGGGCGGTGCGGGATGCCGCGGGCAATAGCCTTGACGGAAACTTCGATGGCACACCCGGCGGCCGCTACGTCGACGAGTTCTTTCGCCTGTTCGGTGACAGCGACGGCGACCGCGATGTCGATGGCCAAGACTATGGACGATTTGGCCTGAGTTTTCTAAAATCCTCTTCCGAAGACGGCTACGACTCTCGTTTTGATTCAGACGACGACGGAGACGTGGACGGCCAAGACTACGGACGATTCGGATTGAATTTTCTGAAGCGAATTTGAATCGGGGCTTCCGTTCCGCCGTGCGTTTCCTGTCTCGGGAATCAGGGACAGGGCAAAACGATGGGGTGGGAAGGAAGGCAGCATGATCCGGGGCAGGTAACAGTTTAGTCCTCTCG
>NZ_JANZKV010000276.1 GCF_025060895.1 Stieleria sedimenti | reverse complement strand
GGCGCGAACCGGCTGATATCAAACGAATATCAGCCGTTTGGCGCGAGCCTACGGGCCCCAGTCCTGGGCAAAGCCGCGTTAACTTAGCGGTATTGGGCTTTAGCCGCCAACAATCGCTGCGTCGCAGCGACCGGGAATCGCCTCGCTGACAAAGCACTATTCGTCCAGAAACACGTGGTCGGGTTGAACGGACTTGTACCATTCACGCCATTTTCGTTGGGCCGTCCGGACCTCGGCATTGGTGGGCTCGTCGGGCATACCGAAGCCTTCGAATTTCCGACTGATAAATCGCAATCCGTCGCGAGCGTAGGCGCGGACAATTTGATCGGGATCGCTCAGCGCAAAGATCAACGCGGGAGCGACACGCAGTTCGTCGCTGGCCCCGAGCACCTTGGCCGAAACGCGTCGGGCCTGCCACGATCGGCTGCCGCGGAGAAGCCGAGAAAGTCGCTCCAACTGCGCGGTTCGCTCCACCGGGTCGGTCGGCAGTTTTGCGTTGTCGATCATCGCTTTCCCGTCCAGCTCGTCGGCATTGTCGCTCTCGAGCAGTTCCAGCATGTTGGACACCGATTGGGCCGGCACCGGAGAAACCGCTTGGCCGTTCTGCATCCTCGCACCGCTCACATCTTCACCAAACCCGAAACCACCGATCGTCGAGGCACTGGCGCCGGCACCGAGCGACTTTTTCGTACTTCGGATCAGGAACAAGATCGCGAAGCAGGTGTTACCCGGTCCGAAGATGTGTTGCGTTTCGCCCCAGCCGCCCTCGGGTTTCTGCGACCGCCTCAGTTCACCCACGATTCGGTTGTACCAATCCGGTTCCGACTCGATCGGCAACCCCCGCGCGATGTCGAGGAAACTGCGATAACGCTCGGTGGTGTAGCAGGTGTAGTAGTAGTAGCGGTCATTGACGTGATCGGGCGTCGGGTTGGCTCTCACCCAATTCTCCATGCGACCGATTGCACCGAAGATGGCATCTTTCTTGATCCGAGCGTTGTTCGCTTTGCGAGCCGTGTTTTCGTCGTTGCGAAGCACTTTGACCGCTTTGGGTAGCCCCACAATGCCGGCTTCCTCGGCCGTTTTGCTCGATCCCCACATGCCCATGACGTCACCGGCGATCAGCAGCGTCGCCCCGGCGGCGAGCGACATGCCTTCGGTGATCCGTTCCTGCTGGATCAAGCGCCCCCCGGTGGGAATCTCGCCTTGGTAAGGCCACGCGCCGCGGATATCTTGAACCTTGAAGAACCACTCCATCGTTCGTTGCAGGCGACTGTAGTCGACCTTGTAGCCGAGTCGGTCGAGCGTCCACAGCGCCAAGATCACGTATTGGGTTTGCGACGTGTCGCCATTCTTTTCTTGCGGATAGGTGTAGGATCCGTGTTCGGGCTGGACCTCGTCAAAGTAACGCAGCAGCGTCGTGAGTTCTTTGCGATATTGGTCCGGATCGACTTCGCAAAACAGCAACGCCGACACCGCCGCGTGGTAGTTGGATTTGAATTCCTGGCCCCGAGAAACGGTGCCGACAAACTTTTTCGCCTGTTCCAGCCCTTCTTGCACCACCCGATTGGTCGGATCCGGTGCGGCTTTCATGATCGTGTAAGCCGCCAAAACCACCTCGCCCTCGTCGGTGAACTTGGTCGATTCCAGGTATCCGATCGCCCGGTTCACCATTTGTTGAACCTCCGGATCCTCCGGCTTGATGGCCTGGGCGGTCGAAGCGACGACGAGCTGCAGGGAGACGGCCAACAAGCCGCCAAGGAGGACGAAACGATTCTGGCGTTGCATCAGAAAGACCATGCTGACGTCGAGGAAAAGGCTGCGCGGGCCGCAGGAGACGGGGCCGGCGCTGGATCGGATAAGTATAGCACAACGGCTGGAAAGTGGCGATTATGGGGTTGTGCCCCCCGCGGGCCCCGAGTGCTCTGTCCCGATTTGAATTGAGGGTTGCGTTTAGCGAGCGAATCCGATCACCCATGGTGATCAGCCGTTTCGCGCCAGCGTACGGGCCTGTAGCACGAAAAAAAACACGCCAGGGCTCGCAGGCTCGCGCCAAACGGCTGATTCAATCGACAGACCGCTCGCGCCGTTCCGCTCACTCCTTCACTGCCAAAGTCTTGTCACAGCGGATAGCCGAGCCGCCGCAACGCCTCTTCATAACGCTCGTTGAACGCGGCGATCTGCTCGGCCGACATTTCGTCCTTGTATCCCCCGCTGACGCCTCGCCGAACGAAGCGTTTTTCCGCGGGCCAGCGTTTGTTGTCCCATCCCAATCGCCGCTCACGATCCTGCATTCGATCGACCCGCGTCGATTCGGCGATCCTGGCAAGTTCCTCCGCACCCAGGTCCGAGTGCAAGAACGACGCAATGCGTTGCAACTGAGTCGCGCAGTCAGTCTTCAAATCCTCGTAGCGGATCGTCAGAATCTCTGCGTCAAAGGGGTTCTCTTGCCAGGCGATCACGTGGCGATGCCATTCTCCCCAGCGGATCTCCATTCGGCCGGCAATCATGTCGTCCAAATCGGCCGCCTCGCCGAGCGCCTCGTTGAAGCTGCGATACGAACACAGCACGTCGCGTCCGTCACGCACGATGTTCAACACCCGCTTGTAATCGGGGTGGGGAAGCGCGTGGGTCTTGAAACACGTCATCGGCAAGAATCGTTTGTAAAACGCCTTGTAATGAATATCCGGGACGAGTTCCTGGACCAGTGAATCGGGGGTGTGGCTCGGATCGAGCCGAAACAGCATGGCGGCGACCATCACCTGCATCCACGTGTTCCCCGACTTGGGATAGCCGGCGATGAAGACATCGGAATCCTGAAACTGGTCCGTCGGGAGGAACGAATCGGCGTGTCTGGCCAAAGCATCACGCTCGGCCGTCAAGGTTTCAATTTCCGCACGTAAGATTCGTCTTGCGATTCGCTTTAAGATGGTTTCGTCTCCCATTGGAAACAGGGTTGAAGCACTCCCGAACGTCTGGTGCGCTGCGCCCGGTCAAGTTCACTTTCATGAATCCTGAATTTCACCACCCCGGCTTTGTTGAAGAGGTTTTCCACATGCGGGATCCCGGCGTTGAGGGTCAAATAGTACCAGCCCGGACTGAGCAGGTGACCGGGGATCGTACAGGTGCTGCAGTAGCGCCCCGGCGACCGGGGACCGCGACAGTCGTGTGCATCCGAATCATAGGCTTCCACCACCACCGGGCCTTCGCCGGACAGGATCTGGAAGCCGACTCGCATCGGCGGCAGCGGTTTGCCGACGGCGTACTGGATGGTGATTTGAAAGGGTTCGTCGGGCGAAATCACATTGGATTGCTCCGTCGCCGCGTACGATTGTTGTCCCTGACCGACGACGCTGACATGTTCGACGGCGAAAACCGACGTCGGGTCGGCAGTGGCATGCCAATGCGCCCCGGTCTCCGCCCCCGCGTTGAGGTCAAAGTAGTCGCGAATCGCGTCGGAAATCGGCGCCATCGTCACCAGTTCGCCTCGATCCAAGACGACCCCTTGGCGGCACAACGACCGAACCGATCCCATGTTGTGGCTGACAAACAGAACGGTTTTCCCGCCGCCGGCCGAAACCTCTCGCATGCGGCCGATGCACCGGTTTTGAAACTCCGCATCACCCACCGCCAGCACTTCGTCGACGACCAGGATCTCACAATCCAGGTGTGCCGCGACGGCAAAGCCCAAGCGAACGGTCATGCCGCTGCTGTAGCGTTTGACAGGCGTGTCGATGTACTTTGCACAGCCGCTGAACTCGATGATTTCGCCCAGCCGCGACCGGATCTCGTGACGCCGCATGCCCAGCAGTGCGCCATTTAAATAGATGTTTTCTCGACCGGTCAGTTCCGGCTGAAACCCGGTGCCCACTTCCAGCAAACTTGCCACCCGGCCCTTCGTTTTGATCCTGCCAGACGTCGGCGCGGTGATCTTGGACAGCAGCTTGAGCAATGTCGACTTCCCGGCCCCATTGCGTCCGATGATCCCAAGAATTTCGCCTCGGGGGACTTCGAAATCGATGTCTTTTAACGCCCAAACGTAGTCGTTTCGTCGCTTGTTTCGGCTGCCATCGGAGACCTTTCCCGAAGTTTCATCACGATCGCTGTCGCCGGCGTTGTCGCCTTGCACGTCATCGCGAATGCCTCCGCCGGACCCGTCCGCAACCTCACGATCGTTGATCGTCCCGACCAACGCAAACGGGTCAGGTCTGCCGAACAAGCGGGCCACGAAACGATGCAGGTCATGCGAAAGCGTTCCGGTACCGACCTCTCCCAGTCGATAGCGTTTTGAAACGTTTTCAAATCGAATGGCTGCCGACACTAGACCGAGTCCATGAAGGTTCGTTCGACGCGATTGAAGATCACCGTCGAAACCAAAAATGCAACGACCGCAAACGTCGCAGCATAGACCAACCCGCCGATCGACACCGTGCCCGAGCCCAAAAACCCGAGCCGGGTCAGCTCGAAGACCGGTGCCAAGGGGTTCCAGGCGAGCACGCCGGAAATCCCGTCCGGGATCTGGGACATCGGATAGATCACCGGAGTCGCATACATCAGCAGCTGAACCCCAAACTGCAACAGAAAGATCAGATCGCGGTACTTGGTGGTCAACGCCGAAAATAACATCCCGAAGGCGAGACCCAGGGTCGCCATCACGAAAACACTCAACGGCAGCAGCAACGCCCACGCATTGGGTGTCACCTCACCGATCGCCACAAAGTAGATCAACAGCGCCAGAAACAATCCGAATTGAATGGCGAATCGAATCAGATTCGATGTGACGATCGACAGCGGAATCAACAACCGCGGAAAGTAAACCTTGCCGAACAACGCGGCGTTATCGCGAAACACGGTCGCGGTCTTGTTGAAGCATTCGGAAAAATAATTCCACAGCACCACGCCCGACATGTAAAACAAAATCTGCGGGATGCCGTCGGAGGAGAGCTTGGCAATCTTACCGAACACCAACACGTAGACGAGCGTGGTGAAGATCGGCTGAATGAAAAACCACAGTGGCCCCAAGATGGTCTGTTTGTAAAACGAGACGATGTCCCGATGCGTAAACAGATACAGCAGGTCGCGGTACAACCAGACTTCACGCAACCGCAAGTTGAAGACCGCGGCGTTGGGCTCGAGAATTTCATCCCAATCCTCGGAACCTAAATCGGATTCAGTTTCGATTGCCATCAGGTCCGTTGTGCAGTTCAGGAGTGAAACACGATGGTGTTTCAGCGGTGGACGCGACAGCCCTCGAAGTCACACGTGCCAGACCCGGTGAGTCGATCATCGAAATCACTCGGCGTCCTGTCGCGACCGGAACAGGACGGCGCGCTCGTAATCGTCCACTCGTTTCGCGATGGTGAACTCCGCACCGACTCGGACACGCGCAGTCCGCCCCATAGTCTCTCGCAACCCGGCGTCCTCCACAAGCCGATCGATGGCGGCCTGCCACTGCGACAGATCTCGCACCAAAAACCCTTCCTGTCCGTCTTCGACCAGGGTCCGATTGAAACCGACGTCCGACGCCACTGTCGGCAGTCCGCTGGCCATGTACTGAATCATCTTGGCGTTGCATTTATACGTCGACCATTCATGGTCCTCGGGTAATGGCATGATTCCGACATCGAGCTGTCTCAGTTCCGCCGCGACGTCGCATCGATCGATGTCGATCCAGCGAAGCAAGTCGTTCGTTCCCGCATCAATGCTCTCGTGTGCCGCTCGCGCAGTAATGATATGGAACCTCAGCGGTTTTTGTTCGGCGAGATTCTCGATGGCCGGCAGGATCGCCTTGAGCAGCGCAACGTTACCGGCCGACCCGACCCAGCCGATCTTGACCATTCCCGTCTCACCGGCGGCCGAATCTGCCGACGGGCGGTGTTCCGATTCCCACTTCGACGCGTAAACACGCTCGTCCACGCAGGTCGGTATGATCGAAAGCGACGGATTGTGCGGCCGGATCCAATCCGCGATCGCCTCGTTTCCGGCGATGACGTGATCGCACATCGCCGCAATCCTCTTGATTTTCTCGGGAAACAACAGGAACACGGCGTCGTCGATGTCATACACCAGCCGCCTGGCTACCCTGCGCAGTTCATGCTCCAGCACGTCATCGTCCGAATGAACGGCACCGGTTTCGAGGATCACACTGTCAAACGAACCGTTGGCGATGCGTCGAATTTGCCATCGACGAATCGCGTACTTCAGCGTTTGACTGACTCGCCATCCCACCAGCGGCCAATGCTCATACCGGTTCGGGATGCAGGGATAACGACGAACGTGATGGCCGCGTTCTTCCAAACGGCTCAACAGCGGCGTGCGGAAAATGACCGAGGGGACCCCCGAACCACCATTGAAGTACGCGATCCGAGCTCGTTCACTCATGGAGCCGCGTCCCGCCACAGTGATTCGTACGTTTCGACAAGCGTGGCGGCCGCGCGGTCCCACGAGAAGCGCTGCAGATTCGTTTGCATCGCCGCCGGATCGACCTGTTCCGGTCTTTCGATCGCCGCTCGGACCGCACGGGCAAGCCCCGTCGGATCATTCGGGGGATGAAAGATCGCGGCTTCACCGGCCACCTCGCGAAACACTTCGGTGTCACACAGGACCGGGATCGTGCCGTGAGATTGCGCCTCCAGAACGGGCAACCCGAATCCTTCTCCCAGACTTGGGAAAACAAAACAGGATGATTGCCGGTAACACTCGCACAGACGATTGTCGTCCACCGCGCCGAGTGAAACGATTCTGTCGGCAACCCCGTGCGATCGAATGAAGGCCTGTTCCGCCGCGTCGAACGATGCGCCGACGACAACCAGCGGCAGATCATCAGGCCATTCACCCGTTGCCAGCGCACGGACCACCGTCGGAAAATTCTTGTACAGGTTTCGCCCGCCGACAAACAAACAGTATCGCGGCGGCAGCGCTGCGCCGTTGCTGTGGCGCGCCGCATCGGAATCGTCCGGAGACTCGGGGACGCCGGCCGGCGACGAAGTCAGCTGCCCGCGGTGGTCGGCGGCCAGATGCATCACGGTCACACGCCCGCGCATCGCGGGAAAGTACCGGGTCAACCGTTCGGCGGCATCGTGGGAAATCGTCAGCACGTGGTCGGACTGTTCCACGCATCGCTGTTTCATTTCGCGTTGCAGCGCGAAGTCCCCCATCCAGTAAAAGTCCTCCGAAAGCATGTCGTAGACGGTCGCCAAGCGTTTTGGATGGTCAGAACCGACAGCCCTGCCGCGTGGATCCAGCGAGAAAAACGTCGGGTGCCAAATGTGATTGGGGAACCTTGAGCGCAGACGACCATGCAGGGCCGGCCGGATCATTCGCCAGACGACATGCCGCCGACTGACCAACTCGGGACCGCGAATAAAACGAGCCACGCTAACTCCGATCGGAATGTCCTGCTGTGGTGAGGCACCCACCAACAGCGTGTAATCCACTTCGTTGGCCGTTCGCGAAAGCAACTCATAGAACAGCCGCCAGACGCCGATTCGCCCGCGGCCTTCAAACACCGTGCCGTCGATCAGGACTTGAGGCTTAGCCATCGGCGGGTTCAATCGGCGGTGTGTTCTGATTCGCTGCGTCGCGCTCCCAGGACTGATGCAGTCGCTGCAAGGCGAGTTGATAATCGGATTGGCGGAGTGCTTCACCGGCTTGCAGTGCCGCTTCCGTTCTCGACAACGTCCCCAGCCCCAATTTGGCTTTCAGCTTATTGATGAACTGACGAATCGGTCCGGCGTCGCGGAACGGATCGTGCGCAACCGTCTCGCGCGTCAACAGATGATGCGCCACGCCGTCGGTGTAGAACGCCACGCCAAAACGATCCGCAACGTATTGCAATGATTGTTGCGTATAGAACGACACGTGTTGGCCCGTTTCAGGCAAAAAGTACCACCACTGATCCGCGGAGGTCGGCGTCGGATCGGGGACCAAGATGGTTGAAAACAGAAGCGACTTTCCCCGACCCAGCAATTCATCAAAGACCGTCATCGGATCCTCGAGGTGCTCAAAGACCTCCCAGGCCGTGATGCAATCGAACGTCTCCTGTTTGGGTGTGTCGGCCAAGTCCACCTCAAACCCTTTGGCAAACAGACATTCGCAATAGGCGTCGGTGTGCCGGAACGGAAACCCGCGATCACGCATCATTCGGGTGAACACGCCATAGCCACCACCATAGTCGAGCAGACGTCGTCGGTCGGGACAAATTTGACGCAACACCTCGCAAGCCAGTTCGACCTTCTCCGCATTGCGCTGCAACAAGCCGATGTCCAGATCCGCGATCACCTGCTGGTAGGCTTCGTCAAGCCAGTACGGCGGCTCGGTTTGAATGAACCCGGTTTGATCACAACGAGAGTAGATGACTTCGTATCGTCCCAAGACCTTCGCCGAGAATAACGGTGAACAGAGACCTCCAGTCAATCGACTTTTCGAGGGGTTCACTTGTTCGCTTTGATTTCCGCCGCTTCGGCTTCCAGCTTGGCGATCTCGTCTTCCAACTCTTTCAGCTCGCCCAGGTCATCCGCTTGCTGACGCGAGCCCGCCAATTGTTGCCGCAAACTGGTCAGTTTTTTGTTGATGACGTCCAGCCGCTTCTTTTGCTTTTTGTCCACGTAGATCCTGCTTTTCAAACCGAAGTTGCGAAAGGGTGATTCGTGCTTTGTCAACTTCTAGATTCGGGGTGCCACGGAAAAGTGGTCAGGTACCAAAACTGCGAAGCACCCTGCGGGCCATTTGGTTTTTGGTACCTGACCCCTTTTCCGCTCGACAAACGCAACCCGAACATTGAACGCTGACACAGCACTCGGGGTCGATTCGTCAATCGAACCCCGAGTCCTCAATAGAACTTCACCGGCGGTCGGATCGCAAGACGCTTAGAACCCGATTCCGATCGAGATCCCGCTGCGGCCGTAGCCGTAACCCGGATAACCGCCAAAGCGGACGCTCGGTCCGATGTAACCGCCATAACCCGGTCGGTAACCATAGCCCGGTCGATAGGACGAGTAGGGGCGGTAGCCGGGGCTAACGTAGGGGTACACCGGAGCACGATAGACGCCGGAGTAAACGCGTGGCACGGCGACGGGAGCACGGTAAGCGTAACCCGAGCGGACGACAGGGCGACGGTAATAACAGTCGCCTGCCTGGCTGGTCGATTCGGAAACGGCCAGGGAGCCGACACACACCGCGGCGGCGAGTAGTAATTTGTTCATGGAAACACTGTTCCTGGGGATTGGGAGTGACTTGGCTGGATGCCCGCGGCGAACCTTTCGGTCACGGGCAGCACCCGATTTGATCAAAACACCTGCACACGCCGGACCAAAAGTATCGCCGGTTCGGGCGAATTCGGCTATTGGTCCGTCGTGCGTCTGACATTTCGCGAGGGACGGGGCATTCATTAACAAGCTTGCTTGTCGATTTGTGGGGGAGAAAGCGGGTTTTACCCCAATACCGCTAAGTTA
>NZ_JANZKV010000275.1 GCF_025060895.1 Stieleria sedimenti | reverse complement strand
AACTTAGCGGTATTGGGCCTTAGGGACCGCCCACTGTCGCTGCGACGCAGCGACGGGGAATCGCCTAAAGGCTAAAAACACCAACGGTTGTCGAATCCCTGTTTCCGCTCGACACGACCATTACGGAGTGATCGGGCTGGTGACCGGGGGCGCCGCAAAGGCGTCATCATCATCGGATGAAGAAGCCGCCACGGCAGCTCCGGCAGCGGCAAATCCCAGCACGGGCAGTAGGCTGCCGCGGCCTCCGAGGCTACCTCCGCCGCCACCGCCACCACCACCACCGGCGACACTGCCACCGGGAGGACCTTGCATGGCGCCTGGTTCGACAGGCAGTCCGGCTTCGCCTGGCGGAAGCGTTTCGGGCTGCGAGACTTCATCTTGAATCAGCTCATCAATGGCGGGCGATTCCAATCCGCTCGGGGCGAGCTGCAATTCCAACTGGGGCTGGGACGTCGACGATTGAAGGGCGACCAAGCGACTCCCGTCACCGTCGGATGAACCGCGGCGGGCCAGCACTTCTTCGACCAGCTGAAAACCGACCACGCCGATCCCATCGGGGCCGATCGCGATCAAGGAGTAGGACCCTGGGGGCAGCGTATCGATCGAAAACGTGCCATCCTCGCCGGTGATCGCCTGCGAGATCAGCTCGCGGTTTTGGTACAACAGCACATTGGTCTCGGCAGCACCGGTCAGCTGGGACTGGGTAGATCCGGCACGATAAATACGGCCTCGGAGCCCACCGGCGGTTTGTGCGACGCGTAACGTCCCTGAGGCGTGCAGCGCCGACATGGCTTTGAGCCCGTCCGCGCCGCCGAAATCTGCGACAAAGGGGATTGTCGAGGGCATGTAGCGGATGACCGCGTTTCGGACCTTGTTGATTCGCATCGGGGCGGTGCCGATTTCCAGTCGATGATGATGCGGATCCAACGCTTCGTCCTGACTTTCGACGACATGGATGGCATAGCATGCGGCCAGATTCGGGCCACGGGTCACCAGGGTGTAGACACCGGCGGGAACGCCGACGAAGGAATACTCGACATTCGATTCGGCGGAGCGTTGGGCCCGATAGATCGCACCGTCTTGGGAGACCAGGGCAACTTTCACGCTGCCCGCTTGGAGGGTGTCCGCTGGAACGTCCGGCGCTACAATCACCGCATCGATCCGGCCTTCGGGGCTCGCCGCGACCCATTGCTGGACCAGCAGGTGCTGTCCGTCTCCGTCAGCACGCACGATAGAGCTTGTCAGAAACAGACTTGTCAGCGCAAGCGCGAGGGTCAGTGGGGAAGAACGCATCGGAGAACTCTGACAGGCGGTAAACTGGGTAAAAGACGAACCGGTGAGTCATACTAGCTTGAGGGATTTCCTCGGGCAAGCGAACAGATTGATCATTAATCCATATTCCGTCACAGCCGCCGCACCCCTGGAGAAGGGGTACTTTGGGGATCATTCCCGCAGAAAGGACGGTGCATTCCTCTATCGGGTGGTCGAAATACGGCACCCGGTCGCGACCGAGTTCGTTTATTCGGGCTGGTGGTTCCGGCAGACGATCGACATCGCCGGCGAGCGGGTGTGGGGCCAAATCAGCTGGCTGGACCTGAAGAAGGAGGCCGAATTCAGGTTGCCCGAGTCGGTCGACCCGTCCCGCCGCACCGGCCGCATGGAGATCGACTTCACCCGCGGTCTACGCATTCGCCGATTTCGAATCTGGATCGCCGACGAACTGATCTACGACGAAGTGGCCTAAGCAACAAGTGGCCTAAGCATCAAGTGGCGTAAGCTTCCAGCTTGCGACCCACGGCAAGCTTCAGCTTGCCCCCAATAGCCACCTTCAAATCTCCTCAGCAAGCTGAGCAGAACGCAAGCTGGAAGCTTACGCCACTGCTGCCCCCAATCTCCTCAGCAAGCTGAGGAGAACGCAAGCTAGAAGCTTACGCCACTGCTGCACCCAGTCTCCTCAGCAAGCTGAGGAGAACGCAAGCTGGAAGCTTACGCCACTTCTTCACGACGAAAAGCCCGAGGCACCTTGTGAGTGCGACTCGAGCTAGTCGTTGGCATGGCCGCCCATTACTCCCGAAGCGTCTCGGGAACGGCCACACGGTTCCTCCGCCCTACGGATGGATTGATGTGAACAGGTGCAGGGAAGAAGAGTTAGGCGTCAACGCGCCGGTGGGGCAGCGACCCGATGAGGAGTTTTGGGGATCGCTTTGCGACGCACCGGGATCGGAGCCCCCGAAGTAGCCTCGGTCGATTCGGCCGCCGGTCGTTGAATCACCCGTTCGGTCTGGTAGCTGATCGGGGCGATCGGACCGGACGGCTGTCCCGGGACCAGGATGCTTTGGCTGGCCGACCCAGGCGTCGGTGCCGTCGGTGCCGGTGCATCCGGCATCGGGGCAGCCGACTCGGGATCGGTCACGGAAGGATCCGGGACCGGCATGACCGGCGGATTGATCGGATCGGGGGAGAGCATTTCGCTCGGCGATCCGAACTGATCCAGCGGAAGGTCCTCGACCGGAGCCACTTCGTTGTAGGACTTTTCGAACAACCCCATCGATCCGGCTTGGCCGGGCGAGTGGAGTTCTCCGGAGCTTGAATCGCTGAAGCCCATGATCTGGACGGCTGCGTCGGCGTTTTGCACCGGACCTCGCCGAACCACGCCGGGACGCGTCACTCCGTATTGCAATTCGTAGCCGGCCGATCGCTCGCGGGCACGTTCCAGGGCGTCACAGTAGGCCTTGCTGTTCCACGGGCCTTCCCGCAGTGCGATGTTGCTGTTGGCCAACAAGGTGCCACGCAGGTAGTCGACGTAGTTGATCGATTTGTTGTATTCGACCAGGGCACGGTAGTAACTGATCTGGGCTTCGGCACGACGCTGTTGACTTTGCAGCACCACGTTCACCGGGCTGAGTCCTTTTTGGTACTCCAGCAATCGCGCGTCGACTTCTTGCTCGGCGGCTTGCCATTCGTTGGCCGCGTCTTGCAGTTGTGCGAAGTGGCTGGCCGATTTGCCGATCGCGTCGCTGAGCTGGCTGACGGCCAATCGCTCGGATTCTTGCAGGTACGTTTGTCGCTGGCGGAGCGTCAGTTGAGTTTGACGAATCCGGGCCAGTTCGCGTCGAAGTCCGACAGGCATCGAGAACTCCAACCGCACCACGCCCTCCTGGTAGTCTCCGCTGGTCAGCCCGGCCAACGCACTGCTGCCGACGGCGGGGAACGAGTTGTCGCCACCGGGCGGGCCCAGTGTGTCACCGAGCCCGACGAAGCGGTACAGCAGTGACAAGTTGACATCGGGCAAAATCTGGTTTTTAGCCAACGCCAGCTCCAATTCGGCTTGCTTGATCGAGTACTTTTGGCTTCGCAGCTCGGGGCTCAGGTACAGCATTTGCGCGACCGAATCGGTCCATTCGAATTCGACACGTGCTTGGGTCGGCTCGTCGATCGGTCGGATCAGTCGTCCGTCGGTGGCGGTCAATCCAAGCAACTCACGCAAGGCTCGTTCGCGACCGTAGACGCCGAAACGATCGTCACCGGGCAGGTTGGATCCGTTCAGTGCAGCGGTCAAACGACGTTGCAAGTTCCAATATTGGCCGACCGATTGCGACAATTCTTGGATCGTCCCCGTGCCGGCGTCCATGTTCAGTTTGGTGAATTCGGCGGTCGCTTGAGCACTGTCGCGGGCGATCGTAGCGGTGGAGACCGCTCGATAGCTGAGGTACAGGTCCCAGTAGGCGACTTCGACGTCACGGACCAGGTTACGAATCTGTTGTTCAAACGTAGCGATCGAAATGTCTTCGTTCATGCTGGCCAGCATGACGGGGATGCGGTTGATGTACGTGCCTCGATTGCGAAGCAGCGGGTGCTGGACTTGGACTTCGGCGATCGCGGTGTAGTCGCTGGCGAACAGACGCGAGATGCTGCTCAGTTCGGTATTGTTGCGCGAGTAGACGACTTGTTGACGTGCCGTCACGACACCACCGGTGGCCAGTCGCTTGCTGAGCGCGGCTTGTTGAGTCGAGTTCTGTGCGACCGAGAATTGGCGGTTGATCGTGTTGCCGTCGCCGACGTTTTGCGGCCGGTCGGTGGTCGACGAATCGATGAACCCGCTGACGATCGCGTCGAATTCAGCCAAGGCGTCCTCGACACCGCCGATCTGGTTGGCCCGAACGGCTCCGCGCGGCAGCAACCGGTTGCCGCTGCCGTCGGTGGTGATCGGAATCGACTGAGTCGTGGTTTGCTGGAGTGCGACGTCGTAAACGCTGCCGAATTGCCCCGGCGAACCGCTGACGAACTGCGCCGCGATGTTCTGACGCGTCTCGGCGTTGCCGCCGGTCGTCATCAGAAACCGCGCATTTTGCAGCGCCATCGTGACGCATTCTTCCAGCGTCATATTCCAGAATTCGTAGTTGTGATTCCCCACCGTCAGCGGCGGCAACGACTGAGTCGTCTCCGGCATGCTGGCAACCTCCACGTCCGGATACTCGATCGACGTGGCGGTATTGAGGTAATGTTGCAGGTCCGGCGACTCGTTCAAAAAGAACGGTTGCGTCGGCGTACATCCAGTCGCCAATACAATCGCCAAAACGAGTTGCAGGTGCGTAGCGATACGAAACAGCGAGCGATTCATGCCCTGAGCTTCCCTAGGCCGCGATTTCGGTCACCTTTCGATCGTGAAGGAGGATCACATCGAAGGATGAAGTCAATCGCGAGCAGTCCAAACGGAAGCCCCCCACCAAGATCGCTCCGGCTCACTACGTCATAAACCGTGAGAGATCTTGTCCAAGAGTGGATATCGGTGGCTGAGTGGGTAAACTTTGACGGTTCTAGCGAAAATTCTGGAGATCGAGCGGGTTCGTCAGCGAACACCACCCCGAAGGGGTGAAAGCCATTAGCCGGAGGTGAGGCTTCCCGGAGGTGGCGCTGCGCTGACCTCCGGCTACTCGCTGAAATCCCTCCGGGATACTCGATTCGCTGTCGTTCTATTGCTCCGAGCCGCTGACCAGTTCAGCGAAGGTCACACCGGAAGGAGTTGGCTCGGCGTTGGAAACCTGAACATCCCAGAAGGAAAAGTCGCCGGCGTCGGACGCGGAACCCACTTCCTCGTTGGGCTCAATCTCAGGCAGTTCCAATTGCGGATCCGCCGCGGGCTCGGGCAATGGGTCAACGCTCGGCGTCAGCGGCTCGGTCTCCAGCATCTCCGGCATCGACTCGGGGGCGTTCGTCGCCGACGCCGTCGATCGCCGTGGGCCGACGGTCAACGCGTGGTACGGCTTGGGATAGAAATAATGCTGCTCCAGCCGCATGTGCTTCTTGGGCGCTTCGTAGGCGCCGGCATGTTCGGCGCGGTGCCACGCCATCGCTTCTTGGCTGGTCGGCGCAATCAGGTACGCGATCTTTCCTCCCCAGTACGTCGGTCGGTTGTAGACGCGGCGATAGCCTGGATCGAGCCGATTACCCAGCGGGCCGATCAGATCGACGCGCTGCCGAACCGGTCGGGATTCGCGATCGGGGTGATGTGCGGTGGCGACGCTTGTCATCGCGACCGTCAACACGGCCAGCGCCGCGACGCTACGTGATCGGATGCCACGCGATCGGAGCGAGGTGGAAACACAGTTCCAATTGAGTTGAGTCATGGGGACGTCCTTTTCCCGGTGAGTCGAATGTCGGCGTGCTTTCCCGGCCCGCGACGGAGGCCACACGTGAGGCCGGTCGGTCGGAGTGCATTGGTTGCGTCGATGCGGCCGTCCTGGCCGCGCGTCGAGCGATCGCACTCGTCCTGTCCTTAGATTCGGCCAGGTGAATCGTTCTATGCTGGATTTCGCTTTGAGCACCCTTTGCGACGTTCCTAGCGATCATTCCGGCCAGGCGTGGCAGCTTGGCAGACTCCGGAAACTTTGCTGGCAAATCCGTTCAGCGCGATTGCTCCCGAAGACGATCCGACCCTTACGGCAAGGATCGCCAGGCAGCACTCGACTCGGGATTCCGAGCGATTTCATTCGTCTTACGCATTCCTTTTGCCAGAGTAATTTCTCGTGACCACACCTGTTCCGTCTTATCTTCGACTTCACCTGGGCGACGACGCACACGCAGCGACTCGCCATGGGCACTCTTCAAGCGACCAGTTTTGGAGCGCGTTTTCTGCCGCGACCGGATGGCGGATCGATCACCGGCACAAGAGCGACGACGTCGAAGTGTTGCCGGCGGTGCAAATGGACGTGATGGCCGATGACCCGGCCCAGTCCCAGCCGCCGGTCGTCAAGGAGAACGCGACGGAACTGGCCAGCGTTGCCCGGGCGATGTCCAAGGAAATCGAGGAGCTCGAATCACTGGTCCGCCGCCAAGAGATCGAACTGGCCAGTCAGGCGACGGTCCAGTTCTCACCCAAACGCAGCGAGGCCGCATCTGAAGCCGTCCATCTGACGCTTCAGCGGGCGATCCAAGCGGCGGGGTTTGACGCCGCGGCGATCTACATGCTCGATGACGAGACCCAATACTTGAAGACCCGCGCGGTGGTCGGTTTGCCGCCGGAACGATTGAGCAGCGAGCCGCGGATGTTGCGTGGCAGCCGCGCCGATTTGGAAGCGATGGTCCAAGACGCGGTCTTGATGGAAGACCTGCATGGCATCGCCGCAGAAACCTGGACGCCGCCGGAACCCTTCGGCGCAGCGGTTTGCACGGCGATCTACAAAGGTGACTTGCCGATCGGCACGCTCTGGTTGTTCGCCAACGAACCGCGGCAACTGGACGCGTCGTTTTCGGCGATCGCGCAAATGGCATCCTCGCAAATCACGCTCGAACTTTCTTCGGCGGCGACGGTCCGCCGCGAAGAGCGAAGCCGTCACGCGGTCGAAGCGATTGCCGACATCGCCGCCTGGCAGTATTCGTCCTTGCCGCTCGGCAACGTGTTGGCACCGGGCTGGTTGGTCGACGGGATGATCGAATCGCCACACGACTGGTCGACCGGTTGGCACGTGTGGGATGTCCTGCCCGATGGGTCGTTGATTTTGGCGATGGCCGAAGCGCTCGACCGCCGCGCCGGCGGTGCGATGATCGCCGCCACCGCACGGGCGGCGCTGACCGCACACAGCGGCTATCAACACACGCCCCAACAAATGTTGCAACGCATCGGCGACACGCTGTGGGAAACCAATACCGCCGATCAGTTGGTTTCACTGTTGTACGCACGGATCAATCCGGAGACCGGCGAGGGCGAAGTCGCGTCGGCCGGAGAGATTTCGGGGCTGATCGCCGGCAAGTACGGGTATCGACCGCTGACGCAAACCGGCGGACGCCCGCTGGCGGCCGCGATCGACGTCGAGTCTTTCGAGTCGACGTTTCACTTGGCCGAAGGCGAAACGCTGGTCACGTTCGGGCAAGGATTGAAGCTGGACGGCATCAGCCAAGAACTGGTGGGCTGTTGCATGCGATCGGCAATGCAGACCGACGAAAACCCGTTGCCGGTCCTGCGGCGTGAGATGGCGGGTTTTCCCAATCGTCACGAGCGCGGACTTTTGTCGCTTTCACGGCGACGAGGCTGATTTTTGCGGCCGCGGACGACCCTGGCCCGGATAAAAACGGTATGCTGTGAAAGCCGCGCCACTGGCGAGGGTATTCTCTGGAGAATCAAATTGCGATTCCAGACATCGCCTCGCCGGTGAATCCACCGGGGGCTACCCAGGCCTCGTTCTACCTTCCCGCACTCATCCTCCGTTTCCTATGACGCCCAATCCCACGCTGCGGGAGCTCGTATCCCCGATCGATCAGCGCTGGAGCCCTTACCGGTTCGACCCCCGCCCCGTCGAGCAAGAGAAATTGGCACAGTGTTTTGAAGCCGCCGGCTGGGCCGCGAGCAGTTTTAACGAGCAACCCTGGCGCTGGATTGTCGCCACACGCGAGAACAGCGACGGGTTTGAAAAGATGCTCGGTTGCCTGATGGAGGCGAATCAATCGTGGGCGTCGGACGCCGGCGTGTTGGTGCTGACGGCCTATCGAAAAACGTTCTCACGCAACGAAAACCCCAACCGCGTCGCCTTGCACGACCTCGGACAGGCCGCCGCACACCTGGCCCTCCAAGCCGCCGCGATCGGATTGCAGGTCCATCAGATGGCCGGCGTCAATCTCAGCCAAATCCGTACCGAATATCAGATTCCGGAAGAATTCGAACCGGCCACCGCGATCGCGATCGGCTATCCCAAGACATCCGAACCGAGCGACGACACCGAACAGGAGTTGGCCAAACGAGAGGCTGCGGCACGAAAACGCAATCCACTTTCCCAACACGTCTTCAGCGGATCATGGGGAAATTCAGTCGACTGGAAGTGATCGTGCACGCCCCCAACACGCCCGCTTTGATGCTCGCACCTTTGGACCAGGCGACACGGCAGTGGGGCGGCGACTAGGTACAGCGATCAAATCGAAATACAATAAGGTGTTGCCGCCGGCGCGGGCCGCCGCGAATCACCCCTGCATTTAAACGCCACAGCTGGAAAATCGATCGGTGTCGGAATCTTGGAACCCTGGAGTCGTCTGTGCCTCTCGCACCGACGTCGGCATGCGCCGAACCAACAACCAAGACTCGCACTCGGTCATCCCCGCACAGTCGCGTGAGCGATTTGAAAGCCGTGGGCATTTGTTTATCGTGGCCGACGGGATGGGAGCTCACGCGGCCGGCGAGTTGGCCAGCAGCATGGCGGCCGAATTGATCGCGATGAACTACTTTCGCACCGCGGTGGCGGACGCAAAAGATTCGTTGCATGTCGCAGTCAGCGAAGCCAACGCGGAAATCTATCAACGCGGACAACAGAACCCCGAGTTTCACAACATGGGGACGACCGCCAGCACGTTGGCGCTGCTGCCGATCGGCGGCGTGATCGCCCATGTCGGCGATTCTCGCGTGTACCGATTGCGACGCGGTGTGTTTGAACAGATGACCTTTGATCACTCCTTGGTCTGGGAAGTCCAGGCGAGCGGACAGGTGCATCCCGACAGCGCCCTCGGCCAAGCGTTGCCCAAGAACGTGATCACGCGTTCGCTGGGACCAAACTCGGATGTGCAAATCGACGTCGAAGGCCCCTTCGAATTGGAGCTGGGCGACAAATTTTTGCTCTGCAGCGATGGCTTGTCCGGACAGGTCGATGACGTCGAGATCGCGACGTTGTTGGACTGTTTGCCGGAAGAGCTAGCGGTCGAAGTGTTGGTCGATTTGGCCAACCTGCGCGGCGGCCCGGACAACACGACCATCGTCGTCGCGACGGTCACCGAAGGCCCGCTGCTCGACGACAAGCAACCGCTGCCCAAAAAGCCATCCGAAGACGCCTCGATGAAGCGGGGAATGGTGATTTCGCTGGTCATCGCGATCCTGCTGGCGATCCTTTCGGTCGTTTTCCTGTTCCTGCGTTTGAACGACGGAGCGATGATCGCGACGCTGTTCGGTGCCCTGGTTTCCGGCGTGATTGCCGCCACTTTTTATTCCAACCTGAAAAAACAGACGCGGCGGCGTAATGCCGCCGGAAACGGCAAACGAGGTGGCATCCCGAAAGCCTACGGCGGGAACGCACCCTATCGACGTTACGCCTCCAAGCCCGACCAGACGTTGTTCGATCGACTGGGACAAACTGTCGACGAACTGCGCGAAGCCGCCAAGCTCAAGAACTGGATGATGGACTGGGCACAGATCGATCAGTTTCAACAAGACGGCATGGCGGCGATGAACCGCGGAGACGGAAAAACGGCGATCCATCTGCAAGCCAAAGCGATCGTCGAAACGATGCATCAGCTCCGCGAACAGCACAATCGCTCCGCCGACGAAACCGCCATCGACCACTGAAGCCCAACAGAAAACCAAGTGGCGTAAGCTTCCAGCTTGCGACCCCCACAAGCTTCAGCTTGCGAAAAGTGGCGTAAGCTTCCAGCTTGCGACCCCCGTAAGCTTCAGCTTGCGACCCCCGTAAGCTTCCAGCTTGCGACCCCCGTAAGCCTCCGGCTTACGACCCCCGTAAGCCTCCGGCTTACGACCCCCGTAAGCCTCCGGCTTACGGCGTGTCACTTGCATTGCACTGAAGGTGTTAGCGGAACGGCGCGAGCCGTCCGGTCGCGTCTCAATAGCACATTGAAAGACCGAAGGGCTCGCGCCCTACCGCTAACAACAAACACCCCACCTCGCGTGAACCAGTCCACCTCCCGACTCGCCATCCCGCTGATTCCCGCCGCGCGACTGGGCTCCTCCGCGTGGCTGCTGCATCTGAGGTCGTTTGCCGTCGCCGGCCAATTGGTCACGATCCTGTTTGCCGGTTGGGGCATCGGTGTCCAACTGCCCTATGTTCCATTGTTGGGGTTGGTCGGTTTGACGGCGGTCACCAACGTGATCTACGGCATTTGGCTGCGCCGCTACGACGGCCCCCAGAACCATGTTCAAGGTTTGTCCAACCAAGACGTGGCCGACCCACGACACCGCGATGAATCGCCGGAGGCTGCGTCCCGCCCCGCGCAACGTTGGGGTTCCGATCACGAGCTTGCGGCGTTGGAGCAGGATGGATCCCCGCGGGTGCAGAAGGTCGCGTTGGGATTGATGTTGCTGGACCTCGCGACGCTGACCGCGATGTTGTACTTCAGCGGCGGCGCGGCCAACCCCTTCAGTTTTTTCTACTTCGTCAACTTGGCGGTCGGCGGCGTGATGATCTGGCCCAAGGCGGCTTGGTCGTTGACCGTCGTCGCAACGATCGGTTACGCATTGATTCTGCGGTACAGCATTCCGGTCAAGGAACTGGGGATGGAAACCGTCTCGAACGGATTTGATCTTCGAACACTCGGGTTGATGCTGGCGTTCACGACCTGTGCCTCGGTCGTCACGTACTTTGTGACGCGTACGAGTGGATTGTTGCGGGCGAGAGAAAAACAGCTGCGGGAAAACCAACTGGCTCAGGCCGCCGACCGCAAACTGGAATCGTTGACGACGCTCGCCGCCGGCGCGGCCCACGAGTTGGCGACGCCGCTTTCGACGATCGATGTCGTGGCGCGTGAACTGACGCGGCACCTCGAAGGCGTGGAGAAACCGGCGACCGTCGACGAGGACCTGAAGCTGATCGACCATCAACTCGATCTGTGCCGCCATATCTTGCAACGGATGCGGGGTGCCGCCGGAGACTCGATGGCCCAGGAATGGTTTCGGACCACGGTCGGTGAGCTGATCGATGCGACACTGGAAGGCGTCCGCGATCCCCACCGCGTCGACGTGGTCGATGGCACCGAAGACGTCGAAAACAAAACGCTTTGGATGCCCGAAGAAGCGGTCGCTCAAGCGATTCGTAATCTGATCCACAACGGGCTCGATGCCAGCGGAGTCGACGGACGGGTGCGAGTCGAATCGAGGCTCGATCAACGCAACGTGGAATTCATCGTGACCGACCAGGGGCAGGGCATGAGCGACGAAATCCTGGGCCGCGTCGGCGACCCCTTTTTCACCACCAAAGAACCGGGACGCGGCATCGGATTGGGACTCTACCTGACCCGCAACGTCGTCTCCCAGCTAGGCGGCTCGCTCAATTTTCGTTCCGCCCCCGGCCAAGGCACCTCGGCCGTCGTCACCCTGCCGATCGCCAAACCCGAAAACACGCCGTAGTGGACGCCCACCACCCCAGCACGCGGCCATCCCAGCACGTGGCGTCAGCCAGTGTCGCGTGTTTTAAATGGTCTGGGACGTCGATCTGGAATCTGACGGATCTGGCACCCTTCTCCCCCACAAATCGTTAACAAGCTTGCTTGTCGATTTGTGGGGGAGAAGGGCTGGGGATGAGCCATCTCACTGGTCGTAGAGCATCCGGTGGGCGGTTGACCGTAATACCGCGACTCCGTTGTGTCGCCCCTCACCCACGCGCAGCTCGCTAACCGGCCTGTCGATTGAGTGAGCCGCGACGTGTAAGCGGCCGGGCACTTCAGCGCCCGCCCGAGGCCTTACGGCCAGCGGCTCACCATTGACTCCGCAGATCCCGCTTAAATCAACAGGCCGTAACGCATCCCGCTAATGTGAAACTCCATCCGCGACGCTCCCCTACAACCCCGCCAACACCTGATCGACCGCGTCGATCGTCTCGTCGATCAGGGCTTCGGTGTGTTGGTTGCTGAAGAACAACGCTTCGAATTGGCTGCACGGCATGTAGACGCCTTTTTCGATCAACCCCCAAAAGTATCGACCGAACGCGTCTCGGTCACTGCGATCGGCTTCAGGCCAATTCGTCACCGGACGCGCGTTGAAAAACAGTGTCAACATGCTGCCGACATGTTGGACTTGATGGGGGATGCCGTGTTTGGTTGCCGCGGCATGGACGCCACCGGCCAAGCGGTCGCCCATGGCGTCGAGCTGTTCGTAGGGCGGATCTTCGACCAGTTGCTGCAACGTGGCGCTGCCCGCGGCGACGGCCACCGGGTTTCCGCTCAGCGTTCCCGCCTGAAAGACTTTGCCCGCCGGTAGCACGTTGTCCATGATGTCCGCCCGACCGCCGTAGGCCCCCAGCGGCATCCCGCCGCCGACCACCTTGCCCAACGTCGTCATGTCCGGCACCACGCCGAATCGTTCTTGGGCGCCCCCGTAGGCCAAGCGAAAACCGGTCATCACTTCATCGAAGATCAGAATCGATTGATCCGACAGCGTCTCGGCGCGGAGCGTTTCCAAAAACTCCATCGTCGGCGGGACGCAGCCCATGTTGCCGACGACCGGTTCCAAAATCACCGCCGCGATTTCACCGGGGTGCGTTGCGAACGCGTTCTTGACCCCATCACAATCGTTGTACTGCAGGACCAGGGTATCCTGGCCGGCTCCCGGCGTGACGCCCGGTGAGTCAGGCACACCGAGCGTTGCCGCGGCGCTGCCCGCGGCGACCAGCAGACTGTCGACGTGACCGTGGTAGTTACCAGAAAACTTGATCACCTTGTGTCGTCCCGTGGCGCCGCGTGCCACCCGGATCGCGCTCATCGTCGCTTCGGTTCCGCTGTTGACCAGTCGGACCTTGTCGATGCTCGGCACCGCGTCGATGATCTGCTGAGCCAGACGCGACTCGGCTTCCGTCGGCGCGCCGTAGCTGGTGCCCTTGGCGATCGCTTTTTCGATCGCCTCGATGACCGGAGGCGATCGATGGCCCAAGATCATCGGGCCCCAGGATCCGATGTAATCGATGTAGCGATTCCCGTCGATGTCGAACAAGTACGGCCCGTCGGCATGATCGATGAACAGCGGGGTCCCACCGACGGCGCCGAACGCACGCGCGGGGCTGTTCACGCCACCGGGCATGAGTTTGCAAGCTTGTTCGAACGCGGCGACGCTTTTCGGCCCTGCGGAGTGACGGGTTTGAGTCATGGTTGGAAATGGTCCTGATTCGGGGAAAGTGACCACGTCATTGTCAGCCAATCCGGGATCGGACGAAACCCGGCCAAACGTCGCATCCCGGCACGCCACCATCCCAGCACGTGGCGTCAGCCAGTGGCGCGTGATCGATGCTCAACTTCAACACGCGCCGCTCGCTCGTAGGCTGAAAACACCCGCGCGCCACTCGGTCACGCCGAGATCCGCACCCGCTCGCCACTCAAATACTCTCGATCGCTGCGGACCAGCACGAACGGAATCACGCGACGCAGCTTATGCAATCGTCTCGCCCGCGGGCCGAACGTTCCGATTCCCAACAGCACGTTGGCGGTGACTTGGCGCAGCTCTCCTCGGAGCCATCGGATCGGTCCGCGGTTCTTGCTGCGGTAATCCAGAATGTACGAATTGCCGGGCACGATGTTCGAATGGTCGATGTACGTGTCCATCGGCAACAGAGCCTTTCGATCATCCACGGTCCCGAAAGCGTTGTAGCCCTCGCCATCGGCATGCGAGAGCGGACGGAAAGCCTTGCCGACCCAGGGGCCTTTGGAACCAAACGCGACACGGGTCAGGAAGGCACCGAATCGGTCGCCCTGGTCGAGCAACTGGGCGTCGTATTCGCCCGCAACATCCGCCATCGCCGGCGTCGGCAGATCCCAATAGACCATCTTCAGCCGAAACCGATCCAACTTCAGTAGTTCGGCCAACTGATCCTGTTCACCGGCAGACAGATTTTGCCCGAGCATTGTGACGTGCCTCACCAAGCAGAATAAACAACGAACGCAACGAAATTCGGGTCTACCAAAACAGCCCCGCCCCCCGCAAGCGTTCTCGCAAGCAGCCCAAGCTTCCCAGTGGCCCAAGCTCCCAAGTGGCGTAAGCTTCCAGCTTGCGTCCCCCGGCAAGCCCCAGCTTGCCCCCAGTGGCGTAAGCTTCCAGCTTGCGTCCCCCGGCAAGCCCCAGCTTGCCCCCAGTGGCGTAAGCTTCCAGCTTGCGTCCCCCGGCAAGCCCCAGCTTGCCCCCAGTGGCGTAAGCTTCCAGCTTGCGTCTCCGGCAAGCCCCAGCTTGCCCTCTGGCCTAAGCCCTGGCTTGCGATCCCGGCCACGGCACGTGTCCCGCCCCCAAAACACCACAAGCCAGCATGGGTCAAAAAATGGGCTGGTCAAAACATATCTGCGTGTCCACCGCACAGGCCCACAGACCACCCAACCACCACAACATTCCGCCCATCCCGCCACCCCATCATCATTCCGATTGCGCCATCGCAACGATCCCGCCAGGTTATCGGGGCGGATGGTTCCACCACCGCACATGCTCACCTGTCAACCAACTTTTCCCGTCGTAAGTCTTTATCTAAATTCGGCTTACGACACGTCTTGACGCATCCTCCCTAAACATCTAAACCACGCCTAACCGTCAAGGTTGGTTGCATTGCAAGCAGAAAACGAAGAGAGCGGAATGAGTCGGGCACCAGAAACCAGAGCGATCTTCTCCGGCACGATTCGGCGCCCAGCGAGGGGCGCCCACACCATTCATCTACACGACTCGATTCGTTGTGTCCAAGCGACCTCGGCGAGAGAGCTGGCCCGGGCGCAGCGGTTCTGGATTCATCGCTATCGTGAAGCGGGATTGCAAGGAGCCAACCAACAGACGCCCAGCTTTGACAGTCTCAGCTTGCCGCAGATCCCGGCGAGTCCATCCGATCCGTCCACGCGGATCACCAACTGGCGACCGATAGTTTTCTCGGCGTACTACTCCGCCGATCCGAAACAGACTCGCCATGCCAAGTTGCGATCGATTCCCAATCGGTCCATGGATCGGCTGCAAGCACCTGAACAAATCTGCGGCACGGTGACCTTAATGGTGCCCGACACGCATGCGGCGATGACCAAGCGTACTGGCGCCCATGCGATCGGCCGGATCACGCGTCTGGCCATCGATCACTCGTGGTTTTGGTCCGGCGACACGCCGACGGGCTACCGCACGGTGTTTCTGGAGATGACCAGTTGCATGCACCGGACGGCACTACAGATGGGGCTGACGCACCTGGACGCGATCGTGCATCCGCGGCACGCCAAGTTGTACCGGCGGGTGTTCGGAGCCGAACCGATCGGAAAGCCCTTCGCGTGCGAGCAAGTCGGCGGATCACCGGGCCAGTACATGCGCGCCGACATCACCCAACCCAACGCCTTCCACGCCCGCCTCCGCGACCGCTACCAGGCGAAGGCAGCATCCTGAAGGGTAACGCTGTGAAGCATTTAATTTCTGTGTTTTACGAGGTGTTAGCGGCAGGGCGCGAGCCCTCCGGCTCTTCATCGCTGCCAACCTACCGGAAGGCTCGCGGGCTGTCGTGCTTGCGAGCCGTGACGCGCAAGCGGCCGGGCATCGAGGCGCTGCCCGAGGCCTTACGGCCAGCGGCTCACCATTGACTCAGCAGATCCCGACTAAATCGACAGCCCGCTCGCGCCCTACCGCTAAAAATGCTTCACAGCGTTGCCTGAAGGGGCGGGAAGAGTTGGCAGAAAAACGGGCGTGTTGGATGAAAGAACGACAGGAAAATCGGTGACAAGAAAATCACCCGCCCCCATCCTGCCTCCCCTCTTCATCATTCTGCCCCGAATCATTCTGCCTTCCAGTCTTCATCGTTTTGCCCCCATCGTCTTGCCCATTTCCCGGCTTTCCTGGCCCCCATCTTTCTGCCAACGCTTCCCGATTCCCCATCGAATTCGCCAGCATCCCAGCGACTTTCCGGGCGGTACAAGCGAGCTGCGACTAAGAGCTCGGCGTGCCTGAAATCATGACTTCAACTGGCAGACCGATCGGCAAGGTCACTTCTGTCGTCAGATCGATCCACACACGCCGCGTGTGCGTCTCGTTGCGTTCCCCTGCCCAGCCCCCGTAGATCTTTTTCGGTTCCATTCTGGGTTCAATTTCCGCGACCACTCCCTGGAAAAACTGTCCGGGCGACGCATCCATGGAGATCTCGCAAGACTGGCCCGGCCGGACGGTTAGCGCATCCCGTTCGTCCACGTCAGCCACGACACGCAAACGTTCGGTATTGGACAGTACCAACGCCGCCTGGGGCATCTCAGGGCTGATCCATTCACCGGGGTTGACGTCCACTGCCAACACGGTCGCCGGACAAGGAGAAACGATGGAGCATCGTTGCAGATCAATTTCGGCCATTTCCAGCTGTGCTTCGGCGGACGCGATCTCGGCATCGGCCGCCATTAAATCTGCCAGGCGAGGATCTGCCTTGACCGTTTCGTACCGCTCTCGAGCGGCCAACAACAACGCAAGGTTGGTGTCGTGATCGGCGCGACGATCTTCCAGCTCTTGGGAGCTGATGGCGTTCCTTTCTAACAACTTGCTGGCACGCTCGAATCGAGTTCGCGAACTTTCGTAGCGCGCCTCCGCGGCAACCGTTTCTTGCTTCGCCGCTTCAATTTCGCTCTCCCGCGCCCCGGCGATCAGCCGCATCCGATTGGCCCGGGCCGCCGACAGCATCGCTGCCGCCAAGTCACGCTGGGCTTCATAGCGTTTTGATTCCAGCCGGAACAACACCTGGCCCTCGTCGACTCGGCTACCGCGTGTCACCAACACCGATTGGATCCGGCCGGGAAACTGGGGGCGAATCAGAACGTTTTCGGTCGTGCCTTCGATGCGTCCGGCCGCGTGGACCGAGGCCTTGACCGCGACGGGGTGCGAGACTTCGGGGCGAGACACTGGGTTATCATTCGCCTTTTCGTGCTGATCGGCAATGAACAGAATACCTGCCCCGAGTGCCGCGAAAGCTCCGGCGAGAAAGAGCTGTCTCATTTGAATTTCCCGTTTTCCATTTCGCAGATTCGATCGGCGTATTGGTAGATCCTCGGATCATGCGTCACGACGACGGTCGAGCTGGCGAACTCTTTGGTCAACTGGTGCAGCAACTCCATCACAGCCTGTCCCGATTTCCCATCCAGCGCCGCCGTCGGTTCATCGGCCAGGATCAATTCCGGTTCGTTGATCACGGCACGGGCCAGCGCCACGCGTTGACATTGGCCGGGGCTCATCGACGTCGGCAGGGCTTTGCGGTGATCCTCCAGTCCCATTCGGCACAGCAATGCGCCCGCTCGATCACGGGCTTCACGAAGCGGCATCCCGTCCATCGTCAAGGGAATCGACACGTTGTCTTCCGCTGTCAATCCGTTGATCAACTGGAATCGCTGGAACACGAATCCGATCCGCTCGCGCCGCACCAGCGTGCGTTCCACCTCCGTCAATCGGTCAACGCGGCGACCTTTGAGAAGGAGCTGACCGGAATCGGATGTCAGCAGCAGCCCCAAGATCGACAGCAAGGTCGTTTTTCCACTTCCGGAGGGCCCGGCCAAAAAGACGCATTCCCCCGGATCGACATGGAAGTCGATGCCGTCAAGCACCGGGCGTGACTGGCCACCGATCACGTACGATTTCGCGATCGCCTTGGCTTCCAACGCGTGATTTGTAATCGCAGACGTTTTCTGCCCGGACGCAGGTCCCTGGCCAGGTTGAACACCGACAGGCACATCGGTGGGCGTGCTGGCCGTCGTGCCGGTGTTCGTGGTGGTCATGACTGCAACGCCGTATGGGGGTCGATACGTCGGACGCGGAGATACGGCAAGCCGGCCGCGAACAAGCAGATCGCGAAAATCAACACGCCACACCCGACGTACAGCATCAACGGAATTTCGATCGTCGCTTTCGGTGAGCTGAGAAGCGTTTTCAGAATGATGGTAATGACCATCCCGATGGCGATTCCAATCGAAGCGACTAGTGCAGACTGAAACGCAAGAATGCTAAGCAGTTCCCGTTCGCCCAAGCCAATTGCTCGCAGCGTGGCATATTCACCTACTCTGTCCAGCACCATCGCATAAAGGGTTTGGCCGACCATCACCAAGCCTACTAACAATCCGAGTAAGGTGGCGGCACCAAAACTAAGCCCCAGTCCGGTACGCGTGATCCAATGATTGATACTGAGTGATGCGTACTGATCGGATGTCATGACGTCAAGCTCGGGAAGAAGCGTTCGGATGTCTCGACATACTCTTTGACAATCCGCATTTGGCGCTAAACGAACAAGCAGATAGGACGTTTCATCAGGATTCGAACCACCAATCTCAATGGCATCGTCGTAGTTAGCGAAAACGTAGGGCGTGACTAGAAAATTGAGAATCCCATTACTCTTCCCTGCGACACGCACTCGGCGGCCATTGACCTCTCTAAGCTCTCCCACTTGCGGGGAATCCAGCTTGTCGTCGTCGCACCGATCCAAAATGATTGCGTCGTTTCTGTTAATCGCGTCCTGCGGTCCATCAACGATCGAGTAGGCTCTTCCTAGATTGGTCGATTCGGCGACCCCCACTAATAACACCTGCTGGTACTTGCCTCCCGGCAACGCCATATTGACGAATTGAAGCTTCAGCGGCTGCACCTCTGCAACGCCTTCCACTCCAGCTACGGTATAGCGGTAGCGTTCAGGAATCGGGTGCGCGAAGTCGACATTGTGCATTCCCCGATGACCGATCCAAATGTCCGCATTACTGCGGTCCACCAGCATGCTGGCCTTGTTGACCAAGCCAAAGAACAGGCCGCCCTGGATGTTCACCAGCACCACCGAAAAGATCACCCCGACCAATCCGGCAATTAATTTGCCGCGATCATGAAAAAGAGTGCGATAGGCAAGGTTCCAACGCATCGCACAGGTGATTAGGGGAAAGGAGCTAAATGGCGAACGGATTCCCTGTTGTCATCGACAGCTTAACCGTCAAACTTGAACATTTCTAGTCCATCCCACAAGCCCCCAAGTGGTATTAGCTTCCAGCTTGCGATCCTCCAAGTGGCGTACGCTTCCAGCTTGCGACTCCGCAACGGCACGTGGCCCGCCCCAATCCTCCCACAAATCAGCTGGGGTCAAAAAACGGGCTGGTCAAAAAACAGCCAACTGGCCCCGCACGAGCCAGCCCCGACCAACGGCAAATCGCATCGCCCCCTGATCAATCCGATTGCGCCATCGCAACGATCCCGCCAGGGTTTCGGGGCGGGCTACTCGACCACCGCACCTACTCACCTGTCAACCAAATCTACCGACCGTAAGTCCATATACAAATTCGGCTTACGACACATCTTGACGCATCCCCCCTAAACGTTTAAACCAAAATCAACCGTCAAAGAGGGTTTCATTGCAAGCTGACGATGAAGAGAGCGGAGTGAGTCGGGCATCAGTACCCAGAACAACTTTTCCGGTGAGATTCGACGCCCCGCGTTTTGGACACACAATGTGCTACTTCACGACTCGATTCGCTGTGCCCAAGCGACGGCTGGTAAAGAACTCGCGCGGGCTTAACGATGACAGAATCGATCGCGAAGCAGGGCAGCATCCTGAATGTTGGGGGAAGAGTTGGCAGAAAAATGGAGGGCAGAAAAACTGGAGTGGTGAATGCGAAGGCGACAGGAAAATGGGTGACAAGAAATTAGGCCGCCCAGAATCATTCTGCCTCCCCGCGCTGACCGTTTTGCCACCGTCCTCCTGCACGTTTCGTGGCCGCATTATTCCGCCCGTTTCTCTTGCCGAACGATTCCACATTCATCCATTTGCTCAGGCACCACCGCCATCAAGTGCTACTCACGCTGATCAGTGTCAACCTAGAAAAGACCCGGCTAATCCCTCGAATCGCTACACCCGTTTCGTTTTCCTGAGTGCCGTCCCAAGAATGCAAAACTTTGGGAGCATCCGAGCGAATCGTCATAACGAATCGTAGTTTTTAATGCGTGAAGTTTGATCTCAACCACATTATTGCCACAGCGAGAAAACTCGCTTGGGGATTTACCATGTCTTGCCAAGGAAAGTGTCAAAACTGCCTACTCCCGGCCGCAGTACCGGGCGCGAATTTGAATACGCAATCGGTATGCAGCCTCTGTTCGATTGAAAACGCCCAAGCATTGGCTGAGTCAGCCGAAGTACGGCGTGAACGATACAAAGCGGACCTTGAAAAAACACTCCAAGACTGTCGAGGAAAGGCCGAATACGACGTTTTGGTCAACCTAAGTGGTGGCAAAGACAGCTGCCTGTTGCTGCACAAATTGAAACATGACTATGGCTTGAACGTCCTGGCCTTCACGACGGATATCAACATTCCGGACGTCGCCTGGACCAACATCCGCAGAACCGTGGACTTGCTCGATGTGCCACATGTTACCTACAGGCCTCCGGTCGAGTTTTACAAGAAAATGTTCCGCTTCCTGCTATCCCATCAGGAATCCCGTGGCGCGGTCAGGACAGTCTGTTACGTCTGCGCCCCACTATTCGAAGGATATTCGCTGCGATTTGCGATCGAAAAGGGAATTCCACTCGTCGCCGCCGGCTATGCGCCGGGGCAGCCCGAACCGGATCGAATGGAGTACGAGTTTTCTCGTGAGTTGCTTTGCAATCACGACTGGACGCCACCCGAGCTCGTCCAATCGGGCCAGTTTTCCGACCATGAGCTGAAGCTATTTTGGAATCCACATGACTTCCCTGAGGGAACTGAGATCCCACGTTATATCGCGCCCTTTCACGCCTGGGATTACAGCCAAGAAGAGGCAATGGATTTGGTCGTGGAACTCGGGCTAATCAAAAACAAAAAAAGCGCAAACCCGATCCATAGCAATTGCCCCATCAACTGGTTGCTCATGTATTCGGATTTAAAACATCTCGGTTTCAATCCGTACGCACCGGAGTTTTCGAAGTTGATTCGTGAGGGAAAAGCGAATCGAACCTATTGGCGATTCGCAGGGCCGTTGGTCAACGCGATGATTCGGCAAAAAGTACTCCTCGGTCGCAACGTCGCCAAGTCACTTTCTTGGCTCAATATGAAAGAGGATGATCTGGCGATCACACGGGAAAGCCAAGGTGCGGAATACGCCGAGCAGCTTTCCCGCAATCAAGAGCCGCAAGTGATGACGTGGGAGGATGTCACCGGAAAACCTTCCGAACCGTGCAAGAGTCGGTCACCTCGCGCTTGGAAAACGACCGTCGAACTCATGCTTGATCGGATTCGCACGAATCCAGATACGCCTTCGTTCGGATACCGTTCCGAGACCGGCGAGTGGGCGTCACTGACTTGGAGCCAATTCGGCCAACGCTGCATAGCGTTGGCGGGTGAACTCCGATCGCTGGGCATCAAAAAAGGTGATTGCGTCGCAGTGCACGGGGCGACGGAACTTGGTTGGACTGTTGCCGAAGTCGCGGTCCATCTGGCCGGTGCTATTGTGGTCGGACTCGACGTCAATGGATGCGATCAATCAATCGCTTCGGTCATCGATCTTTCGCGACCGCGTGCGGTCATTACCGTTGGCTCCTCTCCATCGCTGCAACTGATCAGTGATCGCAAGCTGCAGCTGGTCGCAGTTGATCGATGCGGGATCAGCGGCTCAAAAAAGAGCGTCGAAACCGAACTCAGTTTCGAAGACTTTGAATTGCCAAACCCCTCCGACGATGCGTCAATCATTTTCACATCCGGCACAACCGGTGATCCGAAAGGGATGTCTTATACGCACAAGCAGTTTGTCGATGCCGTGGAGGAAATTAGCCAGGAATTTCCCCTGGTAGGCCAGGACGATGCGACAGTCTGTTGGCTGCCCATGAATCATTTGTTCCAACGCATGATGAACCTTCTGTCGATGCGTCAGGGTGCCCAGATTTATTTTGAGCCAGACCACACGAAGTTGCTGGAAACCGTCCAGCAAGTTGAGCCGGTCGTTCTTGTAGCGGTCCCCAGGTTGCTTGAGAAGCTGGCTGATGGGATTGAATCCAGCCTCGATAACCTGCCATCAATTGCATCGGCTGTCGCACGGCGTGCCATCAACGCACCATCCCCTCGACAAAATCCCATGCATCGCCTTGCTCAGACAATCATCCGACGTCGTGCGAAGCGGGTTCTCGGTGGCAAGCTAAAGTACTTGGTCTGCGGATCCGCGCCACTGTCTGTCAAGACAGCTCAGACGCTAGAGTTCGCCGGCTGGGAGATCTTGGAAGCCTATGGCGTGAGCGAAAACATTGTGCCGGTGTCCGTCAATCGACCATCTGGTCGGAAAGTCGGCACGGTCGGGCAACCCTTGCCGTCGAACGAAGTCAAGATTGCCGCAGACGGAGAAATCTTGGTGAAGGGGCCGGGGAGCATCAAGCACTATTGGGGACAATCAGAGAGCGTCCTGAATGATGAAGGCTTTTTCGCGACAGGAGACCTGGGGTTTTTCGATGACGACGGTTGCCTTGTCATCAACGGCCGCAAGGACAGCCAAATCAAAACCTCGACCGGTCGGAAACTGTTGCCGGAACCAATTGAGCAAACTTACAAACAAAGCCGGTATGTCTCTGACATTACGGTCCACGGACAGGGGCGAAAGTGCCTTGTCGGGCTGATTGTTCCGTCAACTGACTTCATCGACGCCGTCGACGATCTCGTCCCAGCAGGCACCAGCCGAAGTGATGCACTAAACAGCGAGGCGGCCAGGCTGTTGATGAAAGACTCATTGGCAGACGTCGAATCCTCGCTGGAGCAACACGAACGACTCGCGGATTTTAGAATCCTGCCGCAACCCTTCCGACTTGACAGATCGGAAATCACATCCAGTCTCAAGAAACGCCGCAGCCAAATCGAGTCATCCTACATCAATGAACTCGACGCGATGTACGGCTCCGCTTCGCTCCAACAACCGGTGGTCTCAGCATGAGCGTCGAAGCGACGAATGTCTTCCTAACCGGCGCGACCGGAGTTGTCGGCACCGAAGTGCTCCGTCGTCTCATCGAACGGCCGGAGACGAGCGTCACTGCCCTGGTTCGCAACAGCGCGAGCGGACAACAGGCTGAAGAAAGAGTGAAATCATTGCTCAAAAGCCTCGGATACCGCGATGTCGAAGTCTTCAATCGGGTTCGCCCCGTGACCGGGGACATCACCAAGCACGACTTGGGGCTGGATCCTTCAACGTTGACAGAAATCAAGTCAACGTGCACGCACTTCGTTCATTGTGCCGGTAAGGTGAAGCTCAGCCAATCGATCGAGGAGGCGAGGCGCCATTCGGTCACCCCTGCCAAGTCGGTGATTGAACTCGCTAGTGCGTCGGATCGACTTCAGAAAGTCGAATTCGTCAGCACCATTGGTGTCGCAGGAAAACTCGAAGGCGACGTTCCGGAACAACGATTGGGCGGCGTGAACGAGTATCACAACACGTATGAACAATCAAAGGCTGAAGCGGAGGTGCACTGCTTCAATGCGATCGACAATGGGTTACCCATGTCCATTCACCGCCCCAGCATGGTCGTCGGCGATGCCAGCACGGGCCAGGTGTCCCAATACCAAGTGTTCTACCACCTTTGCGATTTCCTCAGCGGACGCAGAACCTGCGGCATCCTTCCCAGGTTTGGAACACAGATGGTGGACATCGTTCCGGTAAATTACGTCGCAGATTGCATCGTCGATTCGCTTTCCACGCCTGCGTCGGTGGGAAAAATATTCCACCTTTGCAATGGCCCTTCCCCTGATCTGGAAATGGAAAAGTTACGCAACACGGTGCAGCGGATTTATGGGGAGTTTGATATCGATTGCATCGATCGCCTGCGGCTTCCAAAGTGGGTCTTATTGACCGCGGCATGGCTTGGCAAAAACCTGGGACCGAAGCACATCCGGGGAAGCGCCCGAGCGCTACCACACCTGCTTGCCTATCTGGGCCGCAACCAAGTCTTTCGATCGAACGAAACTCAACGGTGGATGGAAAGCCGCGGGATTCGGCGGCCAGATCCGGTCGACTATGTCGACCGAATCATCCGCAGGTACATCCAAGATTCGCAGGCCCCAACGCGTAAAGAAGCTAAGATCGCCAGTAGTGTCGAATCTCACGTTAAGCATGCAACGGGCGGCGCATCGGCAACCGCCCCAGCGTCAGAAGAGATGGTTACTTCGACGTGAGGTCCACGCCGTAGCGTCCGGGGGCCAGAATATTGTTCGGGTCGACCGCACGCTTGATGTCGTGAAGCGTGCTTTTTAAGGTCGGATTGCAATCGAGCGCTTTTGGCGAACTCACGCTGCTCGCACGGTAGGGAGGATACCCACGCTCGTGCGATAGTTCACGTAATGCATTGTAGAGCTGGGTGGCGCGTTCCGACTCCTTTTCATCCTGCTTGTCATAGAAGAAACCAAGCAGGCAAATCACGCTTCGCGGGCTCTCGATGATCAGTTCGACGAAGAAATCAAATTCGTACAGATCGTAGAGCGGCCTTACTTCGTCAAGGAAGCCGATCAAGTGTTCGGACGTGAACGGTACAACGGGACCGATCCAGACGAAACCACAACCATCGCGTGCAGGTTCGACGTCGCCCATCGCCGGCTTTTCAGCGTGTGACTTGAAGTAGACTTGGCGGCAGAAGTAGTCGGTGGGGATGCCCTGGAACAATCGGATCGCGTACGGGAGCCCCTCAAGCAGCTTGACCGTTTTTCCCTTCAACCGCAGCGCCATGCGGGCGGCTTTCAACATCAAGCGTCCTTTCCGCGTGTCCTTCTCGCACCCGCCGACAAAGACAACCTCGCCGAACTTGCCGAGTTCTTTCTTTGCGATCTTTTTGTGGAGCTTGACTTCTTGCTTAGAGCCATACATGCCACATCCAAACGTCCAATCGGAAACGCCCAGTCGCTTTTTCCACTCTGCCATCGCATCGGAGCTTAAATGACGCTGTCCCGGATGAAGCAAGTCGTTGGGATACTGGTCGACAATGCACAGCATCGCAAAGTCGTTGGCCAAATGGGGATACGATTTAATTGCCCCCTGGAAAATCAGTTTTCGGAAGGTGTCCAGAAATTCGGCGAACCGGCTGCTATCGGCGGTGTATTCAAAAACGAAAAAGTCGTATTTTTCCGGGGCGGGCATCAACCAGATGCCGCTCTTGACGACCGTCCCCAAATTCGATTGTGAAAACAGCCCATCGATGTAGGGGCCCGTCCCCCATTTGTACACATTCCACGCGGGGAACGTTTCGGACGGCCCCGTGCCCGTTCGAAGCAACTCGCCATTGGGCAATACGACTTCCATGCCACACAGGGCGCCAAAATGATCCGCATACGGAGTCACTCCGCGACCGCGATCGAGTGCATTGCCGACCACGCTGGCATCCTTCGTGCTTCCCGACGAATCAGCCCACAGGCTGGGGTGATTCGCTTTCAGGTGGTCATTGAGCTGACCGTAGGTGACTCCGGGTTCGATCACCGCATAACACAAGTCCTCATTGACCTCGTGAATGCGATTCATCCGCGACAGAATCATGGTGATCCCGCCCGGGTAGCAAGCCGACTTGGACCCATATCCCCAGTTCTTTCCCTGACTGACCGGCCAAACGGGAACCTTGTGGTCATTGGCCAGTTTGAAGATCTCCGCGACCTCTTCTGCCGTGCCCGGGTAGACCGCAAACTGTGGAATATTACGGTCGGGAACATTCGTCCGCGACACAATCTCCAAGTCCGGTGCAGCAGAAAGAAGATGCTCAGCCCCAACGATTGCCTTCAACTGAGAGTCCAGCGTTCCCGACGTCTGGTGGGTGGATAGCGTCGTCATAGTCCCTAAAGTCCCGTGCTAAGGAGTTGCCCGATTGTCGGCCCTCGATTGTACGCGCCCAGACGAAGACCGCCCACCGATTCGACGACCGTGACCTGGCTTGAACAGGTTAAGTCCTCGTCGCACCAATAGTGGAAATGCGGGGTAGACCGCGGTCAATTCGTCGCGATCACTCGGATGTCAGGCACGCGGTCGCAAGGGGTGACCGAGTATGGATGTTCTTGCCACAGCCTTTGGCTTGTTATCCTGCGATCCTTCGCACGCTAGCTAGATCGCCCTAATTGCTCATTCCGCACCATCGGAATCCAGAGAATTCAAGCCCAAGCCCCCGAGCCCAACCCCAAGATTGCGAATACTACCCCAACCGGAAAAAACCACACAGGCCGACTGGAGATCGCTAACACTGCACAAATCAATTGGCAAGAACATCATGCGTTCACGAGGCAACGATCTTTATCGAGTTGGCAATCAAACAAAAAAACGGGAGTACTCTCTCGAGCACTCCCGTTTCCTAAGTTGTCTTAGTGAATCAGAGGTTGATCAACTTACTTGCGACGTCGACGAGCGACAACACCAGCACCCATTAGAGCACCAAAGATGGCGAAGCTAGTCGGTTCCGGCACGGCATAAATGTAAAGGTCCGTGTCCGTGATAATGTCGAAGGCACCGGCACCACCACCAGACTCAAGACCACCGTCCAACTGCAGTTGAGACGTTACACCAAAGCCTGCTCCATCGTGCTCAACGAGCACAACACCAGGCAGGTAACTCACATTCACTTTGAAATCACCTCGCGATGTCAGTCCATCAATATTGTTGATGTTTGTCGGATCGAAAGTTCCTCCATCCTCATCTCGGACTCGTGCGGTGAAGAAGTTATCGACTGCGAACTCGAACAGGATCGTTCCCTCAGCAGCGCTAGCGACACCAGCCAACAGGGTCGACGTGTCGAGGTGGACCCCGACCGGATCCTCATAAGCAATCAAGGCTGTCCCATCCGAGATCCCTGTCAAGCCGGTGTACGTCGTCCACTCAGCACCGGTAACACCGCCAAGTACGTAATCGGCTCGATCTGCATCAACACCCAGCGTGCCGTTCAGAGTCGGCGCAGCCAGCACTTTGACGAGTGACACACCCGTGATCGTGGTCGTCGCAGCAGAAGCCGGGAAGACGACCGAGTTGTCCGAGTTCAGACGAATATTTTCAATCTCGATGATCGCCAAAAGGTAATCGCCGGCATCCAAACTGTCATCGCCCGAGTCAAATGCATATTCGTAATCGACATCCTGCAGCTTCACGACCTCATTCTGGAAGATCGAGCCGAGTGCTCCCGCGTGAACACTGCTGGTGACCGCGAATAACGCGACCATAGAAAAAATAAAACGTTTCATGGGTAAGGTTTCCGTAAACACAAAATCTAACTTTCAAAGTCAAAACACACTAAACTGACTCTGAGGCTCTTAGACAGGTTTAAACAGACCTTCAAGACATGGTGACGGTGGCAACATCGCGTTGGCGAAACGGATCGTCGAGCCACTCAAATGCAGCGGCAATACGGGCGACGATGAAAGCACCGCCGAGGACGATCCATTTCCGACGCTATTCCCCACGATTCCAAACGCTTGGTCCGGCGAATCACAGTACCGCACAAATGTCGGAACATCCTGATCACCACCAAACGCCAATTCCGCAACACCTTCCGCCGAGATGGCCAAACGTTCATCACACGAAATCATCATCCCCGCAGAAACCAATTGGCCTCCGGCAAAGATCAGCATCACGGTCATGAGGATTCGAGCGAACATAGCCAGTAGAATAGCTGTCGGCGGGGGGATTGCAATACTTTCTCTGACAATTCCGGTAGGAACTGGACGAAAATTCAGTGGCTGGTTTGGGGGGGCAAGGGGCGAGGAAAATGCCAAATGCCAAACGAGCACATGGATCGAACGCGTTGATGCCGATGATGTACACGTAAATCCAGGGACAGCGATCCTGAAGAGGGATGTTGCAAATTGAGACGACTTACGTGAGACCAGGCGGTCGCGACGGTACAGCTTCGCCTCCGAGAATGCGAGGTGCATGGTGCTCAACGGTCGCCTCAACCTGGACTTTCCGCTGCCTGGATAGTCGATTCAACATCGTTCGGTAACTCCTCAAACAACTGCGATTTCGCAGTCTGTCCGGCGGCAGCCCCTCTATTAGCCTCCCGCCCTACCCATGCGCGACCGCCGGTACAGCGATTCTGCGTTCCGGCGGTTCGACAATCTCGTTTTCGTCAATCCCGACCTTTGCGCATTCGGCACGGTTCGTTTCTAATTCTCGATGTCTGCTTTTGAGTTGTGATGAACCATCCCGCTGACCACCGCCTGAGCGGCGATAAAACCGAGGAGTGTTGCGACCACTCGAATCGTCAATCCGAGTCCCGCGCCGCTGTGGGAGCTTTCGAGCAGTTGCCCCAGTTCGATGAACGAGGCTGAAGCCAGAATGAACAAAACAATGATGCAGCGAATTGCCTTTCGGGCGAAAGCGCCGGGGGTCAGCGAAACGCCGATTCCGAGTAATACCCCAAACCCTGCCGACATCACGGCCTGACGAAAAAAGACGAATAAAGACCTCAGATTCGAGCCGCGGTAGTCCGAAAATGGGTTTTCGAGAAACTCTTCCAGCAAGGATCGTAGCGTTGGACCATCCGTGACGAAGTCAAACGGGAACCAAGAGGCAACGCACAACGCGATCCCATACAGAAACGCGAGAATGAACCACGTCGAAGGACGCCGAAAGACTTGGGGGGTGTCCCTGGCGAGCCGACTGGTGATCGCTGGGCCAGATCACGTCGCTCAACCAGATTCCGATGCCGGCTCCAATGATCCCAAACAATGCATCCGTCGCAGAGGCAACTCGGCCCGAGATAGGAATTTGAAGCAATTCGGGGAGTGTCCCCACTCCAATCGTTTTTCTCATACCCGCATACGCGACTGCCTTGGCTCCAAGCCCGAAACGCTGACCAACGGTATCGGGTACGAACTGCCGGTGTGACCGCTTGCCAAAGCGTACGCCAGCGACACGTTGTCGCAAGGAACGCCAGTTGCCAAGCCAAAAATTTCCGAATTTATTGGGGGGTCGGCAGACAGAGGCCTGCTTTGCTTCATCTGAATCTGGCCGTTGCCCCCGCTCTGCTAGGGTCGGAAGGCAGCATCCCATGATGACAGTTCGCAACTAATGCCTGACTGCGCAAGAAGAAGTGCCCGCAGCCCGCCGCCATTTGGTCGATACGGTGCCGGCTTTCGTCCCTTGTGACGAACTTGGTCCGCAACTGACTCAGGTCCACCGGTGGCTGAAAATGCTCTTTGAAAATGGCTAGCCGGCCTTCGACAAGCCCGGTACTTTCGCGACTCCATCTGCAGCCTTCCTGCTCCGTTTATCCAAAAACCGGCAGCGTTCGTCGCGGAACCGAAGTAGGATTCAGATTGCAGTGAAGATCGAGATCAAGTGACTTTTCTTAACCGACTTCCACGCAGTTTTCTTCTCGGGGGCTGGACCTACGTCGCTCATTTGTCAATCTTTCCTCAACTCGCAAATGAAATCGATCCAGGCAGACGATGGATATCTATACAGTTCTAAATCTTCGGGCACATTCAAACAATCGCTCTCAAGCCAAGCGAAGGCTTTGGTTCGAGGCGCTTGAGCAACGGCGATTGCTGGCCATGATGGGCCATAACAATGGCGTGATGGTCACAGAAGCTTCAGTGGTCACACACCACGATATAATCCCCCGCTTCGCAGCGAATGCGAACTTCATCGCAGTACAGAACGGCGACTGGTCCAATCCCGAAGTTTGGAGCACCGGTCAGGTACCGGGTGCCGACGCGATCATCCGTATTCCGGAAGGATTAGACGTCGATTATGACGTCGACAGTCAAGTTGCACTCGACGCGATTGAGGTCTCCGGGCGTCTCGATTTCAAAACGGATCTCAATACGTCGCTCTGGTTGAATGAATTGATGGTCATGCCGGGTGGAACGTTAACTGTCGGAACACAGCAAAGTCCGATTGATGTAAACGTTCATGCCGAAATCGTCTTTACGGATACACCAGGGCCAAGCGGTCATCACTTCAAGACAGGCACCGTCGCATCGCCCGGCATTGACCCGGAGCAGTACGGCAATGGATTGATCGTCTTTGGCCACTTAGATCTCCACGGAGCAGAAAAGACTCCGTTTGCACGTGCTGTTGGCGACATCAGTAAGGGAGACACCACGATCTCGCTCGAGTCCGAAGTGTCTTCATGGAATCTGGGCGACCTGATAGTCGTACCGGAAACCTCACAGACCGTTGTGCGAAAGTCACCAGTGGTGCTGCAAGAAACCGAGACGTCAAAAATTGAGTCGGCGACAGGAACGGAAGTCACATTGGCTTCGGCGCTGCAGTACGATCACTTCGGAATCACAGAAAACAGCTTCGGTGTTGACCGTACGGCACACGTCGCAAACCTGACCCGCAACGTTCTGATACGCAGTGAGAATCCGGATGGAGTTCGCGGACATATGATGGCAACTGCCCATGCAGAAGTCTCGATCGTCAACGCAGAATTCCGTTCGGTTGGCCGCACCAGAGCCGAGAGCAAACTTGCCAACACACTCTATAATGAAGACGGCTCTCTAATCATTATCGGCGAAAACCAAGTCGCTCGCTACCCCATCCACTTACATCATGCGTCGAATTCGTTTTTGATCGATGGAGTAGTTGTCAATGATGGCATGAAGTGGGGGATCACGGTACACGAAACCAATAATGGACTTATTAGGAACACGATCGTTTACGACGTTGATGGTGCAGGAATTGTCACGGAGAGCGGCAACGAGGTCGGCAACCGATTTATCAACAATTTAGTGATGAAAATTGATGGCGGACATCAGGTGACTGATGGGCGTGCCGGTGCCGCCCAAACGTTAGATTTGCAGGGCAAGTTGTTCATTGAAATCGGAGCCGATGGATCTGGATTTTGGCTGCGTGCCAGTGAGGGAACCTTCATTGGCAACACCGTCTATGATGCGGCGAGCTATGGGTTCAACTTCAACGGCTACTACCGAACCCCGGACTCCCAATTCGCATTGCGCCAACTAGATCAATTTCAGCACAACGAATCTGTATCAAGCAAAGGAGGGCTTTGGTTCACCTGGTCCCAGGGACAATCGCAAATTGCAAACTATCAGCGTCAATACGTTTCTGACTTCCTTGCCTGGCACGTCTCGCATGAAGGAGTTAAAGCGTATCACGAAGCGAATCTCACATTTTCGGATGTGACGATTGTTGGAAACCCTCAAGTGTCTAACGCAAATGAAGGCAGCAACGCGTCATTCGATACGCGTGCAACGACGGGGATGTGGTTTGGAATTCAGAACTACGAAAATCACAATCTTCAACTATTCAATTCTCAGATTGAAGGCGTCAATTCTGGGATTGTCGTGCCGGTTGAATCCGGCATAGAGGGCACCACAATCATTGGCGGAAGACTTCGTAATTACATCAATATCGCTATGCCGACGCTCAGCGATGCGAGCAGAGTTCGGTATCAGAACGTCGAGTACCTGCCCAGCCACGTTGTCCGATTGGCTAACACCATGCCGGACCAAGTCGCAAATGTCTGGCATGCCGATTTTGGTGTGATCGAGCCCGGAGCGTTGTCGGATCAGGCGCCTCCGGGAGTTCCCAGCCAGTTGCCTCTAAAGACGGAATTCCGCGCAAGCGACGGTAGACTTACGCTTCACGGCGGTGACGGCGATGACGATGTCCGCGTCATCGAGACCGATGGCATCGTTGCCTTTGAAATCAGTGGTGTCCCAGCATTTACGCTTCCGCGTGAGAGCCTCTCCCTGATCATTTTCTGGGGCGCGGGAGGCAGTGATATTTTTGTCAATGAGTCCGATGTCAGACTTATGGCGTTCGGCGGCGACGGTGATGACTGGCTGGTTGGCGGTTCGTTCGCTGACGCGTTATTCGGCGAAGCGGGAAACGATCGCATCGAGGGCATGGCGGGTGATGATCATCTGTATGGCGGAGATGGGAATGACGAGATCTTAGGAGGGGAAGGGGCCGACAAATTACGTGGAGAATCCGGGAATGATGAACTCTGGGGCGGGCTTGGATCAGACCCGATCATTGATGGTGGTTCGGGTGACGACAAACTTTACGGCGAAGCCGGTGATGACGTTCTTGTGGGCGGGCTAGGTGACGACTACGCAAATGGAGGCATCGGCAGCGACGTTGTCGCTGGTAACGAAGGCCACGACCAATTATTTGGCGGCCTAGGTGACGACATCTTGTCAGGAGGATCAGGTGATGACTGGTTACAAGGAGATGAAGGTCAAGACAAACTTTGGGGCGGAGATGGTAATGACTCGTTAGTCTACGATTTTCTCGATTGGGTCGCCGATGGAGGCAATGGTGTGAATGTATTTACGCGGGAAGCGGAGGCATTAGCCTAGGGCAACGTCAGTTAGACTCAAGTTCAGCTACTCCAATCGTCAACGGCAATTCCAACCAAGTGAAAGCGATAAAGTGTGATGAGGTGCGATCCGCGTAATGCG